>NZ_JAAKZV010000019.1 GCF_011044975.1 Streptomyces coryli | reverse complement strand
CCCGCGACCTGCGTACCCGCGGCCTGTGCACCCGCGACCTGCGTACCCGCGGCCTGTGCACCCGCGACCTGCGTACCCGCGGCCTGTGCACCCGCGACCTGCGTACCCGCCTCCTGCCTACCCGCCTCCTGCCAACTCGCCGGCTCCCCGTCCCCCCGCGGCCCCCCGCCCGCCGCGAGCGCGTGCCGCTCGCGCGGGCGGCGCTGGGCCGGGATCGCGCTGACGTCGGGGCCCGCCGGGGCGATGCCCGCCGCCGAGAGGCCCGCGGGGCCGGTCTCCGACAACGGGACGCCGTACTTCGCCAGCTTCAGCGGCATCGTCGACTCGACCGGTGCCTTGCGGCGCCAGCCGCGGCCGTACTTCGCGCGCAGCCGGGCGCGGTAGACGAGGCGGTCCTGCTCGAGGCGGATCACCTCGTCGTACGACCTGAGCTCCCAGAGCTTCATCCGGCGCCACAGCAGGAAGGTGGAGGGGAAGGCGAGCAGCCAGCGGCTGATCCGCACGCCCTCCATGTGCTTGTCGGCGGTGATGTCGGCGATCCGGCCGATGGCATGCCGGGCGGCCTCGACCGAGATGACGAACAGCACCGGGATGATCGCGTGCATCGCGACGCCCAGCGGGTCCGGCCACGCGGCCGCGCCGTTGAACGCGATCGTGGCCGCCGTCAGCAGCCAGGCGGTCTGCCGCAGCAGCGGGAACGGGATCCGGATCCAGGTCAGCAGCAGATCCAGCGCCAGCAGCACCATGATCCCGGCGTCGATGCCGATCGGGAAGAAGACCGCGAACCGGCCGAAGCCCTTGTCCTCGGCGAGCTCCCGCACCGCGGCGTACGAGCCCGCGAAGCCGATCGCCGCGATGACGACGGCGCCCAGGACCACGATCGTGATCAGTATCCGGTGTGTCCGGTTCAGCTTTACCGCGGCCACCGCTTCGGTCCCTCCCAGGTCGCTGATGCAGCGCATAGCCTCGCACAGTTGTGCGGCGGCGCGCAGCCGCTCCCTGGGTTACTTGACAGCGCTCACCGCGGACGCGAGCGCCTGCTGGGCGTCCTTCAGCAGGTCGGCGGACTTCGGGTCCTTGGCGCCCTGCAGGCCGGCGCCGTTGTAGTTCACCGTGACCACGACGTTGGCTGTACGGGCGATGACCGTCTGGTTGACGTAGGTCTCCTTGTCCTTGGTCTCCTTGTACGAGACGGTCGCCGCCTCGTCGCCGATGCCCTCGGCGCGGCCCGTGCCGACGTCCTTGCCGCCCTCCGGCTTCGCCAGCGCGGCGGTCTGCTTCTTGAAGAAGGCCTCCGCGCGCTTCTCGCCGGTGCCGAGCGCGGTGTCGGACTCGTAGCGCTGGAAGGAGACGTCGAGCCAGCGGAAGTCGGAGCCCTTCAGGCCGTTGTCGTCGAGGCCGGACCAGGTGCAGCCGCCGCGGGCGGCGGCGTCGGAGGACTTCACGGCGGTGCCGGAGGGGGATTTCACCTTCGGGACGAGGGCCTTGACCGTCTTCTCCGGGATCGAGGAGCAGGCGTCCGGCAGCTTGCTGTACTTCGCCGCCTTCACGGTCGGCGTCGCCTCCGGCTTCTGCGAGGGCGTCGACTCGGAGCCGGAGCCGTCGTCCCCGCCGCCCAGCATGGAGCAGCCGGTCGCGAGGAGTATCGCGGGCACGGCCGCGGAGGCGGCCAGTATGCGGGTCAGTCGGTGGGCTGAGCGGTGCATGCTTCCTTCGCTAACTCTTGGGGACCGTAGGTCAGGCTAGGGGGATTCTGCGGACGTACGGGGCCGTAAGGCCAATTCGCGAGCGTAGCGCTCCGCGTCACTCCGTGAGGTCCTCAGCCAGCTGCTCGGCTACGTCCTCGGCCTTGCCCTGCAGGTCAGCGGGGGCCGGAATGCGATTCGGGGTGGTCAGGGACTGCCCGTACTCGACGGTCACGACGACGTTGGAGGTGCGGAATACCACAGTGACGTCGCGGCGGGCGCTGGTGTCCGCGGCCGAGGCGTCGTCGTCCAGGAAGGCCTCGTCGCCCAGATCCTCGAGCGCGCGCGGGGCCGCCAGGGACGGGTCCGCGGAGCCGGTGGAGCCGGACTCGGACGGCGACGGGTCGCCGGAACCCGAGGCGTCGTCGCCCGCCGTCGGCTCCTCGGTCGGGACGGTGGAGGACGCCGGGTCGAAGCCGTGCTTCTCGGCGCGGGAGAGGAAGACCTCGGCCGCCCGGTCGTCGTCGCTGAGGTTGTCGTTGTAGCTGACGACGCGCTCGAACCTGACCTTCAGCTGGTGCTGCCCCTGCGCCGACTCGGTCTGCCACTCGCAGCCGGCCCGGCGCTGGCTGTCGTACGTCAGGATCGGCTTCCCGGCGAGCGCCTCCGACGGGGCCTTGCCCTCGGCGTCGGCGCCCGGTGAGGCGTTGCCGTCGTCGGCGGCGTCCGCGGATTCGGCGCCGGGCAGCAGGTCGCTGAGCTGCCCCGAGTCCACGGAGGCGCAGGCCTCGGGGAGGGTGCGGTACTTCCCGGAGGAGGCGGCGCTGGGCGACGACGCCGTGCCGCTGTCCTCGCCGTCGTCCACCAGGCCGTTGCCGCCGGAGCCGGTGCAGCCGGCGAGCGCCAGCGCGAGCGTCGAGAAGGCGGCCGCGGCCGCGACGGCGCCGCCGAGGCGGCCCGATCTGCGCTGCACGTTCGGCACGAAATCGCTCCCTTCGTCCCGCTTGGCTGGGTCTTTGGGTGGAAAAGCTGTTGCCCCGGCAAAGTTGCCGGTGGACACAATGTTTATCGCACGTGTTGCTGGTTGTGCCGGTCGTGTGACCGACCCGACGGCGTTGCACCGGATATTTCCGTTTTCTTGCGTGCAAGCACTATTAGGGGGACTTGTGTCGTACGTAGAGGTGCCCGGCGTCAAGGTGCCGATCCGCATGTGGACCGACCCGGCCGGGGTCGAGGACTCCGCGATGCAGCAGCTGCGCAATGTCGCCACGCTGCCCTGGATCAAGGGCCTCGCGGTGATGCCCGACGTGCATTACGGCAAGGGCGCCACCGTCGGCTCGGTGATCGCGATGCGCGGCGCGGTCTGCCCGGCGGCGGTCGGCGTGGACATCGGCTGCGGCATGAGCGCGGTGAAGACCTCGCTGACCGCCAACGACCTGCCGGGGGACCTGTCCCGGCTGCGCTCCAAGGTCGAGCAGGCGATCCCGGTCGGCCGCGGGATGCATGGCGAGCCGGTGGATCCGGCGCAGCTTTACGGGCTGTCGGCGCAGGGGTGGGACGACTTCTGGACGGGCTTCGACGAGCTTGCGGAGGCGGTGAAGCCGCGGGAGAGCCGGGCGCACGGGCAGTTGGGGACGCTCGGGGGCGGAAATCACTTCGTGGAAGTTTGTGTGGATGAGTCCGACAATGTCTGGCTCATGCTGCACTCCGGCTCCCGCAACATCGGCAAGGAGCTCGCCGACCACCACATCGGCGTCGCGCAGCAGCTCTCGCACAACCAGGGCCTGGTCGACCGCGACCTCGCCGTCTTCATCGCGGACACCCCGCAGATGGCGGCGTACCGGCGCGACCTGTTCTGGGCGCAGGAGTACGCCAAGCGCAACCGCGCGGTGATGATGGCGCTGCTGCAGGGCGTGGTGCGCAAGGAGTTCAAGAAGGCCAAGGTCACCTTCGACGACGTCATCTCCTGCCACCACAACTACGTGGCCGAGGAGCGCTACGAGGGCATGGACCTGCTCGTCACCCGCAAGGGCGCGATCCGCGCGGGCGGCGGCGACTACGGGATCATCCCGGGCTCCATGGGCACCGGCTCGTACATCGTCCGCGGCCTCGGCAATGCCGACTCCTTCAACTCCGCCTCGCACGGCGCGGGTCGCCGGATGAGCCGTACCGCGGCCAAGAAGCGCTACACCGCCCGCGACCTGGAGGAGCAGACCCGCGGCGTCGAGTGCCGTAAGGACTCCGGCGTGGTGGACGAGATCCCGGGCGCGTACAAGCCGATCGAGCAGGTCATCGACCAGCAGCGGGACCTGGTCGAGGTGGTGGCGAAGCTCAAGCAGGTCGTCTGCGTGAAGGGCTGACCCGGACCGCCCTCCGGTGTGGAGGGCGGTCCGCGGGCCGGGCTTCCCCCGTGCGTTCCCCCAGCCGGCCCGCGGCCCTCCGTGGCGGCCGGTCCCCCGTGTTTCCCCCGTGGGCCGCCTGTTGTGCAGTGATTCCAAGGTACGGATGGTGTCCGGGGCGGTCGTCCCGTCCTGGTTGGGGATTCGCCGTGACCCTCGTCGTACGGGCGCGGTTGCGTACAACTTCCGCGGTACGCCGACCGATTGACGCCGCGGCCGCCGGGCCGTCGATACGCTGCGGCGATGCGGCCGCCCACCCCGATATCCCGGCTGTCCCGGCATCCGCAGGCCGTGGACGTGGCTCTGGCGCTCGGCTTCCTCGTCTGCGCCCTGCTGCTGGGCGAGCAGCGGCCCAGCGAGGGCTATCCGCCGCTGAGCGCGTGGGGTTACGTCCTGACCTGCCTGATCAACCTGCCGATCGCCGTGCGCCGCCGCCGCCCTGTCGCGGTCTGCGCCGTCATCTGCCTGCTGTGGGCGGCGTACGTGGGGGCCGGTTTCTGGCCCGCCGTGAACAGCCTGGCGCCGCTGATGGCCATCTACACCGTCGCCTCGATGCGCCCGCTCCGTACCGCCGCCGGCTGCGCGGCGCTGGTGGCCGGGGTGTGGATCTTCGGGGGCGTGGTCAGCCCGCGCGGCTCGATGCCGGCCGTGGTGGCGCAGGCGGCCGTCTTCCCTTCGGTGCTGGTCCGCTTCGGCGCCCGTGCCCGGCAGTCGGCGGAGCGCGGCGAGCGGCTCGCGGAGCTCACCGCCCAACTCCGCCGCGAACAGGACGAGAAGGCCCGCCGCGCGGTCGCCGACGAGCAGGCGCGGATCGCCCGCGAGCTGCACGATGTCATCGCGCACCACATGTCCGTGATCGCGGTGCAGTCGGGCCTCGCCCGCTATGTCTTCCGTACGGACCCCGCCACCGCCGCCGACTCGCTCGCCGTCATCGAGGACACCAGCAGCGAGGCGCTGGAGGAGATGCGGCGGATGCTGACGCTGCTGCGGTCGGGGGTCATCGGGTCCGCGAGCGGCGACGAACCGTACACGCCGATGCCCGCGCTCGACGGTCTCGGCGAGGTGGTCGAGCGGGTGCGGGCGGGCGGGGTGCCGGTGGAGCTGAGCGTGCGCGGGGAGGTGCGGCCGCTGCCGCCGGGGATCGAGCTGTGCGCGTACCGGATCGTGCAGGAGGCGCTGACGAATGTGCTGAAGCACGCGCGCCCTGCCAGTGCGCAGGTGAGTGTGCTGTACCTGCCGCATCAGCTGCAGGTGAGCATCACCGACGACGGCGTGGGTGCGGTTTCGGCCACACCTGTCGACGAACGCGTCACAGGCACCGGGCACGGCTTGATTGGTATGCGCGAGCGCGCGAAGCTCTACGGCGGAACCGTGGCCGTCGGTCCGCGCCCCGAAGGGGGGTTCGGCGTCCGGCTCACGCTGCCGACTTCTGCGATGGCAGCGGGCAATGAGGGCCAATAAAGGAGCTGTTCGCGGCGGATGACGACTCGGGTGCTCGTGGTCGACGACCAGTTCCTGATCCGTGCCGGGATCGTGGGCCTGCTCCGTACGGCCGCGGACATCGAGGTCGTCGCGGAGGCCGGGGACGGCGAGGAGGCCATCGCCGAGGCGAAGCGCACCCGTCCTGACGTAATCCTGATGGACATCCGGATGCCCGGGATGGACGGCATCACGGCGATCGAGCGCATCCTGGCGGAGGCGGCGGGATCGGCGGAGCCGCCGCCGCGGGTGCTGGTCCTCACCACTTTTGACCTGGACGAATACGTCTACCACGCGCTGCGCGCCGGGGCGTCGGGCTTTCTGCTCAAGGACACAGGGCCGGAGCGGCTGCTGGCGGCGGTCGCGGCGGTCGCCGGCGGCGACACGCTCTTCGCGCCGAGCGTCACCCGGCGGTTGGTGGAGGCCTTCGTGGAGCGGGAGCCGGAAGCGCCGTCGCTGCCGGCGGACCATGCCCAACTCGCCGGGCTGACCGCCCGCGAGACGGAGGTGCTGCGGCTGACGGCGCGCGGCATGTCGAACCTGGAGATCGCCGACCGGCTTTTCATCAGCGAGGCCACGGTCAAGACGCATCTCAACCGCACCATGGCCAAGCTGGACCTGGCCAGCCGGGCGCAGGCGGTGGTGATGGCCTACGAGACGGGGCTGGTGTCGCCGGGGGCGGCATGATCTTGTTGGCGGATGAGCACTGACGTCATTCTCATGTCCGACCCGCGGGTCACGTCGATTCCGGTGGCGGAGTGCGGTGCGCCGCTGGTGGATGTCCGGGATGCGGGGCTGCTGGTGAGCGACTACCGCGCCGATGCCGCGGCGGCCTTCGCGCGGCTGCGTACGGGCGTGGTGGAACGGCTGGTGGAGGCGGAGCGGAAGCTGCCGGACGGGCTGCGGCTGCTGTTCATCGAGGGGTATCGGCCGCCGGCGCTGCAGCGGCGGTATTTCGCGTCGTACGCCGCCGAGTTGCGGGCCGCGAATCCGGAGTGGCCGGAGGAGCGGGTGCACACGGCGGCGAGCCGCTACGTATCGCCGCCGGAGATCGCGCCGCACTCGGCGGGGGCGGCGGTGGACCTGACGCTGGCGGACGCGGACGGCGCGCAGCTCGACATGGGGACGCGGGTGAACGCCAATCCGGAGGAGAGCGAGGGGGCTTGCTACACGGCGGCTCCCAACATCGGGGCCGGGGCGCGGGAGAACCGGGAGCTGCTGGGGGCGGCGCTGGGTGGGGCCGGGCTGGTCAATTACGGGACCGAGTGGTGGCACTGGTCGTATGGCGATCGCTACTGGGCGCTGCACACGGGGGCGCCGGCGGCGCTGTACGGCGAGGTGGAGCTCAGCCCGGGAGGCTGAACTCGCGGCGGACTTCGGCGAGAAGGGCCGGGTAGGCGCTGCCGTACGTGGCGATGGCGTCGGACAGGGCGTCCAGCGCGGCGCGCAGCGGGTCGGGGTCGGCCGCATGCCGAAGCGCGGGGAACGCCATCGCCTGCTGGAGCACATTGCGCCGGCCGCCCTCGGGGAAGTCCACCAGGGTGTGCGGTATGCGCGGGTCGGTGTGGAAGCGGTTCCACAGCGGGGTGTCGTCCGGTTCGTCGAAAGGCGGCGGCAGCGGGCGTCCGGCCTCCAGGGCGGCGAGGGCGGGCGCGATCCAGGCGACATCCGTCAGCCCGGTCTCGGCGTAGGCGCGGCGGGCTGCCCAGCGCGCGAGCGCCCGCTGCACCTCCGGGCCGGCGTCGTCGATGGCGTGGGCGAGGGCGGGGTCCTCCCTGCGGATGGCGTGGACATTGCCGCGGACCTGGCGCAGGCGGTCGCTGGGCAGCCTGCCGCCCCAATCCCGCAGCTCCATCGCCTCGCGCCGGGCACGGGCGTCCCGCTCCTCCTTCTCCCGCTTGCGCTGCTCGATCTCGGCCCGCTGCTCGGGGGTCGGGGGCGGCGGCTCCCTGCGGGCCACGTCGTGCCAGTACGCGGCGGAGCGGGAGGTCTGTTTGATGATGGCGTCCGGTGCGGACGGCGCGGGCCAGAACTGCAGCAGATAGCGGTCCACGATGATGTCCTCTTCGAGGATCTCGAGTTCCCGCTCGCGGGCCTCGTCCATGGCGCGGGCGCAATAGCGGACGCGGTGGTCGGCCTCCGCAAGCGGGATGCGGCACAGCGGGCCGTCGCCCCAGGGCACCACGGACGTGGATGCCGAGGCCGGGTGGAAAGAGGCCTCGACGATCTCGTCCCAGGTGTCGTCCAGGGGCGGCTCGTGGTCGTGCACCTCGACCGCGAGGCCCACACCGCCCGTGTGCAGACCGGTGGTCAGGAAGAGGTGCCCGGGAACAGCGGCGCCGCACAGGCCGTTGCGCTGGCCCGCGCGGGTTTCCTCGAGCTCTCCGACGTCGGTGCGGCTCTCGACGTAGAACTGGCCGTACGCCACCTCCAGCACACCGTCGTACACCGTCTCCATGCCCCCGCCCCCTAGCGGCTCGGCTGCTACTCCCCTCGCGGCGCGTACATGATGACAGCCACCCCTGACAGACAGACCAGCGCGCCGATCACATCCCACCGGTCCGGCCGATAGCCGTCGAGAGCCATGCCCCACGCCAGCGACCCCGCGACGAAGACGCCCCCGTACGCCGCCAGGATCCGCCCGAAGTGGGCGTCCGGCTGCAGCGTCGCCGCGAAGCCGTAGACGCCCAGGGCCAGGACGCCCGCGCCGATCCATGCCCAGCCGCGGTGTTCGCGGACGCCCTGCCAGACCAGCCAGGCGCCGCCGATCTCGAAGAGGGCGGCGGCGAGGAAGAGGGCGATGGAGCGGGCTGCCATAGAAGGGGCCATGGGCGGCAGCCTACGTATCCTGGGCTTCTGTCCCCTTGCAGCACCCCGTCGCAGCACCCCCAGGAGTCCCCCATGCGCACCGCCGTCGTCACCGGAGCCAGCAGCGGCATCGGCGCCGCCACCGCACGGCAGCTCGCCGCGGCCGGGTACCGGGTGATTCTCACCGCCCGCCGGCTGGAGCGGCTCGAGGGGCTGGCCAAGGAGATCGGCGCGAACGCCGACGTGTACGCCCTCGACGTCACCGACCGGGCCGGCGTCGAGGAGTTCGCCGCCTCCCTCGACCGCTGCGACGTGCTCGTCAACAACGCCGGCGGCGCCCTCGGCACCGAGCCCGTCGCCGACGGGGACGTGCGCGACTGGCGGGCGATGTACGAGGTCAACGTCATCGGCGTCCTCAACGTCACCCAAGCCCTGCTCCCCAAACTGCGCGCCTCCGGCGACGGCACCGTCGTGATCGTCTCGTCCACCGCCGGGCTCACCCCGTACGAGGGCGGGGGCGGCTACGTCGCCGCCAAGCACGCCGTCCACTCCGTCGCCGGCACCCTGCGGCTCGAGCTGAACGGCGAGCCGGTCCGGGTGATCGAGATCGCGCCGGGGATGGTGAAGACCGAGGGCTTCGCGGTGACCCGGATGCGCGGCGACGAGGAGAAGGCGGCAGCCGTCTACGCGGGCGTCAGCGCCCCGCTCTCCTCCGACGACGTCGCCGACACCATCACCTGGGCGGTCACCCGCCCGTCGCACGTGAACGTCGATCTCCTCGTCGTCCGCCCGCGCGCCCAGGCCGCCAATCACAAGGTGCACCGCGAGGCGTAGCCTCGGATGGCGTGGAGCGCGTTGATCTCGGCGAAGTGCCGTACGAAGAGGCCCAGCAGGCGATGCGCGGCTGGGTCGGGGAGCGGCAGCGCGGGGAGGCCGGGGACCGGCTGTTTCTGCTGAGCCATCCGCCGGTGATCACGTACAGCGCGCATACGGGGGCCGATGAGCTGCCGTCCGGCGGGGACATCCCGCTCGTCGAGGTCGACCGGGGCGGGCACGCCACGTATCACGGGCCAGGACAGCTCATCGGCTATCTCATCGTCGGCGTGCGCGACCTCGGTCCCGGGGACTTCGTGCGGCGTACGGAGGTCGGGCTGATCAAGGCGCTCGACGGCCTCGGCTTCCCCGCCGTCCGCCGCGAGACCCCGCCCGGCGCGGACAGCCTGGTCGGGGTGTGGACGCCGGACGGTCGGCGGAAGCTGGTCTCGATCGGGATGCGGATCCGGGGCGGGGTCTCCAGCCACGGCTTCGCCCTCAATGTCGACCCCGACCTCGCGCCCTTCTCCACCTTCGCCGCCTGCCGGCTCCCGGAGGTCCCGATGACGTCCCTCGCCGAGCTGGCCGCCGAGGCCGGGCGGCCCGCGCCCGGTGAGGCGGAGGTGCGGGACGCGGTGGCGGCGGCGCTGACCGAGGAGCTAAAGCCCGCATAAGGGTAGGTGTGGGAGATCACTCATGATTCCGGCATAGCGGGAAACCGGCTGCCGGGCGTGCCTCGTCTTCCTGTACGACACTGTGCACAGAAAGGTGGGACGCGATCGTGAGCATCATCGCCTGGCTGATCCTGGGCCTCGTCGCCGGGGCGGTAGCGAAGTTCCTGCTGCCCGGGAAGGACGGCGGCGGCTGCATCGGCACCACGGCCATCGGCATCGCCGGCTCCTTCATCGGCGGCTGGGCGTCCGCCACCTTCCTCGACCGGCCGATCACCACCGGCTTCTACGACTCCGCCACCTGGCTTGCCGCCATCGCCGGCGCGATCGTCCTGCTGATCGTCTTCCGGGCGGTGTCACGCCGCTGAGCCGGCGGGCTCCGGTGCGTCCTGGAAGCGGGGCGCCTTCATGTGGACGACGCTGTCCTCCTTGTGGACGCGCTCATCGTGGCCGATCTGCCGCAGCAGGTCGGCCACCGTCGCGTAGTGGCCGTACTCCTCGGCGTACGTCGTCGGCGCCGGGGTGCGGTCCAGCTCCGGGTGCTCGGCCACGTAGGCCATGTACTCGTGCTCGGCGTGGTCCTCGAAGTCGGCGTTGAGGCGGTAGCTCCACTCCGGCTTCACCAGGAACAGCAGCCAGGAGACGTGGTAGTAGAAGAACGCCACCAGCCACGGCGCCAGCCGGTGCAGCAGGAACGACTGCTTGTGGCCGGCCCGCTGCACCAGGTCCTGCAGGATCAGCAGGTGCCACTGCTCGTTGTCCTGCTCCTCGCGGGTCTCCGCGATCCGCTCGTGGACCCGCTTGGCGAGCGCCGAGCGGCGGCGGACGCGGGCGAGGGCGTGGTAGCCCATGCGCTCCCAGGCCTGGTACGGGACCCGGGCGATGAACTCCAGCATCGTGAACTTCACCAGCGTGCGCTCCTTCCCGTAGACCAGGTCCATCTGCTTGAAGAGCGCGCGGGCGAGCAGGCCGTAACGCAGCCGGGGGGTGTTGAGGGTCTCCAGCTGGGCGAGGCGGAGGCGGTCGGCGGAGAGCTTGGGCGGGGCGCCGGCGTGCGGCTTGGGGGTCGTGTCCGGGGTGATGAGTGTGGTGGTCATCGGTCCGTCCTCTTCCGGGAGTTGAGTTGAGGTGACGGATCGATCGTGCTGGCGGGAGGGGGTGCGGCGCGTCGGGTGGCGGGAGGCAGTGCGGCTACGTCGGCGGGAGCAGGGCGCGGTGTCCGGCGTCAGACCTGCCCAGTACGAGCGCGCCGGCGAGGCCGTCCGGAACCGGGTGCGGGTGGACGCCGAGGGCGGCCGTACGGGCGGTGAAGCGGGAGAGCAGCGGGCCGGCCGGGCCGAGCAGGCCGCCCGTCGTGACCAGGGGTTCGCCGGGTTCCGGGCGCAGAGTGGTGAGGGATTCCAGGAGCCGGTTCGCGGCCTCGTCGAGGAGGGCGGCGGCGACGTCGTCCCCCTCCTCCGCGGTGCGTACGACGACGGGGCAGAGCGACGCGAGGCGCGGGGGCGGGTCGTGGGCCACGGCGGCGTCGATCAGGTGGAGGCGCAAGTCCGCCGCGGGAAGGTCCGGTTGGGAGCCCGTCGCCGCCACGAGGGTGCGGACGAGGGCGGTGGGCGGGCCGCTGCCGTCCAGGGCGCGGACGGCGGCGCGCAGGCCGCGGCGGGCGATCCAGAAGCCGCTGCCCTCATCGCCGAGCAGCCAGCCGTGGCCGTCGACGGCGGCGACCTGCAGCCCGCCGCGGATCCGGGCCGCGGCCGCGCCCGTACCGGCGACGACGACGAGGCCGTCGCGCGGGCCGCCGGGGCCCGCGGCGAGGGCGATCTCGATGTCGCCGGTGATCCGCACCGCGGCGCCGGTCACGCCGCAGCGGCGCAGCGCCGTGGCGAGGGCGGCGCGGGCGGCGCGGCTGCCCGGGTCGTCGGGCTCCGGGTCGGCGGCGGACGGGCTGCGGGCACCCGCGAAGCCGGCCGCCAATGCCCGTACATCACCGGCGTGTTGCGGCGGGCAGACGGCGGCGATCGCCTCGGTCAGGTGGTCGGCGAGGGCGGCCTCCGTTACGGAGCGGGGGTTGCCCGCGCCCGAGGCGGCGGTGGCCAGCACGCCCTCGGGGGAGGCGAGGGCGGCGCGCAACCGGGTGCCGCCGGCGTCTATGCCGATCACGAGACTCATGGAGAATGTTGCTCCAGCCAAGGCGTTGGGAGAGACATGACAGACCGGAACGACGGTATCGGAGCGGACAGTTACGCCGCGGCCGCTCTGGCCGCACTGCGCAAGGTGGACGGCGAACAGCGCGAGGCCGTGCTCGCCGCGGCCGCGCTCTTCGCCGGCGCGCTGCGGAAGGACGGCGTGGTCCAGGCCTTCGGCACCGGCCACTCGGAGGCGCTCGCCACCGAGATATCGGGCCGGGCGGGCGGCTTCGTACCGACGAACAAGGTCGCCCTGCGCGACTTCGTGCTCCGCGGCGGCGAGCCGCCGGAGTTCCTCGGCGACTCGCACCTGGAGCGCGACCCGGCGACCGCCCGGCGGCTGTACGAGCTGACCGCCCCGCGCCCGCAGGACCTGTGGGTGATCGCCTCCAACTCCGGCATCAACGGCGCGATCGTGGAGATGGCCGCGGTGGTGAAGGAGCACGGCCACCCGCTGATCGCGATCACCTCGGCGGCGCACGGCGAACAGGCGGTCTCCCGGCACCCGTCGGGCAAGCGGCTGCCGGACTTCGCGGACGTGGTGCTGGACAACGGCGCCCCCTTCGGCGACTCCCTGCTGGAGCTGCCGGGCGGCGGCACCGCCTGCGCGATCTCGTCGATCACGGGCGCCTTCCTGGTCCAGCAGATCGTCGCCGAAACGATCCGGCTGCTGCTGGCGGCGGGGGTGAAGCCGCCGGTGTACCTGTCGGCGAACATCCCGGCGGGGGATGCCCACAACAAGGAGCTGGAGGCGCGGTACGAGGGGCGGATCCGGCGGGGGGCGTAGGCCGGCCTGTTAGAGGACGGCGACCCCCAACGGCCGTTCGCCCGCCGGGAGTCGGCGGGTGTCGCCCGAGTCGAGGTCGACGACCGTGATGCCGTTCCAGTAGCCGTCGCGGGTGAAGCCGCCGGTGACGTAGGCGGTCCGGCCGTCGGGGGAGGCGGCGACGTCCTCGTGCGGGCCGTCGAGGGGGATGACCTTTTCCTTGCCGTCCGGGGCGCGGACGGTGAGCGACGGGCCCTTGTCCTCGGCCGGGTCGATCGGTCCGGTGCCGACGGCCAGCAGGGTGCCGTCGTCGGTCAACGCCACGCCGTGCTGGTGGGTGTTGGCGGTCATCTTCTCGATCCGGGACGCGCCGGTCTCCGGGTCGAGGACGACCAGCCGCTCGCCCTCGAAGGGGAACAGCAGCTTGCCGTCCGCCGGGCGGACCACCGCGTAGTGCGGCTTCAGCCAGCCGCCGAGGCCGCCGGCGGTGCCGTACGGGGCGACCTCGATGCGGCGGGTCTTCATGCTGCCCGCCTGTACGACGGTGACGTCGTACGAGTCGTGGCCGGTGGCGTACACCTCGTCGCCGTCCGGCGAGACGTCCACGTCGAACGGGCGGCGGCCGACGTCCGCGGTGCCGGTGACCTTCAGGGTGCGGGTGTCGATGGACTCGACGGTGCCGTTGCCACCGGGGCGGTTGACGCCGACGTAGGCGTGTTTGCCGTCGGGGGCGAGGGCGATGCCCATGCCGCCGCCGCGGTATTCGCCGTGCGTGGGCCGCCCGAGGCCGCCGGTCTCGTACGCGATCCGGCCCACTCGCTCGCGGGTCTCGGTGTCGACGACCGTGACGCCCTCGGCCGTGGCGACCCAGGCGCGGCCGTCGTCGCCGACGACCAGGCCGTACGGGGCGGTGCCGACCTTCACGGAGTCGTACGCGCCCTTGTCGGGGTCGATGAAGGTGACGGTGTCGGCGCCGAAGTCGGCTACGAGGAGGGTGCCTTCCGGCGAGCGATCGGCCTGCTCGGCCGCCTTCTTGCTCGGAGTCGCGCTGCTAGGAGCTGGGGCCGCGTCCTGCTGCTGGGCGGAGCACCCGGCCAGCAGCAGGACCGCCGCGGCCGCGGCGGCCGGCGCCGCGCGCCTCACCGTACGGCCCGGAGCAGACCCGCGATCTCGTCGAAGCCGCGCCGCTCGGCGTGCTGGAGCGGGGTGACGCCGTCGCTGTCGGGCAGGTGGGGGGTGGCGCCGGCGACGATCAGCAGCTCGACGATCTCCTGGTGGGCGCGGCCGCCGTCGCCGAGGATGACCGCCTCCAGGAGGGCGGTCCAGCCGAGGCGGTTGACGTGGTCCACGTCGATGTCGGTCTCGCGGAGCACGGCGCGGACGTAGTCCACGTGGCCGCGCTCGCTGGCCGGGATGAGGGAGATGCCGCCGAAGCGGTTGGTGACCTTCAGGTCGGGGCCCGCCGGGAGCAGCGCGCGCATCATGGCGACGCTGCCGGTGACGCCGGTGACCAGCCACGCGCTGTCGTCGCGGTCGTCCTGGGCGTTGACGTCGGCGCCGGCCGCGACCAGCGCCTCGGCGGCGGCCAGGTGGTCGCCGAGCGCGGCGAGCAGCAGCGGGGTGCGGCGGTTCGCGTCGCGGGCCTCCACGGAGGCGCCCGCGGCGAGGGCCGTACGCACGGCGTCGGCGTCGCCGAAGTCCGCGGCTTCCAGAAGGGCGCGGTCGTGGGCCTTCATGGTCGGCTCCTTCGGCTCCAGCAGGCGGAAGAACATGGGGGAAGGGGGTGTGACAGGTCCGGCGGCGCACGAGATGGGGGGATCCGTACGCCGCCGGGGCCTGGTTCTACCGGTTCGGGACATCAGCGCTCGGCGCGGTCCCGGAGCCGGGCAGAAGTCACTTGCTCAGCGCGTCGACGCCGGCCTGGGCGAACTTCTCGTCCTGGTCGCCGGACGGGGCGCCGGCCACGCCGATGCCCGCGACCGGGGCGTCCTTGACGGTGACCGGGGCGCCACCGGCGAGGAACAGGGTGCCGGGGATGTCCTTCAGCGTCGGGGCCTTCTCCAGGCGCTTGGTCAGCTCGGAGGTCGGGGCGTTCCAGGAGACGGCGGTGAACGCCTTCTTCTCGGAGGCCTCGTACGACTGCGGGCCCGCACCGTCGCCGCGCATGGTGAGGATGGTGTTGCCGTTGCGGTCGACGACGGAGACGGAGACGCGCTGGTTCTCCTTCTTCGCGGCGTCCAGGGCGGCGTTCGCGGCCTTGGTGGCGGCCTCGATGGTGAGGTGCGTCGAGGAGGTGGTGTTCTTGGCCGCGGCGTTGCCGGGCTTCGCGGCCGGGGCGTCGGCGGCGTTCGCGGTGACGGCGCCGGCACCGCCGACGGCGATGGCGGCGACGAGGGCGCTGCCGGTGACGATGCGGGCGCGCTTCGAGATCTGCTTCTTCATGAGGGTTCAGCTCCAGGTGCTCGGGAGGGGGGACGGGTCGGAGGCCGTTTCCTGCCGTCCCGCTCTGATATCCATCCTGGGGCCGCAACCAGGGCCAACCCGTCGTCGTACTGGGCAAACCCGGCGTGCGGGACGGATGAGGCAAACGTCAGCCGATCGGTTGACCTGGGGTGGGTCTTACGTCCCGTCCTGTGACCGTTTCCGCAGGTCAGCGCGTGCAGAGCGGCAGCCCGCCGGGCTTGCCGAGCTCGCGGGGGAGGATGCGGATGCCGGGCAGCCAGAGCCGCTTCCCGGCGTGGTCGACGCGGTACCAGATGCTGCTGTGCCGCCCCTTCTCGTCCGTCACCACCACGCCGTCGGTGATCCGGCAGTCGGCGCTGAGCCGCTGGTCGTCCCAGACGCGGGCGCCGCGGTTGTCGGCGCTGTAGGGGAGATACGGGTCCTTGGCGAGGCCCAGGGAGCAGTCGGCGGGGCGGGTGTCCTTGTGCTGGCAGGACTGGACGACGTTGTGGACGGTGACGGGGCGGCGGGGGGTCTCCGCGTTCTCGGGGCCGGTGATCCAGAAGCCGATCGCGATGGCCGCCGCCACGCCCACGACGAGCGGCACGACGGCCAGGCGCCGGAATCGCGTGCGCGGACCGGGCTCGCCCGGCTGCGGCCGCGGCTCCGCCGGGGTGGCGGCGGGCCCCGGCGACGCCGCCCGCCCCAGCAGCGCCGTCAGCTCACCGAGCACCGCGTCCCCGCGCTCCCGCCCCGCCGGATGCAGCTCGCACCACAGCCGCAGCACGGCGACGTCCGGAAGCCCCTCACCGCGCAGATACCGGGACAGCGTGGAGCGGCTGACGGGGAGCCGGGCCTCCAGCTCGGAGAGGCTGAGGCCCGTCTCCTCGTACAGCGAGCGCAGCGCGGTGGCGAACTCCCGCTGCCCGGACGGCAGATGGGCGGGCAGCTCGGCCAGCGCCTTGCGGCGGCCCGGCGGCGGGGGCACGGGCTCCGGCTGGGTCTTCACTGGTCTGCGAAGCACGCGCGCTATTGCAGCACAGGTGTGCCATCCGCGTCAGGGGTACGCGGGGCTGCACTCCTGCCCCAGCCGCTCCAGCGCCGCCGCCACCGGGAGCGGCCCGACCTGCTCACCACCGCGTACCCGCAGCGAGACCTCGTCCGCCGCCGCCTCCCGCGGTCCGACGACCGCCTGGTACGGGACCAGCCGCCCCGCCCGGATCCTGGCCCCGAGGGTGCCGCGGTCAGGCGCGACCAGCTCGGCGCGCAGACCGGCCTCGACGCAGCGCCGTACGAGCTTGGCGCCCGCGTCGACCTGCTCGTCGCCCAGCGGCAGGACGGCCAGCTGCACCGGCGCCAGCCACGCGGGGAACCGGCCCTGGTGCGCCTCGATCAGGTGCGCCACCGCCCGCTCCACGCTGCCGATGATCGCCCGGTGCACCATCACCGGGCGGTGCCGCCCGCCGTCCGCGCCGACGTATTCGAGCCCGAAGACCTCCGGCTGATGGAAGTCCAGCTGCACGGTCGACAGGGTCGATTCCCTTCCGGCCGCGTCGACGACCTGGACGTCGATCTTCGGCCCGTAGAAGGCGGCCTCGTCGGGCCCGTCCTCGTACGCGACTCCCGAGGCGTCCAGGACCTCCCGCAGCAGCGGGACGGACCGCTCCCACAGCTCCGGCTTGTCGACGTACTTGCCGCCGGGCCCCGGCAGCGACAGCCGGTAGCGGGCGGGGACGATCCCCATCGCCTCGTACGCCGCCCGGATCAGCCCGAGCGCCGCCCGCGCCTCCTCCGCCACCTGCTCCAGCGTGCAGAAGACATGCGCGTCATTGAGCTGGATGGCACGCACCCTGGTCAGGCCGCCCAGCACGCCGGACAGCTCGGACCGGTACATGCCGCCGAGCTCGGACATCCGCAGCGGCAGCTCGCGGTAACTGTGCTCGCGGGAGCGGTAGATGACCGCGTGGTGCGGGCAGAGGCTGGGGCGCAGCACCATCTGCTCGTCGCCGGAAAGCTCCATCGCCGGGTACATGTCGTCGCTGTAGTGCTGCCAGTGCCCCGACAGCTCGTACAGCTCGCGCTTCCCGAGCACCGGCGAGTACACCCGCTGATACCCGGCTCTCCGCTCCGCCTCCGCGATGTAATCCTCCAGCGCCTGCCGCACGGCGGCCCCCGCGGGCAGCCAGTACGGCAGCCCCGCCCCGATCAGCGGATCGCTGCCGAACAGCCCGAGCTCCCGCCCGAGCCGGCGATGGTCCTTGATCTCTCCCATGGGAGTGCTCCTCATCTCATACGGGGCGGAGCACTCACGGAGCCGAACACGACGAAGCCCCGGGGCACTCGCCCCGGGGCTTCGTCGTCTCTAAGACATCGATCAGCGCGCCGGGACTGGCTCCGGCGTCGTCGTGCTCATCGCTGCGCGCTGCATCATGCGTCCATCGTAACCAGGCCAGGGAAGCTCCCGCGAGGGCATTTCGTCACGCCTCCCGCGGCCCCGTCCAGTCCGCCAGCGCCGTCTCGATCCCGCGGGTGTCCGCCGCATCGCCGGCCCAGGCCGCATAGCCGTCGGGGCGGACCAGGATCGCCGGTCCCGTCCGGCCGTTCGCGCGGCCGGCCGCCACCACCCGGTCCTCGCGGCCCGCCGCCCCGGCGTCCGCGCCCACCAGCACGAACTTCCGCTCCCGCAGCGCCTCGTACAGCCGTCCCTCCGCCAGCGGCAGGTCCGGCACCCGGTGGCCGGCCAGGCGGTGGGCGCCGGACGGGGCCGGGTAGACGTAGCCGACGCCGGAGATCTGGCCCGCCACCCGCATGCTCACCGGCTTCGCCACGTTCAGCGCCGTTGCGACCGCCGCGCGGGCCGCGATCGTCCACGGGCGTGAGGCCATCGCCAGGCGGACCATGCCGCCGCTGCTGCGGAGCACCGCCTTGCCGACCGGGTGGCGCTCGGACTCGTACGAATGCAGCAGGTCAGGGCCGCCGTGCAGCGCGGACGCCAGCTTCCAGCTCAGGTTCGCGGCGTCCTGCAGGCCCGTGTTCATGCCCTGGCCGCCCGCGGGCGTGTGGACGTGGGCCGCGTCGCCGGCGAGGAAGGCGCGGCCGACGCGATACGACGGGGCCTGCCGCTCGTCGCTGTGGAAGCGGGACATCCAGCGGGCGTCGTGCATGCCGAAGTCGCGGCCGAGGGCGGTGTGCGCGACGGCCTTGATCTCGTCGAGGTCGAGCGGCTCGGACTCCGGGACGTTGCGGCGGCGGTCCCAGCCGATCACCCGGTGGTAGCCGTCGTCGAAGGGGGCGATGAAGCAGAAGGCGTTGCCGCGGGCGCCGACGGTGAGCAGCGTGGGCGGGGGCTCGGCGAGCTTCACGTCGGCCAGCACGACGGAGCGGATCACCGACTTGCCGGGGAAGGGGAGGCCGATCGCCTCGCGGATGCGGCTGTGCAGGCCGTCGGTGCCGACGGCGTACGCGGCCGGGTACGTCTCGCCGCCGGCCGTCTCGACCACGATCCGGTCGGCGTTCTGCGTCAGGCCGGTGACCTCGGTGTCGTACGAGAGCCGCACGCCCAGCTTCTCGGCCCGGTGCAGCAGCACCTTCTCGACCTCGTACTGGGGCAGCACGAGCACGTAATTGAAGCGGGACGGCAGCTTCGACAGGTCCAGGTTGAGGTGCTTGAAGGCTTGCAGGCCGGGGAGCTGCTTGCCCTTGGCGACCAGTTCGTCGGCCAGGCCGCGGGCGTCGAGCTGCTCCAGGGAGCGGGCGTGCAGGACGAAGGCGCGGGAGAGATTGCTGATCTCGCGGCGGCGCTTCTCGAGCAGGGTGACCTCGATGCCGGCCTCGGCGAGGTCGCCGGCGAGCAGTAACCCGGTGGGCCCGGCCCCCACGACTACGACGCTGCGGTTACCGTTCACACGTGCCTCCCGTGCCGGTCGGATGATCGATGCCCGGAAACATAGCGGAGGCGAGCGCGGCTACTGATCGGTAAAGAGCGGGAGTTCGCATGTACTTGGTGACAGGAGCCACCGGCAACGTCGGCCGCGAGGTCGTCCGCGCGCTGCTCGACCGCGGGGCGCCGGTGCGCGCCCTGACCCGTACCGGCGACGCGGCCGGGCTGCCGAAGGGCGCCGAGGCCGTCGCCGGCGACCTCAACGACCCGGCGTCGCTGGCCCCGGCGCTGGCCGGCGTCCGCGGCGTCTTCTTTCTGCCCGGATACGCCGATATGCCCGGGCTGTTGGCGGCGGCGAAGGGCGCCGGCGTCGAGCGCGTGGTGCAGCTGTCCGGGCGCTCGGCGGCGACCGGGGACATGACCAATGCCGTGACGGCGTACATGGTCCGTACCGAAGAAGCGGTCCGGGCCGCAGGGCTGCCGTGGACGATCATCCGGCCGAGCGCCTTCGACGCCAATGCGCTGCGCTGGCTGCCGCAGCTGCGGGCCGGTGACGTGCTGCGGCTGCCGTTCGCCGGGGTGCCGATCGCTTCCATCGACCCGTACGACATCGGTGAGGTGGCGGCCGTGGCGCTGCTGGCGGACGGGCACGACGGCAGGGTCTACGACCTGTCAGGACCCGAGCCGCTGCTGCCCGCCGACCAGGTGCGCATCCTCGGCGAGACGCTCGGGTGCGAGCTGCGCTTCGAGGCGCAGCCGGACGCCGAGGCGCGGGCGGAGATGGAGGCGGCGATGCCGAAGGAGTATGTGGACGCCTTCTTCCGCTTCTACGTGGACGGGGACCTGGACGAGTCGCCGGTGCTGCCGACCGTGCGCGAGGTGACCGGGCGCGACCCGCGGACCTTCGCGCAGTGGGCGCGGGCGCACGCGGGGGACTTCGCGTCGTGACGGTGTCCCTGGTGACCGGCGGCAACCGCGGGATCGGGCGGGAGGTCTGCCGGCAGCTGGCGGAGCGCGGGCACACGGTGGTGCTGACCGCGCGCGGGCCCGGCGCGGCGGAGAAGGCGGCGGCCGAGCTGGGCGGTGACGTGCACGGGGTGGTGCTGGACGTCACGGACGCGGGCAGCGCGGCGGCGGCCGCATCCCAAGTGCGCGATCGCTTCGGCGGCCTCGACGTGCTGGTCAACAACGCGGCGATCTCGTACGACACGTGGCAGCGGCCCGCGACCGCCGATCTGGAGGTGGTGGCGGGCGCGCTGGACACGAACGTGCTCGGCCCGTGGCGGATGGTGCAGGCCTTCCTGCCGCTGCTGCGCGCCTCCGCGCACCCGCGGATCGTGAACGTCAGCAGCGAGGTCGGCGCGATCGGCTCGCTCGGTGCGAGCACGCCCGCGTACAGCACGTCGAAGGTCGCGCTGAACGCGCTGACCGTCATGCTCGCCGCCGATCTGCGCGGCGACGGCGTGCTGGTCAACGCCGTGTGCCCCGGCTGGGTCGCGACCGACATGGGCGGCGCGGGCGGGCGGCCGGTGGCGGCGGGGGCGGCGAGCGTGGTGTGGGCGGCCGTGCTCGCGGACGGCGGGCCGACGGGCGGCTTCTTCCGGGACGGGCAGCGGCTGGACTGGTAGTCCGCGGGTCCGTTATGAGCAGTCCGTTACGAGCAGTTCGTGCAGGTCAGTGGTGCTTGTCAGTCGGGCCCGCTAGTTTTTCCGGCAGACCGCGATGAATTCCGGCGGTCGTGCCGGTCCATACGTACATGAGCATTGCGCAGCGCACTCAGGGCGAACGGGAAGGGGCCACTGCCATGGCGGAGAAGGTAGCGATCGAGGACTTTCCGCAGGCCGCGGACCCGTTCCGGCGGGAGCTGCTCGCGCACTGCTATCGCATGCTCGGGTCGGTGCACGACGCCGAGGACCTGGTGCAGGAGACGTATCTGCGGGCCTGGAAGGCGTATGACCGCTTCGAGGGCAGATCGAGCCTGCGCACCTGGCTGCACACCATCGCCACGCGCGCGTGCCTGACCGCGCTCGAGTCGCGCGGCAAGCGCCCCCTGCCCACCGGGCTCGGCGCGCCCGCCGCCAACCCGTCCGAGCAGGTCGTCGAGGCCGGCGAGGTGCCGTGGCTGGAGCCGATCCCGGACGCGATGGTGGGCTCGGCCGGCGGGGACTCCACCGACCCGGCGTCGATCGTCGGCTCCAAGGAGTCGATCCGGCTCGCCTTCATCGCCGCGCTGCAGTATCTGCCGCCGAAGCAGCGCGCGGTGCTGATCCTGCGCGACGTGCTGAAGTGGAAGGCCGCGGAGGTCGCCGAGCTGCTCGACACGAGCACCGCGTCGGTCAACAGCGCCCTGCAGCGCGCGCACGCCCAGATCGCCAAGATGGCGCCGCAGGAGGACGCGGTCAACGAGCCGACCGACGCCGCTCAGCGCGAGGTGCTGGACAAGTGGGTGGACGCGTTCGAGCGCAAGGACGTCAAGCTGCTCACCCAGCTCTTCACCGAGGACGCCGTCTGGGAGATGCCCCCGTTCCCGGGTTGGTACCAGGGCCCGGAGGCCATCGGCACCCTCATCGAGTCCCAGTGCCCGGCGGGCCCCGGCGACATGCGGCTGCGGATCAGCTCCGCCAACGGCCAGCTCGCCTTCGGCCTGTACCTGCGCAACAAGGGCGAGACCGGCGACTTCCGCCCGTGGCAGTACCAGGTGCTGGAGCTCGACGCGGACGGCCAGGTCACCCACTGCGCCGCCTTCTTCGACGAGCGGCTCTTCACGGACGCCGGCCTGCCGGCCACGCTGCCCGCCGATGAGCCGACGCGATGAATTCTGGGGGCGAGTGCGATGACGCGTCCGCGGTGGCGCTGCTGACCGCCGGAGTAAGCCTGCTGGAGCGCGGCCTCGGGTACGCCCTGGGCAATCTGAGCCTGGTCACCCCGGCCACCCTGGCCAACCCGACGCCCTGCGCCGACTGGGACCTGCGCGGCCTGCTGCTGCATCTCGACGACTCCCTCGGCGCGCTCTGCGAAGCCGCGGCCGCGGGCACCATCGCGGTCGGCTCGGCCCGCCCGCCGATAGCCCCCGCCGCCTCGGCGGACCCGGTCGCGGCGGTACGGGCCAGGGGGCGCATGCTGCTGGGGCTGTGGAGCGGCTCGGACGCGAACGACCGGGAGACGATCTCCGTCGGCGGTACGCCTTTAACCGCCGCCATCGTGACCAGCACCGGCGCGATCGAGACGGCGGTGCACGGCTGGGACATCGCCCGGGCCTGCGGCGCGGACCGGCCGCTGCCGGAGGCGCTGGCGGAGGAACTGCTGGAGCTGGCCCCGCTGTTCGTCTCGGCGGCGGACCGGCCGGTGCGGTTCGCGCTGCCGCGCGAGGCGGGGGTGGAGGCCGGGTCCGGGGAGCGGCTGCTGGCGTTTTTGGGGCGGGATCCTTACGGGTGGCCGTAGGTGACGGGTCCGCGGCGTGGTGCGGAATGCCGCTGCCGTGGCGGGTGTTGATGCTGCGGACTCGTCTCCATCGACCGTAGAGGATCCGCCGTGGCCGACGCCGTACTCTCCGACGCCCTGAAGAAGCATCTCGACGACACCAACGCCTTCGCCACCGTGGCGACGCTGCAGCCCGACGGCCGTGCGCACCTGACCGTCGTCTGGATCACCCGCGAGGGCGACGACCTGCTCTTCTCCACCACGGCCACCCGCCAGCAGGGCCGGAACGCGGCCCGTGACGAGCGCGTCACCGTGCTCATCCAGCCGCCGGACTCCCCGTATGCCTACGCCGAGGTCCGGGGCACGGCCACGGTCACGCCGGACACCGACCACACCTTCGTCAATCAGGTCGCGCGGAAGTTCACGGGCAAGGACTACGCCGACTTCAACCCCGCGTCGGTGAGCGACGGCGAGCGCGTGATCGTGCGCGTCACGCCGGATAAGGTCACCGGTCGGCTCTGATCCGCAGCTTGGACTGCCCGTGCGGCATGGCCTCCCAGTCCGCCATCAGTTCGGCGGACAGGCCGTGCCGGGCGGCGAGCGCGGCCAGGGTCTCGGTGCGGTAGTAGAAGTCCTCGCGCAGCACGTGGTGTTCGCGGCCCTCGGTGCGGTCGAAGGTGAGATCGAAGAACCCGCCGGGGGCCAGGATCCGGCCGACGTGCTCGAAGCACTCCTCGATGACCTCCAGCGGGGTGTGCGAGAAGACGCTGTGCGCGTGGATCACCGTGAAGTGGTCCGCGGGCAGGAAGTCGAAGCTGAGGTTGTCGGTCAGCGTCAGATGCGGCAGCCGGTCCTGCAGGCCGTAGCGGACGACCGTGTCCTTGGCGGAGAGCAGGATGTGCGGGGAGATGTCGATGCCGTAGTAGTGGCCCGGCTCGAGGTAGCGCATGAGGCGCCAGCCGGCGCGGAGGTTGCCGCAGCCGATCTCCAGCAGCCGGTCCGCGGGCTTGAGCCCGTGCGCGAGCAGGTACTCGTACTGCCACTTCCCGATCCGCAGCCACGCCTCCCGCGACGACGTCGGCCCGCCCACCGCGGACTCCGCGCTCCGCTCGGAGTCGGAGGCCATCACGGCGCGGTAGTACGCCACGTGGTCGCGGCCGTAGCGGGCCCGCAGCATGGCGTCGCGCAGGCTGCGGCGGGCATAGCGGGGCACCCGGCCGGGGCGGCGGAGCGCGTAGGCCGCCTTGTAGAGGAGCCGGGAGCGGTCGCGGGAGGGGGCGGTTCTCGCCATGGCTTCATCGTGTTCCCTTGGCGTTCACCCGGAAACCCCCTGTCAGCCCGTGTCGCGCCCCGTTCCCGTGTACCGGCCCGGCGACGCCCCGACCGCGCCGGTGAAGTCCCGTACGAAATGCGCCTGGTCGGCATAGCCGAGGTCGGCGGCCAGGCCGGCCCAGTCGACCGTGCCGCCTGCGTCCGCTCGGGTGGCGGCCTCGTGTAGCCGGGCGCGGCGCAGCACCCACTTCGGGCTCGCGCCGACGTATTCGGCGAAGAGCCGCTGCAGCGTACGCACCGTGACCCCGAACTCCGCGGCCAGCTGGTCCACCCGGAACAGCTGCGGCTGCGCCGTCACCCGCTCCACCGCCGCCGCGATCCGCACCGCCTGCGGATCGGGGGCGTCCGGCAGTCGCGGCACCAGGAACTCCTCGGCGATCGCCACCATGGCGGCCCCGCCGCCTGCGCCGCTGTCGGCCCCGCTCCCGGCCCCGCTGCCTGTCCCGCTCCCGGCGCCGAGCACGGCCCGCGACACGTCCTCGACCTCGGGGCCGAAGAACTCCGCCGCCGGCACCCGCCGGTCGGCCAGCTCCGCCACCGGCCCGCCCGCGAAGCCGCGGAAGCCGCCCGGCCGGAACCGGACCCCGAGCACCTGCCCGCGCCCGTACAGCTCGCGCACGAAGAGCCCGCGGTCCACGCCGTAGACGAGTGGGCCCGGCTCCTCGAAGACCAGGTGGACATTCGGGTGGGAGAGCACCTTCGCCTCGTACGGGCCGGTGCCCGGGACCTGCCAGGTGACGTGCCAGTAGTACTCGACGAAGGGCGCGGCGGCCGGGCCCGGCTCGTAGCGGTGCAGCGTCGCGTAGTTCTCCTGCTCCTCGGGGTGCAGCACCCCGCGCCCGCGCTCGCCGCCTCCGCCGCCCATGCGCTCACGATAGCTGTCGCGTTTGTTCAAGACCGGGGATCACCCCAGGTCATAGCGTCGAGGACATGAAGAACGACATCTACCCGCACATGCAAGCAGCCGCCGCCGAAGCGTCCCGCATCGCCCGCGGCGTCGACCCCACGCTCCCGATGACCACCCCCACCCACTGCCCGGAGTGGGACCTTGGCGCCCTGCTCAACCACTGGATCCTCTACAGCTCCCACGGCCTGGAACACCGCGCCCTGCGCAAGCAGCTCCCCGAGGACCTCACCAAGCGCGACTTCGCCGCCGAGCCCGGCTGGGCCGGGGCCTACGCCGCTCAGCTGGACCGCGCCGTGGCCGCCTGGGCGGACCCGGCGGCCTGGGAGGGCGAGGTCGATACGGGCTTCGCGAAGATGGACGCGTCCGTGATCGCGGCGCTGGTGGTGAAGGAGCTGGCCGTCCACGGCTGGGACGTCGCCCGGGTCACCGGCCAGGAGCTGCGACTGCCGGAGGCGACGGGCGAGTTCATCCTGGGCGTGGTGGCGGAGCACGCGGAGATCTACCGCCAGTACGACGGCTTCGCCGAGCCGGTCCCCGTGGCGGACGACGCGCCTGCGCTCGAGCGCGCGCTGGCGCTGTCGGGGAGAGATCCGCGGGGCCGCTGACATCTGCTGACATCTGAGCAAGCGCTTAGTACGCTCGCGTTCATGGACGCGTTCTACGAGCGGGTGGCCGACGACCGGTTCCTGTCCACCCCGTACACGACCGGCCCCTGGGACGTCGGCGCCCAGCACGCCGGCCCGCCCGCCGCGCTGCTCGCGCTCGCCGCGGAGGAGGCGGCGGGGCGGCGCGACGAGCTGCGGGTCGCCCGCGCCACGTATGAGATCCAGCGCCCCGTCCCGGTGGCTCCCCTGACGGTCAGCACCCGCATCCTGCGCGACGGCCGCAGCATCCAGCTCGTCGAGGCCACGCTGAGCCCCGACGACGGGCGGGAGGTGATGCGCGTGACGGTGCTGCGCGCACGGACGTCGCCCGACTCGGCGCCGACCGTGCTGTCAGGACCCGAGGTGGCAGGGCCGGAGGGCGCGAAGGACGACGGCTTCTTCCCGGTGCCCTGGGAGCAGGGCTACCACACCGCGATGGAGGTCCGCTTCACCGCCGGATCGTTCCGCGAACTCGGCCCCGCCACCGCCTGGTTCCGGACCCGCGTCCCGCTGATCGCGGGCGAGGAGACCACCCCGCTCACCCGCGTCCTGCTCGCCGCCGACTCGGGCAACGGCATCAGCGGCGCCATCGACTTCACCCGCTACGTCTTCGTCAACGCCGACCTCACGGTCAACCTCCACCGCCACCCCCAGGGCGAATGGGTCTGCGTGGACGCCAGGACCAGCGTGGACGGCTCGGGCATCGGACTGGCGGAGTCGGGCCTGCATGACGAGAAGGGGCCGCTGGGGCGGGGGTCACAGACGCTGTATGTGGCTCCGCGTCCGAAGGGCTGAGGAAACGGCGGGACAGGGGACGGTCAGTCGTCGTCAATGTCCTCATGCAGGCGCCTGGCCAGGTCGTCGGCCCACTGCTGAGCCCAGGCCCGCAGGGCGGCGATGGTGTCGTCGTCGAGGCCGTACGCGGCGAAGTAGGGGTCGTCGATCCACTCCGCGCCCGCCAGATTGGCCTGCAGGTCCTCGAGCTCGAAGCGGTCCCGGGCGTGGCGGCGGCCGAACTCTTCCAGATCGGCGGTGGACCAGCGGCGTGAGAAGGCGTAGGCGTCAATGAGGTCGCGCGGGGCGCGCCGGTCGGCCAGGGCACGGATCTTGGTGCCGATGACGTCTTCCTCCGCCAGGACCGGCCCGACGGAGGTCTCCACGGCCGGACGCCAGAAGATCTCCTTCAGGATGTCGACCTCACACTCCTGCTCCGTGACGGGATCGGTCACGGTGAAGCGAGCCGACAGCGGCGCCGTCTCCAGCATCGCGACCTGCCACCCCTTCTTTTCCAGACCTGCGCACACCGTGTCGGCGATCTCGGTCATGGGGGCGGGGTTCTCGGTGGCCAAGTCGAGGTCCTGGCTGGGGCGCTCCAGCAGGCGATGTGCCTGGACGGCGTAACCGCCGGTCAGGACGAGTGGGTACGGTGCGCCGATGGCCAGGACGTCCGCCAGGAGCCGGGCGTGCAGCTCCGGCAGTTTCACGCCGCGGCTCCGGAGGCGTCGGCCTGCGCGGCCAGCTCCGGGAAGGCGTCCTCCCACACGGTGCGTACGTTGCGGCCCACCAAGGTGCGCAGCACCGGCCACAGCGTCAGCAGCAGCTCGCGATTGAGGAAGGCGACGAGGTCGTCGTGCAGCCCTTCGTGCAGCACCGTGCAGTACAGCAGCATGCGCTGGCGCGGCAGGTCCAGGTCGTAGGAGGTCAGGCCCGACCAGGCCACATGGAGCGGCAGTTGCACCACGCCGTGCTCGGGACCGCGCAGCTCATCCAGCGCGTGGGGCAGCCGCTGCGCGAACTTCGCTCGGTACAACTCCACATCGCTGTGTGCGTGCGTCATGCGTCGATTATCCCGGACGATGCAAGGCCGGCAGGCCGTCTATGGCCACACCAAGCAATAAAGCTGATGCCCCGCCTCATGCAGCCGGTCCGCGAAGTCCTGCCACTCGTGGAGCATCTGATAGACCGCGAAGGCATCGCGGGGCCCACCCCGGTCCGGGACCGTGGACCAGATGAAGGCGGCCGCGCCGACCGCTTCCTCGCCGATGCCGCGGAGGGGGTCGACGACCGTCATCGGGAGGCGCACCACCGCGTAGTCGGGGTGCAGGACGACGAGCTCGAGCGGCGGGACCTTGTGGAGGGGTATGCCCTCGATGCCGGTGAGGACCATCGCCGCCATCGTCTCCGGCTTGATCTTGGAGAACATGCCCTGGCCCAGCTCGTCGCCGCCGAGCTCCTCGGGGCGCATCGAGATCGGGACGCGGGCGGCGGTGGCGCCGTCGGGGGCGCCGAAGTACTTATAGGTCACACCCATGCGGCCGCTCCGGCCGGCAGAACCGCTCTCGGAGGGTCGTCGGTGGCGGCCAGACTTGGCTCGCCGGGGGCCTGGCCCTCGGTCATCCGTCCCTTCGCCAATGTCGCCACCGCGATGCATATCTCCACCCGACCACTCGCAGCCCCCGCCGCGCAACCCGATCATCGTCTCAGAGTCCTCCCCAGAGGATCGGCCGCGAAACGCCCCTGAAGCGCCTTACTCCACGGCTCTGAGAACATGGCTTGCGTGACTTACTCGTACCAGGCTCCAGTCTCGCAGACGCTCTTCGACCGCGCGGCCGTCGTGACACCCGGCGGCGTGAACTCTCCGGTGCGCGCCTTCCGCGCCGTGGGAGGTACGCCCCGATTCATGGTGTCGGGTACGGGTCCGTACCTGACCGACGCCGACGGGCGCGAATACGTCGATCTTGTGTGCTCGTGGGGACCGATGATCCTCGGCCACTCGCACCCCGAGGTCATCGCCGCCGTGCAGGACGCGGTCGCGCGCGGCACCTCCTTCGGCACCCCGGGCGAGGGCGAGGTCGAGCTCGCCGAGGAGATCGTCCGGCGCATCCAGCCCGTTGAGCAGGTACGACTCGTGTCCTCCGGGACCGAGGCGACCATGAGCGCCATCCGGCTCGCCCGCGGGTTCACCGGGCGGGCGAAGGTGATCAAGTTCGCCGGGTGCTACCACGGCCACGTCGACGCGCTGCTCGCCGCGGCCGGCTCCGGGGTGGCGACTTTCGGCCTCCCGGACACGCCGGGCGTCACCGGGGCGCAGGCCGGTGAGACGGTTGTCCTTCCGTATAACGATTTGGCAGCCGTCCGCGCCGCCTTCGAGGCGCACCCCGGCGAGATCGCCTGTGTGATCACCGAGGCGTCGCCCGGGAACATGGGCGTGGTGCCGCCGGGGGAGGGCTTCAACCAGGGGCTCAAGGACCTGTGCCAGGAGTTCGGCGCCCTCTTCATCTCCGACGAGGTGATGACCGGGTTCCGTACCAGCAAGGCCGGCTGGTTCGGCGTCGACGGTGTCGTGCCCGACCTGATGACCTTCGGCAAGGTGATGGGCGGCGGCTTCCCGGCCGCGGCCTTCGGTGGCCGGAAGGATGTCATGGCGCACCTCGCGCCCGCCGGGCCCGTCTACCAGGCAGGCACCCTTTCCGGTAACCCCGTCGCCACCGCCGCGGGCGTCGCGCAGCTGCGGCTGCTGGACGACGCCGCGTACGAGAAGGTGAACGCCGTCTCGCGGCAGCTGCAGGGGCTGGTGCACGACGCGCTCAGCAAGGAGGGCGTGCCGCACCAGGTGCAGAACGCGTCCAACATGTTCTCGGTCTTCTTCTCCGAGACGCCGGTCACGGACTACGCCTCCGCCAAGGCGCAGCAGGCCGAGCGCTTCACGCCCTTCTTCCACTCGATGCTGGAGCAGGGCGTCTATCTGCCGCCGTCCGCCTTCGAGTCCTGGTTCGTCTCCACCGCCCACGACGACCGCGCCGTCCAGCGGATCGCCGACGCGCTGCCCGCGGCGGCCCGGGCGGCGGCGGAAGCGAGCGCATGATGGCTGCCATGGGCAACGAAGGCCATAAAGGCACCAGCAGCGACAAGGACATCACCGTCGTGCACGTCATGCGGCACGGCGAGGTGCACAACCCGGACGGCATCCTGTACGGGCGGGCGCCCGGCTACCACCTCTCCGACCTCGGCCGGAAGATGGCCGAGCGGGTCGCCGAGTCCCTCGCCGGGCGCGACATCCAGTACGTCGCCGCCTCCCCGCTGGAGCGCGCGCAGGAGACCGCGGCGCCGATCGCCAAGGCGCACGGCCTGGAGATCGCCACCGACGCGCGCCTCATCGAGGCGGGGAACGTCTTCGAGGGCAAGACCTTCGGTGTCGGCGACGGCGCCCTGCGCAAGCCGGGCAACTGGCGGCACTTCTCCAACCCCTTCAAGCCCTCCTGGGGCGAGGCGTATGTGACGCAGGTCGTGCGCATGATGGGCGCCCTCGACGCCGCCAAGGACGCGGCCCGCGGGCATGAGGCGGTGGCCGTGAGCCATCAGCTGCCGATCTGGACGCTGCGGTCCTACGTCGAGGGCCGCCGGCTGTGGCACGACCCGCGCCGCCGGCAGTGCACCCTCGCGTCGCTGACCTCCTTCACGTACGAGGGCGACACGATCGTCTCCGTCGGCTACAGCGAACCCGCCCGCGACCTGGTGCCCGCGCACCTCCTCGCGGGCGCGCAGCGGCGGCTCGGCCGGGGCGCGATCCGCGGCGCGGCCGCGAACGCCACCGGCAAGAAGTAGATAGAGGGGGGTGCGCAAGATCCCCAAGTTGGGCATGGGAAACTTTTCACATGATTTTTTCGAGCGGCCCCCGAGCGCGGCGTAACGGCGCCGCGCTGGCCCTCGCCGGTGCCACCGCGATACTGCTCGCGGGCTGCGGCTCCGATGACGGCAACAAGGCGTCCGGCGGCAACAACACCCAGTTCGTCGCCGGCACCGGCAAGATCAGCACGGTCAAGGCCGCCGACCGCATCGCGGCCCCGGACATCTCCGGCAAGACCACCCACGGCGACCAGCTGAAGCTCTCCGACTTCAAGGGCAAGGTCGTCGTCATAAACGTCTGGGGCTCCTGGTGCGCCCCCTGCCGTGCCGAGGCGCCGAACCTGAAGAAGGTCGCCGACGACACCGAGGACAAGGACGTGCAGTTCCTCGGCATCAACACCCGCGACCTCGAGGTCAACCAGGCCAAGGCCTTCGACCGCAGCTTCGGGATCAAGTACCCCAGCCTGTACGACCCGGCCGGGAAGCTCATCCTGAAGTTCCCCAAGGGCACGCTGTCGCCGCAGGCCATCCCCTCCACCCTCATCCTCGACCGCGACGGCAAGATCGCCGCCCGCGCGCTGAAGCCGCTCACCGAGAAGGAGCTGCGCAAGGCGCTCGACCCGGTGGTCGCCGAGAAGCCGGCGGAGTAGTGACCTGAGGTGCTGCAGACGCTCGCGGCCGTCACCGGCGAGAACCAGACCGTACTGAGCGGGGCCCTGCTGCTGGCCCTGCCGATCGCGGTCGCCGGCGGCCTCGTCTCCTTCTTCTCCCCGTGCGTGCTGCCGCTGGTGCCCGGCTATCTGTCGTACGTCACCGGGGTCAGCGGCACCGACCTCGCGGAGGCGCGGCGCGGGCGGATGGCCATGGGCGCCGGGCTCTTCGTGCTCGGCTTCACGGCCGTCTTCGTCTCCTTCGGCACCTTCTTCGGCAGCGTCGGCTACGAGCTCAAGGAGCACCAGGAGACCATCTCCAAGGTGCTCGGGTCGCTGACCATAGTGCTCGGCCTCGCCTTCATGGGGATTCTGGGCGGGCTGACGCAGCGCGAGTTCCGTATCCACAAGAAGCCGGCCCTCGGGCTGGCGGGCGCGCCCATGCTCGGGGTGCTCTTCGGCGTCGGCTGGACGCCGTGCATCGGGCCGACGCTGGCCGCGGTGCTGACGCTGTCCACGAACGAGGCCAGCGCCGGGCGCGGCGCGCTGCTCACGGTGGCGTACTGCGTCGGGCTCGGGCTGCCCTTCGTGCTCGCCGCGATCGCCTTCCGGCGGGCGCTCGGCGCCTTCAGCTGGGTCAAGCAGCATTACGTGTGGGTCATGCGGATCGGCGGCGGCATGCTCGTCGCGGTCGGCATCCTGCTCGTCACGGGGGTCTGGGACCGCATCGTCTACGACATGCAGGTCTGGTCGTCGAACTTCACTGTAGGGATCTGATCCATGTCCACGACCGACCAGCGTGGGGCCACCACCGATTCTGATCTCGAGGCCGCCACCTCCCAGCTCTCCACCGCCCCGGTGGACGAGGACGCGGCGGCCCCGCAGGGCCAAGCCGTCGCCGGATCGTTCGGCGGCGTACGCCGCCCCGGCACCGCGGGCGCCATCGCCTGGACCGGGCGCGAGATCACCGGCTGGGTGCGCTGGATCTGGCGGCAGCTGACCTCCATGCGGGTCGCGCTGATCCTGCTCTTCCTGCTCTCGCTCGGCTCGATCCCCGGCTCGCTCATCCCGCAGACCTCCGTCGACCAGATCAAGGTCGACCGCTTCCGCGAGCAGCACGAGACCCTGGCGCCGATCTACGACAAGCTGCAGCTCTTCGACGTCTACAGCTCGGTGTGGTTCTCGGCGATCTACATCCTGCTGTTCATCTCCCTCGCCGGCTGCATCGTGCCGCGCTCCTGGCAGTTCGTCGGCCAGCTGCGCGCCAAGCCGCCGAAGGCGCCGCGGCGCCTCGACCGGCTCCCGGCGTACACCACCTGGCAGACCGAGAAGCCGGCCGACGAGGTCCTCGAAGCCGCCCAGCGGATGATGAAGAAGCGCCGCTTCCGCGCCTATACGAGCGGCGGCGCGGTCGCGGCCGAGAAGGGCTATCTGCGCGAGGCGGGCAATCTGCTCTTCCACATCGCGCTCTTCGTGCTGCTCATCGCCTTCGCGGTGGGGCAGCTGTGGAAGGCCGACGGCGGCAAGCTGGTGATGGAGGGCGACGGCTTCTCCAACACGCTCACCCAGTACGACGACTTCCGGCCCGGCACCTTCTCCGGCGCCGAGGACCTCGACCCCTTCGGCTTCACGCTCAACGACTTCACCGCGAAGTTCGCCCGCAGCGGCCCGCAGAAGGGCTCCGCCCGCGAATTCCGCGCCGACGTCACCTGGTGGAAGGGCGCCGACGGCAAGCCGCAGAAGTCCGCGATCCGCTCGAACCACCCGCTGACCGTCGACGACACCAAGATCTATCTGATGAGCCACGGCTACGCGCCCGTGGTCACGGTCACCGACGGCAAGGGCGAGACGGCGTACAAGGGCCCGGTTCCGTTCCTGCCGCAGGACGGCAACCTGACCTCGTCCGGCGCCATCAAGGTCACCGACGCCAAGGACAAGAACGGCAAGAAGGACCAGCTGGCCTTCCAGGGCTTCTTCGTCCCGACGTACGGCGGCAAGGGCTCCGGGTCGATGTTCTCCCAGTTCCCCGAGCCCGACTATCCGGTGCTCTTCCTCACCGCCTACCACGGCGACCTGGGCCTGGACGCGGGCATCCCGCAGAACGTCTACCAGCTCGAGACCAAGAACATGAAGCAGTTCAAGCGCAAGGGCGGCGGGCCGCTCGCGCAGATGATGCTGCCCGGCGAGACCATGAAGCTGCCGAACGGCGCGGGCTCGCTGAAGTTCGAGGGCTACGAGCAGTGGGCCAGCTTCCAGATCTCCCAGCAGAAGGGCAACGGCTGGGCGCTCGGCGGCGCCATGGCCGCCATCTTCGGCCTCGCCGGGTCGCTGTTCATCCAGCGGCGCCGGGTGTGGGTGCGGGCGTCAGAGGACGCCGACGGCCGTACGACGGTGGAGCTCGCCGGGCTCGGCCGCAGCGAGAGCGCGAAGCTGCCCGAGGAACTCGCTGATCTTGCGGTGGCGCTGCACCCGGCGGCGCCGCCCGTATCCGAAGACCAGGAAGAAGGAGCGCGAGCGTGAACATCGCTGCCGCGACCAACGAGAATCTGGCGAACATCAGCAATTATCTGGTGTATTCGGCCATGGCCGTCTACGTGCTGGCCTTCCTCGCGCACATCGCCGAGTGGGTCTTCGGCAGCCGCAGCAAGGTCGGGAAGACCGCCGCCGCGCTGACCGCGGCCGACGCCGCTCCCGCCGACTCGGTGAAGGTCGCCGTCAAGCAGGCCGGCGGCACCGCGGTGCTGGAGCGGCCGAAGGTCGTCACCCGCTCCGCCGCCGGCACCCGCGACGTGCCCGACGGCCCGGGCGCGGCGGCCGGCGACGAACAGGGTGATCTCTACGGGCGCTTCGCGATCTCGCTGACCGTGCTGGCGTTCCTGCTGCACTTCGCCGGGGTGTTCACCCGCGGCTGGTCGGTGCAGCGCGCCCCGTGGGGCAACATGTACGAGTTCTCCACCACCTTCTCGATGGTGGCCGTGGGCGCGTATCTGATCTTCCTGGCGGCGAAGAAGAACGTCCGCTGGATGGGCCTGCCGCTGATCACCACGGTGCTGCTCGACCTCGGTCTCGCGGTCACCGTCCTCTACACCGAGTCCGACCAGCTGGTCCCGGCCCTCGACTCGTACTGGCTGTGGATCCACGTCTCGCTCGCGATCACCTGCGGCGCGCTCTTCTACCTGGGCGCGGTCGCGACGATCCTCTACCTCTTCCGCGACCGCTTCGAGGCCAAGGTCGCCGACCCGAGCGGCCCGCAGCCCGGCTCGTTCGCCAAGTCGGTGCTGTCCCGGATGCCGGCGGCGGCGTCGCTGGACAAGTTCGCGTACCGGGTGAACGCGGCCGTCTTCCCGTTCTGGACCTTCACCATCGTGGCGGGCGCGATCTGGGCCGAGAGCGCCTGGGGCCGCTACTGGGGCTGGGACCCCAAGGAGGTCTGGTCCTTCATCACCTGGGTCGTCTACGCCTGCTACCTGCACGCGCGCGCCACGGCCGGCTGGAAGGGCCGCAAGGCGGCGTATCTCGCGATCGTCGCGTTCCTGTGCTTCCTCTTCAACTACTACGGCGTGAACATGTTCGTCGACGGGCTGCACTCGTACTCGGGGGTCTAGTCCGGGAGTTCCGGGAACCCCACACGCCTCCGCGGACAGGGGAGGGGTGTGGGGTCAACTCTGAGAGCACGGATCAGGGCGGGGGACGCGGACGCGTTCGGAGAAGTCTTCGACGCGTACGCGCGGTCCGTCTACAACCACGCCTACCGCCTGACCGGCGACTGGGCCACCGCCGAGGACGTCGTCTCGCTGACGTTCCTGGAGGCGTGGCGGCTGCGCGAGCGGGTGGAGGCGGAGGGCGGTTCGTTACGGCCCTGGCTGCTCGGGATCGCCACCAACACCGCCCGTAATACCCGCCGCGGCCTGCGCCGGCACGCCGCCGCGATGGACCGGCTGCCGCGCGACCGGACCGCCGAGCCGGACTTCGCCGACGACGTCGCGGGGCGGCTCGACGACCTCGCGCGGATCGCGTCCGTACGGGACGCGGTGCTGCGGCTGCGCCGGCAGGAGCGCGAGGTCTTCGCGCTGTGTGCGTGGGCGGAGCTTTCCTACGAGGACGCGGCGGACGCGCTCGGCATTCCGGTGGGCACGGTGCGCTCCCGGCTGTCCCGGGCCCGTACCAAACTCGCGGCCGAGCTGGGCGTGGAACCGCCGGGCAGTGGCGGACAGCTGAGAGGTGGCCGCAAACCTGCGGCGAGGCCCACCCCGGAGGGACAGCGATGAACGACTTCCCGACCAACCCCGAAAGGGACCTTCCGCCGGGCCGTCACCTCCTGCTGAAGGAGCACCTGATGCGCGAGATCCGGCAGTCCGAAGCCCCTGTCCAGAAGCGCCGCCCGTGGCTGCGCCCCGCGATCGCCGCCGGGGCGGTCGCGACGGTGGCGGCCGGCCTGATCGTCGGTCTTGAGTCCGGCGACCCGGCCGGCGACGTCCCCGCGCGGGGCGAGCCCGCGACTCAACTGCTGCACCGCATCGCCGCGGTGGCGGCCGCGGAGCCGGCGCCGCGCGAGGTGCGGGACGACCAGTTCATGTACATCCGGAGCAAGATCTCGTACGACTCGGTCAAGGGCGAGCCGTGCAAGCTGAAGCCCGCCACCGAGCGCGAGATCTGGGAATCGGTGGACGGCAGGCACGACGGCCTGCTGCGCGACCGGCGGGTCTTCCCGAAGGACGAGAAGCTGCGCTGGCAGGAGTCGTACGGCGGCAAGGACGCCGACAACTACCGCGAGTACGAGAAGCTGCCCACCACCACCAAGGGCATGTACGACTGGCTCTACGAGAAGCGCGACGCCGAGAAGACCACGGACGCGGCCGCCTTCACGCTGGTCGGCGACACGATCCGGGAGTCCGTCCTGCCGCCGAAGGTGAGCGCCGCCATGTACCGGGCGACCGCGAAGATCCCGGGCGTGACCGTGGTCAACGACGCCGTCGACTTCCTCGGCCGCCCCGGGGTCGCGATCACCCGCCAGGCGAACCACGGCGTCGAGACCCGGGTCGAGCTGATCTTCGACAAGAAGACCCTGGAATACCTCGGCGAACGCGAGGTCCTCCTCGAGGGCCGCACCGACGGCGAGCCGGAACTCGCCTGCGAGCCGGGCACGGTCCTGGGCACCAGCGCCAACCTGCAGCGCGCCATCGTCGACAGGCCGGGGCAGCGCCCGTAACCCTGGCGGTCAGCCGACTGCGATCGCGTTCAGTTTGTCGCGGAGGTAGGCGTGCGAGTCGACGGGCTCGTACGCCACCCGCCCGGTCGGGGCCGGGACGGATTCGACGCGGGTGGCCGGGTCGCATTCGTAGAAGTAGACCAGCGACATCAGCTCCTCCGCGGGGGTGTCCGCCGGGGGTGGGAGGACGCGGTGGCGGCCTGAGCGCCAGCGGTCGCCGGTCCAGCGGGCCATCAGGTCGCCGATGTTGATGGTGAAGGCGTCGGCGTCGTACGGGGCGTCCTCCCAGCCGCCGGCGTCCGTGTGGACCTGGAGGCCGCCCTTGCCCTGCTGCCGGTCGAGGACCGTGACCGTGCCGAAGTCCGTATGCGGGCCGATGCGGAACTGGCCGGGGGCCGGGGCGCCGACGACCTCGGTGCCGGGGTACCAGTTGACGTTGAAGCCCCAGGTGGGGTGGCTGGTGTGCCGGGTGAAGAAGTCGGGCTCCGCGCCCAGCGCCACCGCGAGCAGCTCCAGCAGCTCGTCGGACAGCGCCCGCATCTGCGCGAGATACGTCTCCACCAGCTCGCGCAGCCGCGGCGCCTCCGCGGGCCAGACGTTCGGCAGGAACCACTCCGCGTCCACCGCCGCGTCCCCGGTCGGCTCCTCGGCGGCGAGGGACCAGGACTCCTTGAGGTCCGGCGGGGTCTCGGTCCCCTCCGCGTAGCCGTTCGCCTCCGCGCCCGGGCCGAGCCAGCCGCGGCCGCCGACCTTGACCGCGTACGGCTCCTTCACGGCGGGCGGCAGCCGGAAGAACTCCCTTGCCGCGTCCCGGATTTCGGTACGCAGGGACGGGTCCACGCCGTGGCCGGTGACCAGCAGGAAGCCGGCCGTCTGCAGCGCTTCGTCGACGGTCGCCGCGATCCGGGCGCGCTCCGCCGGGTCGCCGGCGCGCCACGGGGCGAGATCAATGGTGGGAATGCCGCTCATGCGCCGATGTCCTCGTTCCACAGGTCGGGGTGCTTCTCGATGAAGTCGGCCATCATGGCCGCGCACTCGGGGTCGTCCAGCAGCACGATCTCCACACCGTGCTCCGCCAGCCAGTCATGGCCGCCGTGGAAGGTCCGCGCCTCGCCGATCACCACCCGCGAGATGCCGAACTGCCGCACCAGACCGCTGCAGTACCAGCACGGCGACAGCGTCGTCACCATCGTCGTGCCTTTGTACGTCCGCTGCCGCCCGGCCGCGCGGAAGGCGGCGGTCTCCGCGTGCAGCGACGGATCGCCGTCCTGCACCCGGCGGTTGTGGCCGCGGCCGAGCAGTTCGCCGCCGGGGCCGTAGAGGGCGGCGCCGATGGGAATGCCACCTTCGGCGAGTCCGGCCCGGGCCTCGTCGACCGCGGTCGCCAGCATGCGGTGTGCGTCCATGCCCACCACTCTCCGCGGCGGGAAACACCACGGCAACGTGCGACACGTACTCTCCGGGCGTCCCCGCCCCCGACGAAGTGTCCGCCCTGTTCCCGCAAGGGAGGCCCAGTCCATGGCCGCACTCACCCTCCGCGAGATCCTCACCCTCGACACGGTCCGCGAAGCGGCGCCCGAAGTCCTGGCCGGCGCGAGCGCGTTGGACCACCCGGTGCGCTGGGTGCACTCCAGCGAGGTGTACGAGGCGGTGTCCTTCCTCGACGGCGGCGAGCTGCTGCTCACCAACGGCTTCGGCATCCGCACCGCCGACGCGGAGACCCGCCGCGCGTACGTCCGCGAGCTGGCCGCCCGCGGCGTGGCGGGCGTCGCCGTCGAGGTGGGGCGCGGGCTCGCCGCGATGCCGGAGGAGATCGTCGCCGAGAGCCGCCGGCTCGGCCTGCCGCTGATCGCGCTGCACCGGGTGGTGCCGTTCGTCCGCATCACCCAGGCCGCCAACACCGTCATCGTCACCCGGCTGCTCACCGCCGCCACCCGGCACCACCCGCCGGGCGGCGACGCGGCGGCCGCGCTGCTCGCCGACCTCGCGGAGGGGCGGGCGCTCAACCAGCCCGAGGTGACGGCTCGTTCCGCGCTGGCCGGGTTCCGGCCGCCCGCCGGGCACCGGCTGGTCGGGGTCTGCCTGCACGGGCCCGCGGCGGCCGCGCGGGGGGTGCTGGACGGGGCGGTGCGGGCCTTGGGCTTCGGCGGCGTGCTGCGAGCCGCTTTCCCGGGCGACACCCTCGCGCTGCTGGCGGTGCCGCCGCCGGAGCGGGGCGGGGAGGCGGTGCGGGCGGTACGGGCGGCGCTGGCGCAGGCAGCTGCGGGGGTGAAGGGCGGATCGACCGCGCCGTCCGGGATGACCGCGCCGTCCGCGACGATGGCGCCCTCCGGGAGCCCCGCCCCCGCCCGCATCACCGCCGCCCTCGGCCACTCCATCCCCGCCGGTGGCGGCTGGCTGCGCTGGAGCGAGACCTTGCGCGCGGCCCGGGAGACCCTCGAACTGGCGCTGACCGTCCCGGACCCCGAGCCCGCGACCGCGCCCGCCGAGCCCGCCACCGACGGCGACCGGACCCCGCGGATCGTCTCCGCCGGCGCCCTCGCGCTCGAACGCGAGCTGACCCGCGGCGGGTTGGAGGCGAACCGGGCCCGCCTCGCCCGCCTCGCCGACGACGCGCTCGGCCCGCTGGTCGCCTGGGACGCGGCGCACCCGAGCGACCTCGTCCGCACCCTGGAGGTGCACCTGCGGCACGGCTGCAGCCCGACCCGTACCGCCGCGCTGCTGCACATCGGCCGCCAGTCGCTCTACCAGCGCCTCGAACGCATCGAGTCGCTGCTCGGCGTCCCGGTCACCGACCCCGAGCAGCACACCGCCTTCCTGGTGGCGGCGTGCGCTCACCGCATCCTGGCGGGGGCTTCGGAGGCCTCCGTCGCGGCGGTCACGCCCTTGCCCAGCAGCGGCCTGAGCGCGGCGTAGACGACAGCCCCGACCACGAAGCCGACGACGCACGTCAGGTCGCCGATGTCGGGCCAGCGCTCGGCGGCCCAGCCGACGTACTTCTCCTGGTTGGAGAAGAGCGGCACCGATACGGCGATGCCCGCGAGCATCGCGATCGGGCCCGCCCAGTTGCGGTGCGCGGGATCGGCGATGCGGGCGGCGAGCACGGCGTCGTCCGTACGCCGGGACAGCACCCGCTCGGTCAGCGTCACGGCCAGCCAGGGCGCCACCCAGTACGCGATGACCAGCAGGAACGCCTCATACGCATGCCCCGCGTCCGCCAGCGAAGCCCACGCCGCCGCGGTGCCGCCCGCGCCGGCGACGACGCACAGCGTGGCGCGGTTCAGCCACGGCGGGAGCTTCAGGCCGAGGGCGGTGATGGAGATGGCGGAGGAGTAGATGTTGAGGGCGTTGGCGGAGAGCGCGCCCAGCACGATGCCGACGAGGACGAGATTGCCGAGCCAGCCGGGCAGCTGCGCGGTGAACGCGTCGGTGGGGGAGGCCCCTTCGGGCGCGGCGACGGTCGCGGAGGCGGCGCCGGTGACGGCGACGACGGAGATCGACACGAACATCCCGAGCGCCGGGAAGAGCGCCGTGGCCTTGGACTTGGCGGCGGCGCGCGGCAGATAGCGGGCGTAGTCGGCGGCGTACGGATTCCAGCCCGCCGCGTACCCGAAGGCGGCGCTGAACGCGAGCAGGAAGCCCGCGGTGGTGCCGGGCCCGCCCGCGGCCGCCGGGGCGCCGAGGTCCGCGCCGCTGATGATCCACCCCGCCGCCAGCAGGAAGACGATGCCGAGCACCGGGAAGGCGTAACGCTCAAAGGTGTGCACGAAGTTGTGCCCGACGAAGCCGATCGCGATCTCGGCGGCGACGACGAGCAGCAGGCTGGGCAGCGGCCGCAGCCCGGTGAGGGTGTTGAGCGCGAAGGCGGCGCTGACGGAGTTCACGGCGAACCAGCCGACCCCGGCGACGGCGGCATTGAGCGAAGCGGGCAGCACATTCCCCGTACGCCCGAAGGCGATCCGCCCGGCGACCATCTGCGGCACCCCGAACCGCGGCCCGTCGAGACTGAGCACCCCGTGCGCGGCGGCCCCGCAGGCGGTCCCGAGGATGAGCGCGGCAGCAGCCTGCCAAAAGCTCAGCCCGAAGAAGAGAACGGAGATGACCCCGATATAAACGGTCGCGAACTCCAGCTGCGGCGACGCCCACGTCCACAACAACTGCAGCGGCGTGCCATGCCGCTCGGCATCAGGAATGGGCTCGGCCCCGGCGGTCTCGACGGCGGTGACCTTGCCGCCATAACCGGCGGCGGCGGAGGCGGTGGCGGACGATGCACTGGCCGAGGCGGCATCGGAGGCGGCAGTCATCCCGCCAGTGTCAGCGCGCAGTTCCCCCGCGCCAACGGTCAGCGTGTCCGCACTGGGCGGGGGCCGGACGTACGGACCGTCAGCCGGAGCGGTGGATGTACTCGGTGGGCTGCTGGGTGTGCTTGGCGATGGCCAGTATGTCCTTGTCGCAGTGCAGGAGCGTCAGGTCCGACAGCTCTGCGGTGGCCGCGATGAGGAGGTCGATGGGGCCGGCGCCGCGGTGTTCCCCGTGGCGGATGAGGAGCTGCTGGACTTCAAGGGCGCGCTGATAGACGCCGTCGGGTGTCGGCACCCACGGAAACACGTCGCGCAGGACGGTGCGCAGGCGGGTGCCGTGCCCGGTGGACATCGCGGAGCGCATCACCTCCAGCTCCGTGATGTCGCCGAGGCCGACGATTCCGGTTGCGACGGTGTCGTTCCAGCCGAGGTCGTTGGCCGGGTCGCGCAGGATGAGATGGACTGCCGAGGTGTCGGCCAGGTACTTCACGCCACATCCTGGCCCGGGTCGCTGCTGGGGCGGTACCTGGTCTTGTCGCCGAGCATGTCGAGGTCCAGTGCGCCCTCCTCGACGGCGAGGCGCTGCAACTCCCGCAAAGCCGCGGCCCGGTCCAGGCGTTCGGTCACCTCTGCCAAGGCCCGGTTGACGGTGTCCTTCTTGGTCTTGGTGCCGAACGCCGCCTGCGCCTTGGCGAGGGCTTCTTCATCGATGTCGATGAGCATCTTCGTCATGGCCACCCCTGTCGTATATACGAGAGGTTAGCACGTCTATATTCAGCGGCCGTCCTCAGGCCCCTGGCCGTCCTCGTTGCGGCGTTTGTCGTCGTCGAGGGAGCGGAGGAAGTCCGGGTTGTCGTCCGGGGCGACCCAGCCGCCGCGGCGCGGGCCGCGGCCGCGGGAGGAGCCGCCGCCCGCTGCGGCGATCCGAGGGCCGCGGGGGCGGCCGGCGAAGAGCCACGCAAGCGGGCCGAACAACACCGTGCCGAAGAGAACGATGATCGCGACCCACACCAGCTTCGGGAGGTTGCGGACTTCCTTCTCCGGGGTGTTGAGGCAGTCGATGAAGGCATAGATCCACAGCGCCAGGACCAGCAGGAACGGCAGATACCTGAGCATGTCGCGGACCCCTTGACGGTGCGGCGGTGCGGTGTGCTCCGTCCAGGGTACGGGCCACGCCCCCGTTACCGGCCCGGGAGCTCGAAGCGGGACTCGGAAGGGGTCAGCACCGCCGTCCGCGCCGACGCCCCCCACAGCGTCCGCAGCTCGTCCGCCAGCGCCGCGACCAGCTTCGGTACGTCCTGCGCCGCCGTCTCGTGCACCGCCTCGGCGACGATCAGCACCTCCGTCGTCCCGGACCCCACCGCCGAGTACCCGGACTGCCGGTTCGTCCAGCGCCGGGCATGCGCCCGCCCGCCCGCGTCCGCGAAGGTGACCTCCCCGGGCTGCGGGTGCTCCACCGCCCCGCCGAAGGTCTCGTACGTCTCGTCCCCCTCCGCATGCCGCACCTGCAGCGGCCACGCCACCCGACCAGCGTCGATCGCCGCCACCGGGATCCCGTACGCGACGGACACCGCATTGCACAGATCCACCAGCGGATTGATCCGCGGCAGCGACCCCTCCTTCCGCAGCCGCCGCAGCAGCGACTCCGACGCACACCGGTACTGCGTCGGCTTCAGCCCCATCGCGGCAAAGGCCCGCCGCCATGCCTGGATCTCGCCGAGTTCGCTCTCCGTGCCGACGCCGGCGAGCCGCTCCCGGGCGATATCGGTGTAGACAGCGACCCGCGGGCCGCTGTCCGTAAGAGCGTCGAGTCCGGAGGCGTGCAGCACCCCGGCGACAAGACCGGGGTGGTCCGCCCACAGGGCGTCGGAGTGGTGGAAAGTGCGTGTCATGTGCCCAGCCTGGCCTGGTCAGGGCACGCGCTGAAGGGCCAAAGGGGCGGTGCTTTACGGGACCAATCAGCGGTGACGGATACTGGGCGGCATGGCTTACGACGATCTCCGCTCGCTGCTGCGGGCGCTGGAGCGCGACGGTGACCTCAAGCGGATCAAGGCCGAGGTGGATCCGTACCTCGAGGTCGGTGAGATCACCGACCGGGTCAACAAGGCGGGCGGGCCCGCGCTGCTCTTCGAGAACGTCAAGGGCGCGGCGATGCCGCTGGCCATGAACGTCTTCGGGACCGACCGGCGGCTGCTGAAGGCCCTCGGCCTGGACTCGTACGAGGACATCAGCGACAAGATCGGCGGGCTGCTGAAGCCCGAGCTGCCGCAGGGCTTCACCGGCTTCCGCGAGGCCTTCGGGAAGCTGGCCGGGATGACGCACGTGCCGCCGAAGAAGGTGAAGGACGCGCCGGTGCAGGAGGTGGTCCTGCAGGGCGACGACGTCGACCTCGACCAGCTCCCGGCGCTCTTCACCTGGCCGGAGGACGGCGGGTCCTTCTTCAACCTCGGGCTGACGCACACCAAGGACCCGGAGACGGGCGTACGGAATCTCGGGCTCTACCGGCTGCAGCGGCACGACCGCAACACCATCGGCATGCACTGGCAGATCCACAAGGACAGCCGGAACCACTACCAGGTGGCCGCCCGTAAGGGCGAGAAGCTGCCGGTCGCGATCGCCTTCGGCTGCCCGCCGGCCGTCACCTACGCGTCCACCGCGCCGCTCCCCGGCGACATCGACGAGTACCTCTTCGCCGGCTTCCTCCAGGGCAAGCGGATCGAGATGGTCGACTGCAAGACCGTCCCGCTGCAGGTCCCGGCCAATGCCGAGGTCGTCATCGAGGGCTGGCTGGAGCCCGGTGAGATGCTCCCGGAGGGCCCCTTCGGCGACCACACCGGCTTCTACACCCCGCAGGAGCCCTTCCCGGCCCTGACCATCGACTGCGTCACCATGCGCAAGCGCCCGCTGCTCCAGTCCATCGTCGTCGGCCGCCCGCCGACCGAGGACGGGCCGCTGGGCCGCGCCACCGAGCGGTTCTTCCTTCCGCTCCTCAAGATCATCATCCCGGACATCGTGGACTACCACCTCCCCGAGGCCGGCGGCTTCCACAACTGCGCGATCGTCTCGATCGACAAGAAGTACCCGAAGCACGCGCAGAAGGTCATGCACGCCGTCTGGGGCGCGCACATGATGTCGCTGACCAAGCTGATCATCGTGGTCGACGCCGACTGCGACGTGCACGACCTGCACGAGGTTGCCTGGCGGGCGCTCGGGAACACGGACTACGCCCGCGACCTCTCCGTCGTCGAGGGCCCGGTGGACCATCTCGACCACGCCTCGTACCAGCAGTTCTGGGGCGGCAAGGCGGGCATCGACGCCACCACGAAGTGGCCCGAGGAGGGCTACGACCGCGGCTGGCCGGAGATGGTGGTCTCCGACCCGGAGACGGCGGCGAAGGTCGACCGCAGATGGAAGGAGTACGGACTCTGATGGCCGCTGCCGAAGGGGTCGTCGGGCCCGCACCACAGCCCAGCAGCAAGGTGAAGGCGTTTCTGCGCCTGGTCATGATCGAGCACTCGGTGTTCGCGCTGCCGTTCGCGTACATCGCGGCGCTCACCGCGATGTTCCAGTGGGACGAGAACATCCACTGGGGCCGGCTGCTGCTCGTCACCATCGCCATGGTCGGCCTGCGCACCTTCGCCATGGCGGCGAACCGGATCATCGACCGCGAGATCGACGCGAAGAACCCGCGCACGGCCGGGCGGGAGATCGTCACCGGCGCCGTCTCCGTACGGCAGGGGTGGACCGGCGCCGCGGTGGCGCTGGCCGTCTTCCTGGGCGCCGCGGCGCTGCTCAACCCGCTCTGCCTGGCGCTCGCGCCCATCGCGATCGTGCCGATGGTGGTCTATCCGTACGGGAAGCGGTTCACGAACTTCCCGCACGCGATCCTGGGCCTGGCCCAGGCGATGGGCCCGGTCGGCGCCTGGATCGCGATCAGCGGCAGCTGGTCCTGGGACGCGGTGATCCTCGGCCTCGCGGTCGGCATCTGGATCGGCGGCTTCGACCTCATCTTCGGCTGCCAGGACGTGGCCGCGGACCGCGCCCACGGCGTGAAGTCGGTCCCGGCCCGCTTCGGTATCCCGGCCGCGCTGTACGGCGCCCGCGCCTGCCATGTGGTCACGGTGCTGCTCTTCGCCTGGTACGCGCTGGCCACCGACGCGGGCGGGTTCTTCTGGTTCGGCCTGGTCATCGTGGCGGTGGCCTTCGTCTACGAGCACAGCCTGGTCAAGCCGGGCGACCTGAGCCGCCTGAACCGAGCCTTCTTCACCGTCAACGGCTTCATCGGCATCGCGCTCTTCGTCTGCGCGCTGCTGGATCTGCTGGTCAGGGGCCTGACGATCTGACGGCCGGCGGCCGCCGGCCGAGACCTCATCGCGCCGGAAGCCGCGCGACGCCTGTCGCAAGAGCAACGGGCGGGTGGGTTGGATCAGCGTTTGAACAGCTTCGGCATGCGCCGGTCGCTGAAGAAGAACGCTGCCGCCACGCCGCCGATCAGGCCGAAGAGGTGGCCCTGCCAGGAGATCGCCTCGTTGGTCGGGAAGGCGCCGGCGAGGATCGACCAGTACAGGACCGCCACCACCACGCCGATCAGCACGTCCGTGACCCGCTTGTCCACGAAGCCGCGGACCACGAGATAGCCGAAGAGGCCGAAGACGACGCCGGAGGCGCCCGCCGTGTTGGAGTCGGGCGGGGCGATGAACCACACCCCGAGCCCGCTGATGATCATGATCGTGAGGATCACGCCCACGAACACCTTCAGCCCCCGCAGCGCCGCGAGGAAGCCGAGCACCAGCAGCGGCACCGTATTCGCCGCCAGGTGGCTGAAGCCGAAGTGCATGAAGGACGCCGGGATCACATCGCGCAGCTCGCCGAAGTCCCGCGCCTGGATGCCGAACGTGTCCAGCGCATGTCCCGTGATGCTGTCGATGCCCTCGAGCAGCCACAGCAGCGCCACCCACGCCGCCATGAAGACGAGCGCCTGCTTGGCTCGCTGACCGCCCTGCCGGGCGGTGAATCGGGAGCCAGTACCACCGTCAGGTTCGTACGCCACCGAATGCCCCCTTCAGACCACTCGTCCTACCTTAATGAACGCTCGACCACCCCGCCCCAGTTCCGCGTCTGCCCACGCCCGATAGGCTCAGGGTGTGGACCAGCCGCCTTCGACCCCCAGCGCCGCGGGCAACGCCCGCCGTCCCTGGATCGTCGGGGTGTCCGGGGCCTCCGGCACCCCGTATGCCGCGGCCGTGCTGCGCGCCCTCCTGCACGCGGGCGAAGCCGTCGACCTGGTGGTCAGCCGGGCGGCCCGGCTGACGATCCTCGACGAGACCGGGAGCCCCTTCCGCGACGCGCACTGGCGCGAGGACCTGCGCCGCTGGCTCGCGACCGGGGCGGGCGGCCGCAAGGACGCCTTCGACGTGCATCTGCCCGACGATGCCGTACGCCACTGGGCGGCGGGTGATCTCGCGGCGGGCCCGTCGTCCGGCTCGTATCCGGCGAAGGGCATGCTCATCGTCCCGGCCTCCACCGCGTGTGTCGCGGGGGTGGCGCTCGGGCTCTCCAAGGATTTGCTGCAGCGGGCCGCGAGCGTGACGCTCAAGGAGCGGCGGCCGCTGGTCGTCGCCGTGCGCGAGACCCCGCTGGCAGGTACGACCCTCAAGCACCTGGTCGCCCTCGACGAGGCGGGCGCCGTGGTGCTGCCGGCGTCGCCCGCCTTCTACGCGGGCGCCACCGGCATCCAGGACCTCGTCGACTTCGTCGCGGGCCGGGTGCTTGACTCGGCCGGCGTGCCGCACAAGCTCTATCGCAGGTGGGAAGGGGAGCTGGGGGCGCAGCACCCCGGGAGAGACAGCCGTGAGTGACGGAAGGCGCTACACCAACATGGACGAGGTCGACAGGCAGCTCATCAAGGCCCTGCGCGAAAACGGCAGGGCCTCGTATGCGGAGCTGGGCCGGCTGGTGGGGCTCTCGGGCCCCAGCGTCACCGACCGGATCAACCGGCTGGAGACGGCCGGCGTGATCACCGGCTATCGCGCCACCGTGGACGCGGCGAGACTCGGGCTCGGCGTGACCGCGCTGATCGGCGTGCAGCTGTCCGACGCGGTGGACCACGAGGACGTGGCGCACCGGCTGCGGGATGTCACCGAGATCGAGGACTGCTGGTTCATCGCGGGCGACGACTCGTACATGCTGAAGGTGCGTGCGGGCGACGTGGACGGCCTGGAGCGGACCATCCGGCGGCTGTCCGGCATCAAGGGCGTTTCCCGTACCCGGTCGACGATCGTGCTGTCGACCAAGTGGGAGCACCGGGTGGGGGAGCTGGCGGAGGACGTCGAGTAGCTCGACCATCCAGGCCCGTTACCCGTACAGCCCCTCGATCGTCTCCGCGAAGTCCCGCAGGATCCGCCGCCGCTTGAGCTTCAGCGACGGCGTCAGGTGGCCGCTGCGCTCGGTGAAGTCCTCCGCCAGCACCGTGAAGCGGCGGATGGACTCGGCGCGCGAGACCAGCAGGTTGGCCTCGTCCACCGCCCGCTGCAGGTCCTTGAGCAGCAGCTCGTCGCGGATCAGCTCGTCCACGGCGGCGTATTCGCGCTTGCGCATCGTGCGCCAGTGGGCGAGGCCGTCGTCGTCGAGGGTGATGAGGGCGGAGACGTACGGGCGGTTGTCGCCGATCACCATGCACTGGCTGACCAGCGGGTGGGCGCGCAGCCGGTCCTCCAGCGGGGCCGGGGCCAGGTTCTTCCCGGAGGCGGTGACGATCAGGTCCTTCTTGCGGCCGGTGATCGTCAGATAGCCCTCGTCGTCCAGCTCGCCGATGTCACCGGTCGGGAACCAGCCGTCCATCGTCGCCGGCTCCACCCGCTGCGTCGTCGCGTCCCAGTAACCGGAGAACAGCTGCCCGCCGCGCACCAGCACCTCGCCGTCGTCGGCGATCCGGACGGCGGAGCCCGGCATCGGCCAGCCGACGGTGCCGAGCTTGGGGCGCAGCGGCGGCGTCACGGTCGTGGCGGCGGTGGTTTCGGTGAGGCCGTAGCCCTCGAAGACCATGACGTCGGCGCCCGCGTAGAAGGCGGCGAGACGGCGGCCGAGCGGGGAGCCGCCGCAGATGGCGTAGCGGACGCGGCCGCCGAGGGCGGCGCGGATGCGGCGGTAGACGAGCAGGTCGTAGAGCTTGCGGGCGGCTCTGAGCGGGAGGCTGGGCCCCGGTCCCGTCCCGTGCAACTCGGCCTCGATCTCCTCCCCGTACCGGACCGCGATCTGCGCGGCGCGGTCGAAGGAGGCGGCGCGGCCCATCGCCTCGGCGGTGGCGCGGCCGGTGTTGTAGACCTTCTCCAGGACGTACGGGATGGCCACCAGGAAGGTCGGGCGGAAGCCGCTCAGGTCCTCCAGCAGATCCTCGGTGGCGATGCTGGGCGCGTGCCCGAGTTTCACCCGCGCCCGCATGCAGCCGATGGCGGTCATCCGGCCGAGGACGTGGGAGAGCGGGAGGAAGAGCAGGGTGGAGGCGGGGTCCTTGCTGACCGCCTTGAAGACCGGGTAGAGCAGCTCGATGGCGTTGTCGACCTCGGCGAAGAAGTTGCCGTGGGTGAGCACGCAGCCCTTGGGACGCCCGGTGGTGCCGGACGTGTACATCACCGTCGCGACGGAGTCAGGCGTGAGCTCGCGGCGGCGGCGCCGCACCTCGCTGTCGGGCAGGTGCCGCCCTTCGGCGGCGAGCCGGCTGAGCGCGCCGGTGTCCAGCTGCCACAGGTGGCGCATATACGGGACGTCGCGGCGCTCGGCGCTGAGCATCCGGGCCTGCTCGACGTTCTCCACGGCGCAGGCCACGGCGCCGCAGTCGTTGAGGATCCAGGCGGCCTGGAAGGCGGAGGAGGTGGGGTAGATCGGGACGGTGATCAGCCCGGCGGCCCAGGCGGCGAAGTCCAGCAGCGTCCAGTCGTAGGTCGTACGGGACATGATCGCGATCCGCTCGCCGGGGCGGAGCCCCTGCGCGATCAACCCCTTGGCGAGCGCCTGCACTTGCAGCGCGAACTCGGCGGCGGAGACGTCCTGCCAGCTGCCGTCCCGGTCCTTGCGGGCGAGGACGGCGGTCTTGGGCTCCGCGGCGGCGTTGTCGAAGGGGATCTCGGCGAGCGAGCCCCGGACGACGGCGGGGACGAGCAGCGGGACGGCGGCCTCGCGGGATCCGTTGTGTAACCCGAGGGCGGGCGGCGTCAGTTCGGGGACGGCGGCACCCGGCGTGAGGCGGTCGGTGACGAGTTTGTGGACAGGCGCGGTCTGTTGCGACATCAGCGGCCCCCGAAGAGTTGCACTGCATGGTGTAACCCGTCAGTAACCGTACTGACATTTCGTCTACGGGGGAATGCCGCGTCAAGCGCCTGCTGTGAGGGTTTTGAGCCCGGCGAAGCCGTCCCGCAGATGTTGTGTGAAGGCTTGCTCCTCCGCGTCTTCGAGCCAGCGCTCGAACGCGACCTTGAAAACGGCCATGCCCGCTTCCGCGGCGAGGCTCGCGGCCGGCTCCGCGATGCCGCGCTCGCGCAGCGCCGCGGCGAGCGCCGAGCCGAGCGTGGCGAGCTTGATCAGCTCGCGTTCCTGGAGCTCTGGGTGAGCGGCGATGAGGGCCTGCCGCTGCCGGACGAGGTCGCGGCGCCCGTCGAAGAGCTCCCCGGCAGCCTCCAGGGTCGCCGCCACCGCGGCCAGCGGCGCCGTGTCCTCCGGGATCTCCGCGAGCGTGCCGACCAGGCCGTCCTGCAGCGTGGTCCCGCCGAAGAGCACCTCACGCTTGTCGGCGAAGTGGCGGAAGAAGGTGCGCTCCGTCAGGCCCGCCCGTTCGGCGATCTCCTTCACGGTGGTCGCGTCGTAACCGCGCTCGCCGAAGAGCTCCAGTGCCGCCTGCTCGAGGCGGCCGCGCGCGTTGGGCGCCCATCTGACCATGCGCAGATCGTACGTGATGTCAGTGCCTGTCATCGCGTGCTAGTCTGATGTCAGTGACTGTCGTCAGATGGAGGTTTTGATCATGCGTGTTTTCGTCACCGGCGCGTCCGGCTGGATCGGCTCCGCCGTCGTGCCCGACCTGATCGAGGGCGGCCACGAGGTGCTCGGGCTGGCCCGCTCGGACGCCTCCGCCGACGCGCTGCGCCAGGCCGGCGTCGAGCCGGTCCGCGGCTCGCTCGAGGACCTGGACGTCCTGCGGGACGCCGCGGCCGCCGCGGACGGCGTGATCCACCTGGCGTTCAACCACGAAGTCGCCGTTCTCCAGGGCGACTTCAAGTCCGCGGCCGACGCCGACCGTGCCGCCGTCGAGGCGATGGGGGAGGCACTCGCCGGCACGGACAAGCCGTTCGTCCTCGCCTCAGGCACGCCCGTAGAAGCGGGGAAGGTGGCGACCGAGCGGGACGGGCACGACCTGCCGCCGCTCGACGCGGTCCCGCCGGAGGCGGCCGGCGCGGTCGCGCGGATGGCGACCGGGGAGTACGTGCTGGGCCTCGCGGGCCGCGGCGTCCGCTCGTCGGTGGTGCGCCTGCCGCGCACGAACCACGGCGAGGGCGACCACGGCTTCGTGGCGACGATGGTGCAGACCGCCCGCGACAAGGGCGTCTCCGGCTATTACGGCGACGGCGCCAACCGCTGGCCCGCCGTCCACCGCCTGGACTCCGCGCACCTGTTCCGCGTCGCGCTGGAGACCGCCCCGGCGGGCTCGACGCTGCACGCCGTCGCCGACGAGGGCGTGCCGCTGCGCGACATCGCCGAGGTCATCGGCCGCCATCTGGACCTGCCGGTCGAGTCCGTCCCGCCGGAGCGGGCCCAGGACCACTTCGGCTGGCTGACCATGGTGCTGACCGCCGACCAGCCCGCCTCCGCCACGCTCACCCGCGAACTGGTCGACTGGGCGCCGACGCAGCCGGGCCTGCTGGCCGACCTCGACCAGGGGCACTACTTCCGTACTAGCTGAGGCTCCCCGCGAGCAGCCGCAGCGCGTCCGCCGAGGCGGGGTCGCGCGGGGTGTAGACCTCGAGGCGGTGGTCGGGGCTGTCGGGCTGGAGCCAGACCTGGTAGTCGATGTCGGTGCGGCCGACGGTCGGGTGGCGGAGCAGCATCGGGCCCGTGGTGCAGTCGGCGACGTCGCCCTCCGCCCACAGGCGGGAGAAGTCGCGGCTGCCCATGGCGAGTTCGCCGATCAGCTCGGCGAGGGCGGCGTCGTCCGGGTAGCGGCCGGCGGTCAGGCGCAGGTAGCCGACGTGGATGCGGGCCAGCTCGTCCCAGTTGCGGAGGGAGTCGCGGGTGAGCGGGTCCAGGAAGAACATCCGCGGGACGGACGGGCGGCGGTCCGGGTCGCCGGGGGCGTCGAAGCCGACGTGTCCGGCGTGCAGGGCGTGGCCCGTACGGTTCCAGGCCAGCACGTCGCCGCGGCGGCCGAGGACGAGGGCGGGCATGGACTCGCCCAGTGACGACAGCAGCGCGAGCACCCGCGGGTGCGGCGTCTCGGGCTCGGGGCGTACGAGGCGCGAAGTCGTCGTCCGGCGGGCGAGGTTGTGCAGATGGGCCGACTCGGCCGGGTCCAGGCGCAGCACGCCCGCGAGCGCGTCCAGGACCTGGTCGGAGGCGAGGCCCGCCTGGTCCTGCTCCAGCCGCGTGTAGTAGCCGGCGCTCACCCCGGCGAGCTGCGCCAGCTCCTCGCGGCGCAGGCCCGGCACGCGGCGGGTGGCGCCGTAGGTGCGCAGCCCGATGTCGTCCGGCGTGACGCGGTCGCGGCGGGTCTTGAGGTAGGCACCGAGGCTCTCCAGCTGCATGTTCACGAGCCTAGGCCGGGCGGGCGGTGATCCGGGAGGCCGGAAGGTATCCCTGCGGGGTGTACCCACGACAGGTGGCTGGCTGCCCGGCGCGCGGCGGCGGACCGTCGTGACCATGAACGCACCAAGCGCAAACCCCGGACTGCGGGCCTGGCTCGGCCTGCTGGTGATCCTCGGCCCCGTCCTGCTGGTGGCCATGGACGGCTCGGTCCTCTTCCTCGCGATGCCGCAGATCTCCGCGGCGCTGTCGCCGACCGCCGACCAGTCGCTGTGGATTCTGGATGTGTACGGCTTCGCCGTCGGCTCGCTGCTCATCGCCTTCGGCAACCTCGGCGACCGCTACGGCCGGCTGAAGCTGCTCATGATCGGCACGGCCGCCTTCGGCGCCGGCTCGCTGGGCGCCGCCTTCGCCCCGACCCCCGAGCTCTTGATCGCCTTCCGCGCGCTGATGGGCATCGCCGGGGCCACGCTGCTGCCGTCGGCGCTGGCCGTACTCAGCGAGCTCTTCACCGACCGCCGCCAACGGGCCCGCGCGATCGGCATCTTCGCGGCCGCCTTCGCCGCGGGCTTCGCGATCGGGCCTGTCACGGGCGGGCAGCTGCTGAGCCACTTCTGGTGGGGCTCGGTCTTCCTGATCAATCTCCCGGTCGTGGCGCTCTTTCTCGCCCTGGCTCCGGTCCTGCTCCGGGAGGTCCGCTCCGGCGGTACGGGCCGCGTCGATGCCCGCAGCGTGGTGCTGTCGGCCGCGGGCACCCTGCTCAGCGTCTACGGGATCAAGCACCTGGCAGCGGCAGGGCTGACCGCCTCCGCGCTGCTCACCCTCGCGGCCGGAGTCGCCACCCTCACGGCCTTTGTACGCCGCCAACTGCGCCTCGACCAGCCGCTGATCGACTTCCGGCTCTTCCGCGACCGGCTCTTCGCGATCGCCGTCATCACCGGGCTGCTGCCGCTCGCCGCGTGGTCGGCGGTGGCGTATCTCGGCGGCATCTACCTGCAGTCGGTGCTCGGTCTGAGCGCCCTGCAGGCCGCGCTGGTCGCCCTCCCCGGCGCCGTCGTCCTGACGGTCACCGCCGTCGTCACGCCGATGGCCGTTGCCCGGATCGGCACCCGCGCCGCGCTGATCGCCACCCACTTCCTCATCGCCGGCGGCCTGCTTCTGCTGCTGCCGGTGGGCAGCGGCAGCGGGGCCGGCTGGTACGTCGCCGCCACCGTGGTCTCCGGCGTCGGCTACGGCATCTCCTTCGCCGTCGTCGCCGATACCGCCGTCGCCGCGGCACCGCCCGAGCGCGCCGGGGCCGCGGGCGCGATCGCCGAGACCAGCAACGAGATCGGCAACGCCCTCGGCATCGCCCTCCTCGGCTCGCTCGCCACGGTGCTGTTCCGGGTGACGGGCCCTGACCTGGCGGCCACCCTCCCGGAGACGCTCGAACTCCCCGGCCTCACCGGAGCGGCCGCCGCCGAGGCGAAGTCCGCCTTCACCACGGGACTGCAGGTCGTCGGTCTGGTGGCGGCGGGACTGCACGCGGCCCTGGGGGCGTTCACGCTGCGGAGCGTGCGCGGCCGTCCTCGCTCGCCGCAGCCGGTGGACCGGCGGGTGGGGCTGTCACAGGAGCCGCAGGCGGTTCCGTAGGTGCCGGCGTTCGGCGTCGGTCGGCGCCAGGTCGAGGGCCGCGCGGTAGCTCTCCCGGGCCGCTTCCGCGCGGCCCGTGCGCCGCAGCAGTTCGGCGCGGGTGGCGTGCAGCAGGTAGTACCCGTCCAGCTCCCCGCCCTCGGCGATCGCCTCGACCAGCGGCAGCGCCGTCTCTGGGTCCTTGGCCATGCCGATCGCCACGGCCCGGTTCAGCTCGGTGACCGGGCCGGGTGCGACGCGCGAGAGCTGCTCGTACAACCCGGCGATCTGCGGCCAGTCGGTCCGGTCGGCCGTCGGCGCGGTGGCATGGCACGCCGCGATGGCCGCCTGGATCTGGAACGGGCCTGCCCGGCGCCGCCGCAGAGTGCGCTCGAGGAGCGCCAGCCCCTCCGCGATCTCGCTCTGGTCCCACAGCGAGCGGTCCTGGTCCTCGAGGGTGGCCAGCTCGCCGTCCGCGCCGATCCGCGCCGGCCGCCGGGCGTCGTGCAGCAGCATCAGCGCGAGCATGCCCTGCGCCTCGGGTTCGTCGGGCATCAGCGCCGCGAGCACGCGGGCGAGACGGATGGCCTCCCGGGACAGCCGGGTCTGTTCCGGGTCGCCGTAGCCCTCGTTGAAGAGCAGATAGAGGACGTGCAGCACGGCGGGGAGGCGATCGGGCAGCAGGTGCGCCGGCGGCACCCGGAACGGGATGGCCGCGTGGGCGACCTTCTGCTTGGCGCGGAAGAGGCGCTGGCCCATGGTCCGTTCCGGTACGAGGAACGCGCGGGCGATCTCCGCGGTGCTCATGCCGGTCAGGCTGCGCAGCGTCAGCGCGACCTGGGCGTGCAGATGCAGCGACGGATGGCAGCAGGTGAACATCAGCTCAAGGCGCTCGTCCGGGATCTCGCTGTCGCGTGTGTACGCCGGCCCTTGCTCAGGTTCCATCGCCGCCACCTGCCGTAGCTTCGCCGCCTCGGTCGACGCCCGGCGGATGCGGTCGACGGCGCGATGCCGGGCGGCGGTGGTCAGCCAGGCCAGCGGCTGGTCCGGCACGCCCTGCTCCGGCCACTTCCGCAGCGCCTGCGCGAACGCGTCCTGCGCGCACTCCTCCGCCAGATCCCAGTCGCCGCCGGTGAACCGGATCATGGTGGCCACGATCCGGCTCCACCCGTCGGCGTAGATCCCGGCGATACGGTCCTTGGGCTCCACCGGGCCGGTCAGTCGTCCGCGTCGTCGGGCCAGAACGGCCGGAGCTCGATCATCCCGTGCCACGCCATCGGGTGCTTGGACGCGACCTCGATCGCCTCGTCGAGGTCGGCGCAGTCGAGGACGTCGAAGCCGGCCATCAGGTCCTTGGTCTCCGCGTGCGGCCCGTCGGTGAGCAGCACCTCGCGGTCGCGGACCCGCACCGTGGTGGCGTCGCTCGCCGGGCGGGTGCGGCTGCCCAGCAGCCGGATTCCCTTGCCGTCCATCTCGGAGACCCAGTCCTCGACGTCCGGCGCCCCGTCGCCCTGACCGGGTACGTAGGCCGGGTCGGTGCACACCAGCATCAGGTACTTCATCGCTTCGATCCCTTCGCGGTTCGGTTCGTCGTGGGAATGACGAACGGGCATGCCGCTCCACTACATGCTCTCGCGAAGATTTTTTACGGATACGCGAACGCCGGTGCCCGCGCCCCGGGAAGGGGACGCGGGCACCGGCGTGCGGTCCGTAACGGGCCGTACTAGGCCGTCGCGCCGACGGGCTGCCGCTGCTCCGGCTGCTCGGTCGCCGCGGGCGACTGGGCGTCGTCGTCCAGGTCCGACACATCGAAGCTGGTCGCCGAGGCGAACGCCTCGCGGTCCAGGATCTTCTCGCGGGCCGCGACGATGACCGGGACGACCGCCTGCCCTGCCACGTTGGTGGCGGTGCGCATCATGTCCAGGATCGGGTCGATGGCCAGCAGCAGGCCCACGCCCTCCAGCGGGAGGCCCAGCGTCGACAGGGTCAGGGTCAGCATGATCGTCGCGCCGGTGAGGCCCGCGGTGGCCGCGGAGCCGATGACCGAGACGAAGGCGATCAGGACGTAGGCCCGCAGCTCCAGGCTGACGCCGAAGATGTCGGCGACGAAGATCGCGGCGATCGCCGGGTAGATCGCGGCGCAGCCGTCCATCTTGGTCGTCGCGCCGAACGGCACCGCGAAGGAGGTGTAGTCCTTCGGGACGCCGAGCCGCTCGGTGACCTTCTGGGTGACCGGCATGGTGCCGACCGAGGAGCGGGAGACGAAGGCCAGCTGGATCGCGGGCCAGGCGCCGCGGAAGAACTGCAGCGGGTTGACCTTGGCGACCGTCGCCAGCAGCAGCGGGTAGACGCCGAAGAGGACGATCGCGCAGCCGATGTAGATGTCGGCGGTGAAGGTCGCGTACTTCGAGATCAGGTTCCAGCCGTAGTCGGCGATGGCGAAGCCGATGAGGCCGATGGTGCCGATCGGGGCGAGCTTGATGACCCACCACAGGGCCTTCTGCAGCAGCTCGAGAACGGTCTCGCTGAGGTCGATGACCGGCTGCGCCTTCGGGCCGAGCTTCAGCGCGGCGAAGGCGAGGACGGCGGCCATGAAGACGATCTGCAGGACCTTCAGCTCGGTGAAGGGCGTGATGATGTTCGTCGGGACGATCTCGTGCAGGAAGTCGATCCAGGACCCGGACTGGTCCGGCTTGGCGCCGTCCTTCGGGGTCAGGCCCGTACCGGAGCCGGGGTTGGTCAGCAGGCCGATGGTGAGGCCGATGCCGACCGCGATCAGCGAGGTGATGAAGAACCACAGCAGCGTGCGGGAGGCCAGCCGGGCGGCGTTGTTGACCTTACGCAGATTGGTGATCGACACCAGGATGGCGAAGAAGACCAGCGGCGCGACGACCAGCTTGAGCAGGTTGACGAAGGTGTTGCCGACCTCCTCGAGGGTGGTCTTCAGCCAGCTGACGTCGCCGCTGCGGGCGGCCCAGCCGAGCAGGACACCGATGACGAGACCGGCGATGATCTGCACCCAGAAGGGGATCTTGGGTATTCGACGAGACTTTTCCGGGGCGCCGGACTTGGACTCGGCGGCAGGGGCGGGCGTGGACACGCGGGCACTCCGTGGGGAAGAAGAGATGGGGAAGCCGGGGACCTGGCGGCGCAGAAAGCGCGCAGGTCAGCGGCCCATACAGGCCGCGGCCACGCGGCGGCAGAGGTCGACGTGCAGGCGCTCGACGAGCAGGGTGCTCGTCGGCTGCTGCGGCACGTAAGCGGAAGACCTCATGTCGAAAACGTTAACACCGGCGCTTTGGGATACTCAAAGCCAAGCTTTGGTATACGGCCCCACTGTGACCAGGTACACAGGCCTGGCCCGCGTGTCGCTACGTGCTGTTACTGCTGCGCGTCGTTCCGTCGCTCGGCGGCGGCGGCGTTGTCGACGGCCTCGTCCTCCATGTCGCGGTTCGCGTCGAGCCGCTCCTTCGCACGGTCCATGCGGCCGACGATCTGCGCGGACATCTCGTCCCGCTGGCGCCGCAGCAGCACGAGGCTCAGCGGCATCGAGACGACGAGCGCGAGCAGCAGCACCCACAGATAGTTGGAGTCGCCCAGGCCCGCGGGCAGCACCCGCAGCCGGACCAGGCCGGCGAGGACGATGAAGCAGACGGCGAAGATGCCCAGACGCATCGCGGTGTAGCGGAGGGCGGCGCTCGGCTTGGGGGTGCTCACGGCGGACAACTTCTCTCTCCTGCAATACGGGGCTTACGGGGCTTCCTCCCCTTCGCTCCCTAAGTATGCAGGGGCAGCCACATGGTGATGTCGTCGCGGTCCCCGTCGTCGGTACGGATCGCCCCCGGCACCCGCCCGACCTCCTTGTATCCGCACGCGGCGTAGAAGTGCTCGGCCCCGGTGCCGCCGCGGCAGGTGAGCCGGATCCCCTCGATGCCGCCGAACCCGCGGGCGGCCTCGGCGACGGCGGCCATCAGCGCGCGGCCGCTGCCGCCGCCCTGCTGCTCCGGGTGCACCATCACGGTGTAGACCCAGATCCAGTGCTTCATCAGCCGGTGCCCGTTGAAGTACACGAACGCGCTGGCGGTCACCCGCCCGTCCTCCTCGTCCCGCCCGACGAGCAGCCGCGCCCGCCCCTCGGCCATGGCGACGAGATGCCGCACGAGCTCGGGCCGTATCTCCTCCGGATCGGTCCCCGGCAGAAACCCGACGGCCCCGCCCGCGTCGGTGACGTCCGACCAGAGGGCGAGGAGCTGATCGCGGAGCGGGCGGTCGATCGGGGGGTCGAGCTGGAAATGCATAGGAGCGAGGCTAATCCGGGCCGTACCCCTCGGGGGCAGGCGTCCCGCATGGCGGGACGGGTGGGCCCGGACGTTTCCGGCGGCCGCCGATGCGACCGGCACGCGGCCGCTCAGAGGCGCATTGCCTGCGGCGTCTCACGCAAAGACGCGTCCGGCCCCGGGTGCTCGGCGACGACCGCGTAGGACGCACCCCGCTCCACCGGACGGAAGCCCGCCTCCCGGATCAGGATGACCAGGTCCTCATCGCTGAGGTCGCCCGCCAGCTCATCCGCCCCGTGCTGCAGCGCCAGCTTCGCGCCCTGCTCGCCGTCGGCGTCGGCCGAGGTCCGCAGGTGCGGGATGGTGTCCACCAGCAGGCGGGCGACGGCGTACGTCTTCAGCGTCTGGGCGCCGGTGACCGCGTCCGAGGCGCGGGTGGGGACCAGGACCTCGAAGCCCTCCTGCTCGCGCAGCGCGAGCAGCTCATCGACGAGCTCGCCGGCGTCGGCCCCGTACGACAGCGGCGCCTCGACGGCGTCACCCGCGCCGAAGAACCCCGCGTCCCCGTGCCGCGCCGTGCGCACCCCGTGCGCGAGGCCGCCCAGCCACGCCAGGTCCCCGGACTCGTAGAGCGCGATGCCGTCGGCCCGGTCGAGGCGCTCTCCGCTCGCGACCTTCTTCTCCAGCTGGCGCTTGAGCTCCGCGTTCATGATCCGTTACGCCCCATCCCTGCTCGGTGCCGTCAGGCAGAGCGTACGTGGTTGTCACCTCGCTGACAGAACGGCCCTGGACGACTGTCAGTCCGGCGACTTACCGCCGCGCGCAAGACCGCCGACCCTTGCGTCGTGTCTGGAACCCGTCGCCTCAGGCGCCCCCGCCGCAAGCTCGCCGCCGTGCTCCTGGCCGCCGCTCTCGCGCTCACCGGCGGCGCCCTCAGCACCGCCGCGGACGCCGGCACCACGCCGGTCGCCGCCGACGACGGCGCCCGGATCACGCAGACGACGCAGGCGGGCGCGCAGGCCGTGGACCTGACCGTGCAGTCCCCGGCGCTCGGCGGCAAGTCCGCGCCGGTACGGGTCCTGCTGCCGAAGTCGTACGACGCCGAGCCCAACCGCACGTATCCCGTGCTCTATCTCCTCCACGGCGCCGACGGGAAGTTCTCGGACTGGACCGAGCAGACCGACGTCGAGGAGTTCATGGCGGACAAGGACGTCATCACCGTCATCCCCGACGCCGGGCCGACCGGCATCGTCAGCAAGTGGTGGAATTTCGGCAGCAACAGCCCGGACTACGACACCTTCCAGAACACCGAGGTCTGGCAGCTGCTGCAGAAGAACTACCGCGCGAACGGCACCCGTGCCGTCGCCGGCATCTCCTCCGGCGGCTACAGCGCGATGGCCGCCGCCGTCCGGCACCCGGGCACGTACACCGCGGCCGCCTCGTACAGCGGGATTCTCGACACCCTCAACACCGGGATGCCGACGACCGTGTCCGCGATCGTCGGCCGCGAGGGCCTCTTCCCCACCGGCCTGTGGGGCGGCCCGCTCCTGAACCGGTCGACCTGGAAGGCCAACAACCCCTACACCCAGGCCGAAAAGCTCAAAGGCCTCGGCCTTTACGTCTCCCAGGGCACCGGCTTCGGCCCGAACAAGGACTTCGCCAACCTCATCGTCGGCGGCGTCCTCGAGGGCGCCCTGTGGGTGCAGGCGCACAGCTTCACCGACCGCCTGAAGGCCCTCGGCATCCCGGCGACGGTGCACTTCTACCAGGGCGGCTCGCACGAATGGCCGCATTGGCAGACCGAGTTCAAGTCCAGCTGGCCGGTGCTGGCGAAGGGGCTCGGGGTGCAGTAGACCGAGCCCCCGCACCGTCTCAGCCGCAGTTACCCGCGGCCGGCTTTCCGGCGAAGCGGTCGCCCAGCCAGCTCAGCGCCGACGGGGTCTCCGCGATGACGCCGCTGACGTGCTCAAGCACCGGGATCGTCTTGTACGACACCGGCGCCCCCTTCGCGCACCAGTCGGCCCGCAGGCCCTCGCCCAGCGCGCGCGGGATCAGCTCGTCGTTCTGCGCGTGGTAGAGGTACACCGGCGCGTCCGGGGCGGTCCCGCCGAGCTTGGACTCGGCTAGCCGCGCCTGCCAGTCGGGCTGTTCGAGGGGGTTCTTGGTCGTCACGTCGGTGATCTTCGTGAAGGCGCCGGCCACCGCGTTGACGGCGACGCAGTTCTTCTTGATCGTCCCGACCAGCGAGCGGCCCCGGTCGTTCAGATACGAGTCGAGCTTCAGCTCAGGGAAGGCGGCGTTCTGGCCGACCGCCGCCATCAGGATCAGGCCCGAACCGAGCCCGCCGTCGTTGAACTCGGCGGCCTTCATCAGGTCCGCCGGCACCCCGCCGGTCGCCGTGCCCTTGACCTTCAGCTCGGGCGCGTACGCCTTGTGCAGCTGCGCCGCCCAGCTCGCGGCCTGGCCGCCCTGGGAGTAGCCCATGATGCCGACGGGCGAGTTCTCGTTGACGCCGGCTGCCCGCGCGCCCGGCACCTTCTGTGCCGCCCGCGCGGCGTCGAGCATCGCGGTGCCGGCGGCGCGGCCGACCGTGTACGTGTGGTCGCCGGGGGTGCCGAGGCCCTCGTAGTCGGTGACGGCGACGGCATAGCCGCGCTGGATCGCCTGGGCGATGAGGTTGCCCTCGAGCGTCGTGCCGTACGGGAAGCCCGCGGACGGGGCGCAGCTGTCGTCTATGCCGACGGTGCCCACGGCGTAGGTGATCAGCGGGCGGGTGCCGGTGCGGCCGTCGCGCGGCACGATCACCGTGCCGGAGACGGTGTTCGGCTTGTCGGTGCCGGAGGTCGATCCGTATTCGATGTGCCAGGCCTTGGACAGCTGCGGGTTGAGGGTGCGGAAGTCTGTACTGGACGTGGTGACCAGGTCGCCGGGGGCGGCGGCCGAGGCGGTCGGGGCGGCATCCGCGATGCCGGTGGCCGGGAGCGCGAAGGCCAGCCCGAGTGCCGCCGCGATGGCGGCGAGCTTGCGGCTCATGAAAGCTCCGTTCGTCTGCTGTGAGGGAGCAGGTCGGACGAGAAACGTAATGACGCATCAGTAACGAGCGGGCTGTCCTTAGGGCTCAGCTTTGCTGACCCGATGTCTCACAGCCGCCGCGATACGCCCCCGGCGTCGTCCCCGTCCAGCGCCGGAACGCCCGGTGGAACGACGCGTCCTCCGCGAACCCCAGCCGCGCCGCCAGCCCCGCGATCGGCTCCTGCCCCTGGGCGAGCGAGGTGATCGCCGCGTCCCGCCGCACGGTGTCCTTCAGCTCGGTGAACGACGTCCCCTCCGCCTCAAGACGCCGCCGCAGCGTCGCCGGGCTCACCGCGAGACGCCCCGCGACCTCGCGCAGCTCCGGCAGCCGCGGCCGCCGCCGGCCACCGTCCCGCAGCGCGGCGGCGAGCGCGTGCCGCACCTGTTCGCTCACCGTCGTGCCGTATTCGCGCCGGGACAGCAGATCCGCGGGCGCCCGGCGGAGCAGCACCTCCAGCTCGCTCTCTTTCCGTACGACCGGGGCGGCGAGCCAGTGCGCGGCGAAGCGCGCCTCGGTATGGGCAGCGCCGAAGCGCACCGGGCAGCCGAAGAGCGCCGGGTACTCGTCGGCGTACACCGGCGGGGGGAAGCCGAAGTCGGCGGTGGCGAGGGGTATCCGGCGGCCGATCAGCCAGCTGGAGAGCCGGTGCCAGATGACCATCAGGCACTCGGAGAGGAACGGGTCGTGGAACTCGGCCTCGTTCCGTATCGCCAGCACGGCTTCGGCGCCGGGGGCACTGGTATCGCCGGGATCGCTGGGGTCGCCGCGCACCTCGAGCGTCAGCTCGGGCCCGCCGGGAAAGAGCGCGTAGAACCGCGCCGCCCGGCGCAGCGCGCCCCGCAGATCGCTGCAGCCGATCGCCGCGTAGCACATCATCGCGAAGGTGCCGCGCTTGCTGCGCGCCGGGCCGAGGCCGAGGAACTCGTCGTCCATCACCACATGCAGCGCCTGGATCAGCCGGGTGAACTGCTCCGGCGTCACCCGCGCCCGGTCGTCGGCGAGCAGCAGCGGCGCGATCGCGGCGTACTGGAGCAGCGGCAGCGTGTCCAGGCCGCGCCGCTCGACGCCACGGAGGGCGGCGCGGACGTGGTGCACGGTGACGGTTCTGCCCCCGTTGTGCTGCCCGTTGTCGTGCTCCCGCGGCTCGCCCATGGCTGCACGGTAGTCCTGATGAGCTGTCAGGTCAGCGTAGGTGACACTTCCGGCCATGACCGGACGGATCACGGCTGCCTAGCTTCTTCTACGGAGGTGGAGCCGATGACCGAGCCACAACGCCCCCGTACCCTCGCGCTCTTCACGGAATGGACCGCCGACCGCTTCGGTGAGCTGCCCGCGCTGCGCGGCGGCCCCGAGGCGGTCCCCGATGTCACGTACGACGAACTGCGCGACCGCGTCCGGCGGATCGCCCGCGGCCTGATGGGCCTCGGCGTCCGCAAGGGCGACCGGGTGGCGATCCTCGCCGAGACCCGGCCGGAGTGGACGTACGCGCACTTCGGGGTGCTGGCCGCCGGGGCCGTGCTGGTGCCGGTCTATCCGACGGCGGGCGATGAAGAGGTCAGCTGGGTGCTGTCGGACTCCGCGGCCACGGCGATCCTGGTCGAGGACGCCGCGCAGGCGGAGAAGGTGGCGCGGCTGCGGGACAAGCTGCCGGAGCTGCAGCACGTGGTGCACATGACCGGCGAGGACGCGCCGCTGCGTATGGACCGCGTTCCCGAACCCGCCCCGGAGGCGGACCAGCTCGCCCGCGCCGAATCCGTCACGGACGACGACCTGTCGACGATCATCTACACCTCCGGCACCACGGGCCTGCCCAAGGGCTGCCGCCTCACGCACGGCAACTCGTCCGCCATCCGCGACGCCACCGAGGGCTTCCAGCACATGGGCCCGGGCGACTGCACGTACATCTACCTCCCGCTCGCCCACCTCCTCGCCCAGCTCACCGAGATGGCGACGCTGCTGGCCGGCTCGACGCTGCACTTCTTCGGCGGCCGGATCGAGAACATCGTCGCCGAGCTCGGCCAGGCCCAGCCCACCCATCTGCCGTCGGTCCCGCGCCTCTTCGAGAAGGTGCACTCCCAGGTCCAGGCGCTCGCCGAGAGCCAGGGCCCGGACGGCAAGGACCGTTTCGACGCGGCGATACGCACCGGGGTCGAGGTGGACGAGCTGCGCGCGGCCGGCCAGGAGCCGGCGGGCGAGCTGCTGGAGCGCTACGAGGCGGCCGACGCCAAGCTCTTCAGCCTGGTCCGCGGCGCCTTCGGCGGCCGGCTGCGGCACGCCAACTCCGGCGGCGCCCCGATCGCCCCGCAGACCCTGGACTTCCTGCGGGCGTGCGGCATTCCGCTGTACGAGGGGTACGGGATGACGGAGTCGGCGGGGATCATCTCGCTCAGCCACCCGGACGCCTGCCGCCACGGGGCGGTGGGCAAGCCGATCCCGGGCTGCGAGGTCCGTATCGCCGAGGACGGGGAGATCCTGGCCCGCGGCCCGATGATCTTCTCCGGCTACCACGCGAACGAGGCCGCCACGGCGGAGGCGCTGGACCCGGACGGCTGGCTGCACACCGGCGACCTGGGGTCCCTGGACGAGGACGGCTATCTGCGGGTGACCGGCCGCAAGAAGGACATCGTGATCACCTCGGCCGGGAAGAACCTGACGCCGTCCCTGGTCGAATTCGGCATCCAGCAGTCGCGCTGGGTCTCCCGGGCGATCATGATCGGCGACCGGCGGCCGCATCCCGTAGCGCTGATCACGCTGGACGAGGAGGAGGTCGGCCGGCTGGGCCTGACCGGGCCGCCGGCGCGGGAGCCGCGGGTACGCGAGCTGGTGCAGGAGGCGGTCGACGCGGCGAACGAGAAGGTGGCGCGGCCCGCACGGATCCGGAACTTCGCGATCCTGGACGAGGACTTCTCGATCGACTCCGGCGCGCTCACCCCGACGCTGAAGGTGCGGCGGGCGGCGGTGGCACGGCTGTACGCGAAGGAGATCGACGCGCTGTACGAGTAGGGGCGCTGCCTGCGGGAACACGAAACGGCCCGGGACCGAAAGGTCCCGGGCCGTCTCAGGTGAGAATCAAAAGCTCAGCTTCAGCTGGGCTGCACGTTCTCCGCCTGCGGGCCCTTCGGGCCCTGCGTGACGTCGAAGGTGACGATCTGGTTCTCCTCAAGCGAACGGAAGCCGGTCGCGTTGATGGCGGAGTAGTGGACGAAGACGTCGGGACCGCCGCCGTCCTGGGCGATGAAGCCGAAGCCCTTTTCGGCGTTGAACCACTTGACGGTTCCGGTAGCCATAAGCCCTCCTTGGGCCTAAAAGGGTTGCCCTCTGCTCCAGAACCTACAAAGAAGTCTGAAAACTACAAAAGCCTGCGGCGTCAGTAGCTCCGCAGGCTCTGTACTGCAAGGGAAACCTAACTGCAACTTGCGCCGAGCCTAGCACGCAGCCGCCGGGCGCGGAAGAGGACAAGATCACGTTTCAGTGAACCCCCGCACCCTCGTGCGGTTCCCGGCAGGCGTAGCCTGCGAGACGTGACTCCTACCCGGCCACGAGTCGGCCACATCCAGTTCCTGAACTGCCTGCCGCTGTACTGGGGCCTCGCCCGCACCGGCACGCTGCTCGACCTCGAGCTCACGAAGGACACCCCGGAAAAGCTCAGCGAGCGGCTCATCGACGGCGATCTCGATATCGGTCCCGTCACCTTGGTCGAATTCCTCCGGCACGCGGATGATCTCATCGCGCTGCCGGATATCGCGGTGGGCTGCGACGGCCCGGTGATGTCCTGCGTGATCGTTTCCCAGGTCCCGCTCGACCAGCTGCACGGCGAGCGGGTGGCGCTCGGCTCCACCTCGCGCACCTCGGTCCGCCTCGCCCAGCTGCTGCTCGCCGAGCGCTACGACATCGCGCCCGACTACTTCACCTGCCCCCCGGACCTGCGCCTGATGATGCAGGAGGCCCAGGCCGCGGTCCTGATCGGCGACGCCGCCCTCCGCGCCTCCCTGCACGACGCCCCCGAGCTGGGCCTGCACGTCCACGACCTCGGCCAGATGTGGAAGGACTGGACAGGCCTCCCCTTCGTCTTCGCCGTCTGGGCCGCCCGCCGCGACTACGCCGAACGCGAGCCCGAACTCGTCCGCGAGGTCCACCGCGCCTTCCTGGAATCGGTAGAACTCTCCGGCGAAGAGGTCACGAAGGTCGCCGAACAGGCCGCCCGCTGGGAAGCCTTCGACGCCCCCCTGCTCGAGCGCTACTTCACCACCCTGAAATTCACCCTGGGCACCCGCCAACTGGCAGGCATCACGGAGTTCGCCCGCCGAACGGGCCCCAACACGGGCTTCCCGGCAGACGTGAAGGTGGAGCTGCTCCCGGAGAGCTGAGCGGGCGCTTGGTTCGGGCCTCTAAGCTGGCGTGGGTACAGGGGACTTGGGGGTTGGG
>NZ_JAAKZV010000199.1 GCF_011044975.1 Streptomyces coryli | reverse complement strand
AGACAGGCACGACCGGCCCCGGCCCCTCTCCCCTTCCGTAGCCAGCCTTCCCACCCGCACCGGGACCGGCGGGAGCCCGCATCGCGGCCGTCACCATCCGATGCCAAGCCGTCGGGCAGAAGGCGCCACCGGCCTCTGCCAAGTTGGCTCAGGCCTTCGTAGCCACCGTCCGCGTATCCCGCCCCGACCTCAGCACCTTCCCGGGAATAGCCCCCGTCACCTCGTCATCCCGGATCGTCCGGATCCCATTGACCCAAACGCCCGTAATCCCAACCGCCTCCGAATCCAGCCGCGGACTATCCCCCGGCAGGTCATGCACCAGCCGCGCCTGACCCGCATCGATCCGGTCCGGGTCGAAGAGCACCAGGTCCGCGTGATACCCCTCCGCGATCCGCCCCCGCTCCCGAAGGCCGAAGAGCTGTGCCGGGTCATCCGTCAGCATCTTCACCGCCGCCTCCAACCCCACGAGCTTCCGCCCCCGCAGGCAGTCCCCCAGGAAGCGCGTCGTGTACGGCGCACCGCACATCCGGTCCAGATGGGCCCCCGCATCCGAACCACCCAGCATCACGTCCTCGTGCTGCCACGTCTGCCGCCGCAAGTCCCAGCTGTCCGGGTCGTTGTCGGTCGGCATCGGCCACAGGACCGTACGGAGGTCGTCGTTCGCGCAGATTTCCACCAAACACTCGAAGGCGTCCTGCCCCCGCTCGGCGGCGATGTCGCGCACCACACGCCCCTGAAGACCCTCGTTCGCCTCCGAGAAGGTGTCGCCGATGACGTAGCGCCCGAAGTTCGCCAGCCGCCGGAAGACCCCCGCCTCCTTGCTGTTCGCCCGCTTCAGCATCTCCTCCCGTACGGACGCATCGCGCAGCTTCGCGATCCGCTCCGGGACCGGCAGCCCCAGGATGTCGCCCCAACCCGGGATCAGATTCAGCGCGCAGAAAGTACCCAGCGACATGTTCATCGGCACCAGGATTGGCATCGTCAGCGCGACGATCCGGCCGCCCGCCTTACGGGCCCGTTCGCTCGCCAGCAGCTGGCGCGGGACGCGTTCCGGGACGGCGGCGTCGATGGTGAGGACGTTCCAGTTCAGCGGGCGGCCCGCGGCCGCCGTCATCTCCACGAAGAGGTCGATCTCCTCGTCCGCGAACTGGTCCAGGCAGCCGGCCACGATGGCCTCAAGCTGCGTGCCCTCATGCTCCGCGACCGCCTTCGACAGCGCGATCAGCTCTTCCGGCTTGGCGTGTCGTGAGGCGACCGGCTTGCCGTCGCCGTCCGAGTGGCTGGAGGACTGCGTGGTCGACAGGCCCCAGGCGCCCGCGTCCATGGCCGCGTGGAAGAGGCGCAGCATCTCCTCCATCTGCTGCTCGGTCGGCTGGCCGCCGACCGCGTCCGGGCCCATGACGTGCCGGCGCAGGGCGCAATGGCCCGCCATGAAGCCCGCGTTGACCGCGATCCGCCCCTCCAGGGCGTCGAGGTAGTCGCCGAAGCTGTTCCAGTTCCAGGGCGCGCCCTCCTCGAGGGCGATCAGGGACATGCCCTCGACCCGGGACATCATGCGGCGGGTGTAGTCGGCGTCGTCCGGCCGGGCCGGGTTGAGCGGCGCCAGGGTGAAGCCGCAGTTGCCGCCGGCCACCGTGGTGACGCCGTGGTTCATGGACGGGGTGGCGTACGGGTCCCAGAAGAGCTGGGCGTCGTAGTGCGTATGCGGGTCGACGAAGCCCGGGGCCAGGATCTGGCCCTCGGCTTCGACGGTGGTGCGGGCCGGCTCGTCGACCGACCCGATGGCGACGATCCGGCCGTCGCGTATCCCGACGTCCGCGACCCGGGCCTCGGCCCCGGTCCCGTCGACGACGGTGGCTCCCTTGATGAGCTGGTCGAGCATGGTAGCGACTTCCCTCCCTCAGCCCTGGCCCGCCGCCTGGCGGAAGCGCGTGGTCCGGTGCACCGGGTCGGTGTCGATCTTCGGGATCACGTGCTCCCCGACGAGCTTGATCGTGTTGATGGTGTCCTCGTACGAGACGCCGATCGGCAGCCCGAACGACAGCTGGTCGGCGCCCGCCTGCTCCCAGCGCTTGCACGCCCGCAGCACCTCGTCCGGATCGCCGCAGATCATCAGCTCCTGCTCGATCAGGTACTCCACGAGCTCCTCGGTGTACTCCGGGATCAGCTCCGGCCACTCCGGGATGCCCTCCGGGCGCGGGAAGGTGTCGTGGTAGCGGAAGAGCAGCGACTGCAGGTAGTTCAGGCCGCCGTTCAGCGCGATCTGCACCGCCTTCTCGTGCGTCTCCGCGCAGATCGCCGTGGACGTCACCATCACGTTGTCGTTGATGAAGTCGCCGACCGGCTCCGCGTCCTTGATGGCGCCCTTGTACGACTCCAGCACCCACTCCATGTCGGAGACCTTCTGCACGCTGAAGCCGAGCACGCCCAGGCCCTTCTTCGCCGCCATCGCGTACGAGGGCGGGGACCCGGCCGCGTACCACATGCCGGGGTGCGAGCCGCCGTACGGCTTCGGCAGGATCTTGCGCGGCGGCAGCGACCAGTGCTTGCCCTGGAAGCCGACGTACTCGTCCTGCAGCCACATCTTCGGGAACTCGGCGATGGTCTCTTCCCAGAGTTCCTTGGTGTGGTTCATGTCCGTGATCCCCGGGAAGAAGCCGAGGATTTCGTGGCTGCCCGCGCCCCGGCCGCTGCCGAACTCAAAGCGTCCTTCGGAGAGGTGGTCGAGCATGGCGACCTTCTCGGCCACCTTCACCGGGTGGTTGACCGGGGCGAGCGGGTTGAAGATGCCGGAGCCGAGGTGGATGCGCTCGGTGGCGTGGGCCAGGTAGCCCAGGAAGACGTCGTTCGCGGACAGGTGCGAGTACTCCTCCAGGAAGTGATGCTCGGAGGCCCAGGCGTATTTGAAGCCCGACTTGTCCGCCTGGATGACGTATTGCGTCTCCTCCATCAGCGCGTGGTGCTCGGCCTCCGGGTCGGCCTTGGCGCGCTTGGCGGGCACGTATCCCTGCACGAAGAGCCCGAATTCCACGGCTGCTCACTCCCTCACCGAAGCGTTGGTCGAAGCGTTTCTGACGCTCCGTCAGATTTCATCAGACTCTTGCACCGTGCCGCGACAGGGTCAAGACCTGATGAGCCGTCAACTAGCGTCAGTCCAGGCTGATCCCGGACAGCCAGCCACCGTCGATCACGAAGGGCTGCCCGGTGACGTACGACGAGTCGTCCGAGGACAGGAAGAGCGCCATCTTCGCCACCTCCGCCGGCTGCCCGATCCGGCCGAGCGGCACGATCTTGGCGTAGAAATCGTCGAGACCCTCCATGTCCCCGGGGTTGGACATGGGCGTATCGACGGCGCCCGGACAGATGGCGTTGACCCGGATCTGCTTGCGCGACAGCTCCATCGCGGCGACGCGGGTCATGCCGAGGATCGCGGCCTTGGTGGCGGCGTAGGAGGTAAGGCCGGCCATCCCGGCCAGCCCTGCGTACGAGGCGGTGTTGACGATCGTGCCGCCGCCGGCATCGATGATGCGCGGGGCGGCGTGCTTCATACCGAGGAAGACGCCGACCTGGTTCACGGCCACGACCTGCTGGTATTCCTCCAGCGGGGTCTTCACCAGCGAGTTGAAGCGCAGAATGCCCGCGTTGTTCACCAGGCCGTCGAGCTTGCCGAAGGCGTCGGTGGCGGCAGCGACGGCCGCGGTCCACTCGTCCTCCTGGCTCACGTCCAGGTGCAGATAGCGAGCGCGGTCCTCGCCGAGCTCTTTGGCGATCGCCTCGCCCTCATCGTCGAGGACGTCCGCGAGTACGACCCGCGCCCCCTCCTCAGCGAAGATCCGCGCCTCCTGCTCGCCCTGGCCGCGCGCGGCGCCGGTGATGAGGATGACCCGTCCGTCGAGCTTGCCCATCTGCGTCTCCTATGAGTCCAGGTGCGGAGCTACGTCGGCGGCGAAGGCCGCCATCTGGTCGGTGAGTTCGGTCCGGCTGCGGCAGCGGAAGCGGAGCTGGATCTGGTGCACGCCGATCGCCTTGAACTCGCGCAGCGACTCGGCGATGGCCTGCGGCTTGCCGGTGCGGGTGCGGCGACCCGTGTCCCAGCCGGGCTCGCCGATGTACAGCGGCTCAGCGATGGCGCCGATCTCGATCGGGTCCGCGACCCCCGCCTCGGCGCGCAGCCGCTCGATGCGGGCGATCTGCCCCGGAAGCTTGTCGCGCGGGTCGCCCTGCGGCAGCCAGCCGTCGCCGCGTACGGCGGCTCTGCGGGTCGCCGCCGGCGACGACCCGCCCACCCACAGCGGCGGCCGCGGCGTCTGCGCGGGGCGCGGCCGCTGCCCGAGCCCGGAGAAGGAGAAGCGCTCCCCGCTGTGCGACGGGAACTCCTCCGGCCCGAGCGCCGCCTTGAGCGCGTCCATGGCCTCGTCGAGTACGGCCCCGCGCCGCTCGAAGTCGACGCCCAGCGCCGCGAATTCCTCCTGTACGTGCCCGGCTCCGACGCCGAGGATCAGCCGCCCGTCGGAGAGGTGGTCCAGCGTGGCGTACTGCTTCGCCACCTGCAGCGGATGCCGCAGCCCCGGCACCGCGACATGCGTCATCAGCCGCACCCGCTCGGTGATCCCGGCGAGGTACGAGAGCGTGGCCACGGGGTCGTACCAGATGGTCGACATCGCCCCCGCGAGCCGCTCCGGGATGGCGACGTGGTCGCAGCAGGCGACGTACGCGAAGCCGGTCCGGTCCGCGGTCCGCACCACCTCGGCGAGATCCTCGACGGTGGCGGAGGCCTCCCAGGGCTCGGCGTAGATGGTCGACTGGGACTGGATGGGCAGCTGCATGCCGTACGACAGGCGGCCCTCGGGGAGTATGCGCACGGGAGGTCCTCCGGCTGGTTCGGCCCGTGGTGCGATGTCCTTGGTGCGATGTGCGGGCATCGGTGCGATGTGCGGGCATCGTCCTATCTGACGGTCCATCAGACAAGAGGCGCAGGGGAACCGGGCGCGGCGGACCACGGAACTCTGCCCGTCCCGTCACACGTCTTCCGGGCATGACGAATCCCACGGCAAGGCACGCCGGGCACCGCGGCACCGGGCCCGGTGCGAAGACCCCGGACGGGTGCGCGGTCGATCTCTACGCCCGGCTGAAGGCGGGTCGCGAGCCGGACGTCATCGCCGCGGCGATCCCGGCCGGCGCCACGCTGCTGGAACTCGGCTGCGGCGCCGGGCGGGTGACCGAGCCGCTCGCCGCGCGCGGCTTCCGGGTCACCGCCGTCGACGAGTCGGCCGAGATGCTGGAGCGGGTACGTGACCGCGCTCCCGCCGCGCGCACGGTGCACGCCCCGATCGAGGACCTCGACCTGGGCGAGCGCTTCGACGCGGTGACGCTCGCCTCCTTCCTGGTGCACACCGTGGACGACCGGCAGCGCGCAGCACTGCTGGCCGCCTGCCGCCGCCATGTCCGCGCGGACGGCTGCGTACTCATCGAGCGCGAGGGCCCCGACTGGCACACCAACCGGTCGCTGCCGCACGAGCGCCACGACGAGGCCGCCGGCTGCACCACGCGGGTGGTGTCGGCGGAACCGGCCGGGGACGGGCGGCTGCGGATGCGGATGGAGTACGTATGGCCGGACGCGACGTGGGCGCACGAGTTCTTCAGCCGCCCGCTCACGGAGGAGGCCTTCGAGGGGCACCTGGACGCGGCCGGGCTGGCGGTGGACCGGTATCTGACGGATGACGGGGTGTGGGTGCGGGCGGTGCCTGTGTAGCGGACTTACTCAGAACCGGCCCACAGCCCCTCCGCCGTCAGCCCCAGCAGATCGATCGCGTTCCCGCGCACGATCCGCTCGATGACGTCCGGCGCCAGGTGCCCCATCTGCGTCTCCGCCACCTCGCGGGACTTCGGCCAGGTGGAGTCGGAGTGCGGGTAGTCGGTCTCGTAGAGGACATTCGCGACGCCGATCGAGTCCAGATTCTTCAGGCCGAAGGCGTCGTCGAAGAAGCAGCCGAAGATCCGGTTCTTGAAGGTCTCCGACGGCGGCACCGTCACCTTGTCGGCGACGCCGCCCCAGCCGCGGTTCTCCTCCCAGACGACGTCGGCGCGCTCCAGGATGTACGGGATCCAGCCGATCTGGCCCTCCGCGTACATGATCTTCAGGTCCGGGAAGCGCTCCAGCTTGCCGCTCATCAGCCAGTCGACCATCGAGTAGCAGCAGTTGGCGAAGGTGATGGTGGAGCCGACGGCGGGCGGGGCGTCCGCCGAGGTGGACGGCATCTTGGACGACGAGCCGATGTGCATGGCGATGACGGTCTGCGTCTCCTCGCAGGCGCGCAGGAAGGGGTCCCAGTCGTCGGAGTGGATCGACGGCAGCCCGAGGAAGGGCGGGATCTCGGAGAAGCACACGGCGCGGGCGCCGCGGGCGGCGTTGCGGCGGACCTCGGCGGCAGCCAGCTCGGCGTCCCAGAGCGGGATGATCGGCAGCGGTATCAGCCGGCCCTGCGCGTCCTGGCCGCACCATTCCTCCACCATCCAGTCGTTGTACGCCTGCACGCAGAGCAGCCCGAGCTCCTTGTCCTTGGCCTCGGTGAAGGTCTGCCCGCAGAAGCGCGGGAAGGTGGGGAAGCAGAGGGCGGACTGGACGTGGTTGACGTCCATGTCCTCGAGCCGCTCCTTGACGGAGAAGGAGCCGGGCCGCATCTGCTCGTACGTGATGACCTCGAGCTTGATCTCGTCGCGGGAGTAGCCGACCGCGGTGTCGAGCCGGGTCAGCGGCCGGTGCAGGTCCTCGTACACCCACCAGTCGCCGATCGGGCCGTCGTCGCCGGGCGCTCCCATCTTCGGCGCGAACTTGCCTCCCATGAAGGTCATTTCCTTCAGCGGGGCGCGCACGATACGCGGTCCGACGTCGGCGTATTTGGCCGGGAGCCGGTCCTGCCAGACGTTCGGGGGCTCAACGGTGTGGTCGTCCACGGAGATGATCCGGGGAATGGCGTTCTGTGCTGGAGTCTCCATGCCGACCACCGTAGCGCCCATCTGACGGTCCGTCAGCTACGCGGACCGCGCTTATCACCGGCGGCTCACCGGCGGCTCGGCATCGCCCGCCGGCGCGGGTTGCGGTATCGGAACGTCCGTATCCGCAGCTGACGAATTCCCCTTTCACAGGGCAGACTTGGCCGGGGATGATGTGCATATGACCACGGGGAGGGGGACGGCCATGAGCGAGGACGCGCTTCGGGGGATGACAGCGACAGCTGAGCAGGTGGCAGCGGGAGAGCTGCACTTCGCGGTGCTCGGGCCGGTCCGCGCGTGGCGGGGCGGGGAGCCGTTGGCAATCGGCTCGCCCCAGCAGCGCGCCATGCTTGCCGCGCTGCTGCTCCGCGGCGGCCGCACGGCGACCGCACAGGAGCTGGTCGACGCGCTGTGGGGCGAGGAGCCACCGCCGCGGGCGCTGGCCGCGCTGCGCACGTACGCGTCCCGGCTGCGCAAGGTGCTCGGCGCGAACGCGCTGGTCAGCGAGGCGGGCGGGTATGCGATGCGGGCGGTGGCGGCGCTGGACGCCGACCGGGCCGCGACGCTGGCGGCGGAGGCCGAGGACGCGCTCGCCGCCGGCGACCTGACGCACGCCCGGGAGCTGTACGGCGAGGCGCTCGACGCCTGGGAGGGCGAGCCGCTGGCCGGCCTGCCGGGCCCGTACGCCGATCTGGAGCGCACCCGGCTGGAGGAGTGGCGCCTGTCGCTCCAGGAGGCCCGGCTGCAGGTCGAGCTCGACTCCGGCCACCACGCGGACGCGGTCTCCGAACTCACCGCCCTGACCGCGGCACATCCCCTTCGGGAACGGCTGCGCGAGCTGCTGATGCTGGCGCTGTACCGCAGCGGCCGGCAGGCCGAGGCGCTCGCCGTCTACGCGGACACCCGGCGGCTGCTGGCGGATGAGCTCGGGGTGGACCCGCGCCCGGAGCTGTCGGAGCTGCAGGAGCGGATCCTGCGGGCGGACGAAGGGCTGTCGGCGCCGCGGGCGGAGGACGACGAGGCGGCGGAGCCGCCGGTGATCCGGCCCGCGCAACTGCCCGCCTGCGTCTCGGACTTCACCGGGCGCGCGGACTCCGTCAAGGAGCTCTGCGAGATCCTGGCCACCGCGGACGGCAACGTGATGGCCGTATCGGCGGTCGCGGGCATCGGCGGAGTCGGGAAGACGACCCTTGCCGTGCATGTGGCGCACGCGGCGCGGGAGTTCTTCCCGGACGGCCAGCTGTACGTGGACCTGCAGGGCTCGGGCACGCCGGCCGAGCCGGAGGCGGTGCTCGGGTCCTTTCTGCGGGCACTGGGCACCAAGGACTCGGCGATACCGGACGGCGTCGAGGAGCGCTCGGCGCTCTACCGCTCGCTGCTGTCGGGCCGCCGCGTGCTGGCTCTCCTCGACAACGCCCGCGACGCGGCCCAGATCCGGCCACTGCTGCCGGGCGCGGAGGGCTGCGCGGCGCTGATCACGAGCCGGCACCGGATGGTGGACCTGTCCGGGGCGCACCTGGTCGACCTGGATGTGATGGCGCCGGACGAGGCCATGCTGCTCTTCACGAAGATCGTCGGCGAGGAGCGGGTGCAGAACGAGCACGAGGCCGCCATGGACGTGGTCGCCGCCTGCGGCTTCCTGCCCCTGGCGATCCGTATCGCGGCATCCCGGCTGGCCGCCCGCCGCACCTGGACGGTCTCGGTGCTGGCCTCGAAGCTCTCGGACGAGCGCCGCCGCCTGGACGAACTCCAGGCCGGCGACCAGGCGGTGAAGGCCACCTTCGAGCTGGGCTACGGGCAGCTGACGCGGTCGCAGGCGCGGGCCTTCCGGCTGCTGGGTCTGGCGGACGGCCCGGACATCTCCCTCGCGGCCGCCGCGGCGATGCTCGACCGCGGGGCGGAGGAGACCGAAGACCTGCTGGAGTCGCTGGTCGACGCCTCGCTGCTGGAGTCGGCGGCGCCCGGGCGGTATCGCTTCCACGATCTGGTACGGCTGTACGCGCGGGCGTGCGCGGAGCGGGACGAGTACCCGCCGACGGAGTGCGCTGCGGCGCTGTCGCGGCTGCTGGACTTCTATCTGGCAACAGCGGCGCGGGTGTACGAGCTGCGGCGGCCAGGCGAGGGGCTGCCGCGGTATCTGGCGTCGACCGCGACCGCGGGCCTGGACTTCACGTCATCTTCCGCCGCCATCGAGTGGCTGTTCGCGGAGGCGGACTGCCTGCTGGCCACGGTCCGGCAGCAGTCGCACAACGGGACCCTGCAGCGCGCCGCCGACCTCCTCCTCGCCACCCAGGAGGACTTGGCGGAGTCGGGAGCGTTCTCGCTCCAGTACGGCCAGGCCGCGGTCACGGTCCGCGATGCCGCCAGGGCGACGGAGGACCCGCGGGCGGAGGGCCGGGCCTGGCTCGTCATGGCTGCGACCCACAGCATGGCGGGCAACCTCGACATGGCCGACGCCGAGGCCCAACACGCGTATCTGCTGGGCCAGTCCTGCGGCGACCCGGTGGTGTGCAGCCAGGCGCCGAACGACCGGGCCATCATCGCGGGCCTGCAGAACCGCCCCGCGGACGCCGAGGCGTACCTGCACCAGTCCCTGGCCGCCTTCCGAGAGCGCCAGGACCCGGACGAGGCCAGCGCGCTGGGCAATCTGTCCCGGGTGCACCTGATGACGGGCCGTACCGCCTCCGCCGTGGAGCTGGCTCAGAAGGCGCTGGCGATCTATGTGCGACACGGGTCCGTGGTGCGGCTGGCCAACGGCCGGTACGCCCTCGGCATGGCCCTCGCCGCGATGGGCAGCCACACCGCCGCCGAATCCGAATACGCGCAGGCGCTGCAGACCTTCGAGGAGAACCGGCAGCAGTTCTGGGAGGGCATGACCCTCTTCCGCCTCGCCGAACTGCACCTGGACGCCCGCCGTCCGGCGCGGGCGGCCGCGCACGCGGAGCAGTCCCTCGCCCGGCTCCGCGACCTGGGCGGCCGGCAGCGACGGGCGACCACGCTGACGCTGCTCGGCAGGTCCCTCGACGCCCTCGGGCAGCATGTGCGCGCCCGCGCCTGCTGGGCCGAGGCGCTCGCCATCTTCGATGAGCTGGACGCCCCCGAGGCGGCTGAGCTGCGCGATCTGCTCAGCACGGCGGTGGCCGCGTAAGGCCGCGACCGCCGCAAAACGGCTCGTTCATCGAACGTTTATCGCCGCCCGCCAAGCTCTACTCCAGCGACCCGCGCAGCGGGGGGCCGGCGGGTCGCCAGGGCTCACTCAAGCACTAGTGTGAGCGGCCCTGAACGCCTGTCCGGCAGTACTCGGGGGAGCTGCCGGGCAGGCCCACCGTCCCATCAACTCCACGACGTAGTCCCGCGTAAAGGAGTCCACGCCCATGTCGGACAAGAAGAAGACCACCGAGGAAGAGGCCGTCGTCAAGCCGCTCGGCCGCCACATGCCGGGCCCCGGCGAGAACGAGGAGCCCGTCACCGAGCCGGAGGCGCCGGCTACCGACCCGGCCAAGACGGACGACGTGGTCAAGCCGACCGGTCGGCACATGCCCTGACCGACCCACCAGACTTTCCGGCGGGGGAAGACGAAGCCCGGCCACGACGGCACAGAGGGGGAGCCGCCGCGGTCGGGCTTCGTCACGTCTCAAGCCGCTCAAGCCGCCCGGTCATCCGGGAAGCGAGGCGGCGCACCATCCGCCGTCTGCTCCGGATCCACTCCCTGCGGCGCCCGGCGCCGCATCGCGTCAGGCAGCGGATGGGCCGTCTCCGGCTGCGGCTGAGGCTCCGGTGCGTGTTCGCGGCCTCGCTCGTAGGCCGAGGTCGGTGCGGGAGCGACGATCGTGTCGCCCTTGCGTCGGCGGCCCTTCGCGCGGCGCGGGTTGCCCATGATGGCCACGCCCAGCAGCATCGACACCGCCGCGAACCAGGCGTTCGCGACGCCGATGTCCATGCCCGTGCCGTCCGCGTTCACCGTGAGGCCGTCGGCGACCTGGCCCTGCCGGATCATCCACAGCACCACCGTGGCCAGCACGACCAGGGCCGCGAGGGTGATGGCGATCCGCGAGCGCATCAGCACTCCGATCACCGCGAGCAGTGCTGCCGCGATCATCGGCAGCATGATCGACTCCATGATCGGCGACCGGTTCCCGGTGATGCCGTCGAAGAGCTGACCGATGCCGTAATCGCGGCCGTGGCGGCCGTCGTACCAGGGACGGAAGGGGCTCCATACGGCGGCCGCCGCTCCGAGCAGGACGAGCGCGGAACCGATCAGGTATCGCACCTTGGATGCAGCGTTCTCGAGCATTGTCTGGCACGCCTCCCACAATCGGGCTTCGTCCTTATTTCGACGTTACGCCCGATATGCCAGGCCTGCGAGCCGGTGATCATTAACGCAGGTGAAAGCCCTGGTCACGCCCCGTGAACAGCTTCGCCTGCTCCTCCGCGGGCAGGTTCCCCAGCCCGATCAGCGCCGGCGCCTGCGCAAAGGCCTGGTCCCGCGCCGCCTGCCGCCCGGCCCACAGCGCCCGCACCGTCCCCTGCACCCCGGCCGGCGGGTACGAGGCCAGCGTCCGCGCCGCCCGTAGCGCCGCCTCCACCGCCTGCCCCGGCGGCGTCAGCTCGGAGACCAGCCCGGTCTCGTACGCCCGCCGCGCCGACACCCGCTCCGCCGTCCCCATCAGCGCCAGCCGCGCCGCCTCGCCGTACGGCAGCCGCTGGGCCAGGATCATCGCCTCGTACGCGCTGACCATCCCGTATGTCGTATGCGGATCGAAGAACGACGCCTCCTCGTCCGCCACCAGGAAGTCGCACTCGCCGAGGAGATAGAAGGCGCCGCCGCAGGCCATCCCGTTCACGGCGCCGATCACCGGCACCCACAGGTCCTGCGTCTTCGGCCCGATGTCGAGCAGGGGGTCGTCGATGACATACGGCGACACCGGCTGCGGCACCTCCGCCGACCGGTCGATGCCGGTCGAGAACGCCCGTTCCCCCGCCCCGGTCAGCACCACCGCGCGGACGTCCTCCCGGAAGCGGTAGCCCCGCCAGAGCTCGCGCAGCGCAGCCGCCGTCTCCAGGTCGATGGCGTTGAGCCGCTCCGGCCGGTCGAGCGTGACGGTCGCGACGCCGTCCTCGATATGCGTACGCAGGCTCACGGCCGCTCCAGCCGCCAGTGCGGCAGCGGCAGGCCGTCCGGATGCTCCCGGAAGTCCGCCGTCACCGCGGCGCCGATGCGCGGCTTCGGCGCCGAGCCGTTGCCATTGCCGTTCCCGTTCCCGACGAGATTGCCGACAAGCCGGATCTGCGGCGCCTCGGCGAGCTCCACCAGCACCACGTCGTACGGGGCCAGCGCGGCGTACGCGGGCAGCAGCGGCGGGTGCGCGGTCACGTACGACCAGATCCGGCCGCGGCCGCTCATCAGCCGCCACTCGCTGTCGAAGCTCTGGCAGTGCGGGCAGCACGGGCGCGGCGGGAAGCGCAGCTCGCCGCAGCCTTCCGCGGCGCAGGCCTGCATGCGCAGCTCGCCGCGGGCGGCGTACTCCCAGAAGGGGGCGCCGTCGTCGTCGGGGACGGGCTGCAGGAGTTCGTTCTGCGGGGACGTCATCTTCAGCTCCTCAGCAGCAGCGCGGACGTCGGGACACCCTCGCCCGCCGTGACCAGGCAGGTCGCGGCGTTCGGGACCTGGGCGGTGGAGGTGCCGCGCAGCTGGCGGACGCCCTCGTTGATCAGGTTGAAGCCGTGCACATACGCCTCCGAGAGGCCGCCGCCGGAGGTGTTGATCGGCAGCCGGCCGCCGGTCTCCAGCGCCCCGCCCTCGGTGAAGGCGGCGCCCTCGCCGCGGCCGCAGAAGCCGTAGCCCTCCAGGGACAGCGGGATCAGTGGCGTGAAGGCGTCGTAGATCTGGGCCACATCGACATCATCGGGGCCGAAGTCCGCCGACTTCCACAGGTGGCGGGCGGCGGTCCACGACGGGCCCGAAAGCGGGTCGTCATTCCAGTAGTTGACCATCCCGTGGTGCTGGGCGGGCAGACCCTGGGCGGCCGAATGCACGTAGACCGGCTTCTGCCGCAGATCCCGCGCCCGCTCCGCCGAGACGACCACGCACGCCAGCGCGCCGTCCGTCTCCAGGCAGTTGTCGAAGAGGCACAGCGGCTCGCTGATCCAGCGCGAGGACATGTACGACTCGCGGGTCATCGGGCGCTCGTACATCATCGCGGCGGGGTTCTGGTTCGCGCGATTCCGGCAGGCGAGCGCCACATTGAACAGATGGTCGCGGGTGGCGCCGTACTCGTGCATGTACCGCCGCGTCAGCATCCCGATCTCGTCGGCCGGCCTGAGCAGCCCGTACGGCCGGGTCCACTGCGCCGGAGTCGGCAGCTGCACCGCGGTGTTGGTCCACGGGCGCGGGCCGCTGCCGCGCTTCCGCGACCGCCAGGCGACGCCGACGGTGGCCTGGCCGGTGGCGATGGCGGCGGACAGGTGCGCGATGGTGCCGCAGGAACCGCCGCCGCCGTAACCGGTCTTGGCGAAGAAGGTCACATCGCCCGCGCCGATCGCCTTGGCAACCTCGACCTCGTCGGTGTTCTCCATCGTGTACGAGGCGAAGGCGTCGACCTCGGCGGGCTTGATGCCGGCGTCGTCGAGCGCGGCGAGGATCGCGCGGCAGGCCAAGGCCTTCTCGGACTCCGGGAGTTGTTTCGCGAAGGGCGTCTGTCCGATGCCGGCTATCGCGGTCACGTCTTTGAGGGTGGAAACCCCCATCGCCACCTCCCGGTGTCACTGTTCTCGCTGCTGACAGCGGGGAAGGCTACCGCTAATCTGACGGATAGTCAGCTACCGGGAGGGGACATGGCAGTGCAGAAGGCAGCCGGCCCGGCGTGGGACACCATCCCCGCCCTGGTGCGCCACGCGGCGACGGCCCACGCCGGCCGCGAGGCGGTCGTCAGCGGCCGCACCCGCATCAGCTACGCGGACCTCGGCACCCGCGTCGACCGCGCCGCCGCCGCCTGCATCGCCTCGGGCGTGCGGCGCGGCGACCGGGTGGCGATCTGGGCGCCGAACACCCTGGAGTGGATCGTCGCCGCCCTCGGCGCGGTGACGGCGGGCGCGGTGCTCGTACCCATCAACACCCGCTTCAAGGGCAGCGAGGCCGCGTACGTCCTGGAGCGCTCCCGCGCCCGCACCCTCTTCGTCACCGGCACCTTCCTCGGCACGTCGTACGTCTCCTCGCTGCGCCGCGCGGCGGGCGAGGGGCCGGGCGCGGGCCCGCTGCCCGGGTTGCCGCACCTCGAGGACGTGGTGGTGCTCTCGGACGACGCCCCGGAGGACTTCCGCACCTGGAACGCCTTCCTGGCGACGGGCGAGGACGTCCCGTCGCAGCAGGTCACCGCCCGCTCGGCGGAGATCGGTCCGGACGACCCCTCGGACATCATCTTCACCTCCGGCACCACCGGCCACCCCAAGGGCGCGGTGATCTCCCACGCCCAGACCCTGCGCGCCTACGACGCCTGGGCCGAGCTCGGCGGCCTGGAGGAGGGCGACCGCTACCTGATCATCAATCCCTTCTTCCACACCTTCGGCTACAAGGCCGGCGTCATCGCCTGTCTCACGCGCGGCGCGACGATGATCCCGCAGCCGGTCTTCAACGTGGACACGGCCCTCGCCAACATCTCGGCGGAGCGCGTCAGCGTGCTCCCGGGCCCGCCCACCATCCACCAGCAGCTGCTCGACCACCCGGCCCGGGACACGTACGACCTCTCGGCGCTGCGCCTGGTGGTGACGGGCGCCGCGGTGATCCCGCTGCGGCTGGTGGAGCGGCTGCGCGACGAGCTCAAGATCGGGACCGTCCTGACGGCATACGGGCTGACGGAGGCCTCCGGCATCGTCACGATGTGCCGCCGCGGCGACCCGGCCGAGGTGATCGCGGCGACCAGCGGCCGGGCGATACCCGGCACGGAGGTGAAGGTCGTCGACGCGGCGGGGCGGACGCTGCCGGCGGGCGAGCCGGGCGAGGTCATGGCCCGCGGATACAACGTCATGCGGGGCTACTTCGAGGCCCCGGAGGAAACCGCGCAGGCCATCACCGAGGACGGCTGGCTGCGGACGGGGGACGTGGGCGTACTGGACGAGGGCGGGAACCTCCGCATCACGGACCGCATCAAGGACATGTTCATAGCCGGCGGCTTCAATGCCTATCCGGCCGAGATCGAGCAGACTCTCGGCCTGCACCCGGCGGTGGCGGACGTGGCCGTGATCGGCGTCCCCGACGCCCGCCTCGGCGAGGTCGGCAAGGCCTTCGTCGTACGCCGCGCGGGCACCTCGCTCGACGAGGACGAGCTGATCGCCTGGGCCCGGCGCGAGATGGCGAACTACAAGGTCCCGCGCCAGGTGACCTTCCTCCCGGAGCTCCCGCGCAACGCGAGCGGCAAGGTCCTCAAGACACGCCTGCGGGAATAGCCGGCCCGGCGGATCCGCTTCGGTAGGCATAGCTCTGCACACCCGTACCACGCTTTACGAGGAGCTCTGAGCGACTATGCCGCTGCCGCAGAACGAACGCGAAGCCTTCCTCGCCGAACCGCACATCGGCGCCCTGTCCATCACCCGCCCCGACCC
>NZ_JAAKZV010000198.1 GCF_011044975.1 Streptomyces coryli | reverse complement strand
CGGGTGAACCGGCCGCGTTCGCTTCCTTCCGTACGGGGAACTCGGCGACTGATATGTCCCGACCTAAGGAAGCGACATGGAGATATCGGGTCTCATCAGCGCGCTGGTGATCGGCATTGTGATCGGTGCGCTCGGCCGCCTGGTCCTGCCCGGGAAGCAGAAGATCGGCATCCTGTGGACCATCGTCGTCGGCATCGTGGCCGCCCTGCTCGGCACCGCGGTCGCCTCCGGCCTCGGCGTCGAGGACACCGACGGCGTGGACTGGGGGGAGTGGCTGATCCAGATCGGTCTGGCCGCGCTGGGCGTGGCCGCGATCAGCCGGGTCAAACTGCGCCGCTGACCGGCCGGTAGCACCCGCCGCGCCGGCCGGCCGCCCAATTGCGGAAATATGCAATCGAGGCGGCACAAGCCGGGGCGGTGGTAGGAAGGCAGCCTGGCCTTTCCCGCAGGACTGCGGGGGAACTCGGGAGGGCGCATGGGGGATTACGGCTGCGATGACGTGCTCGAAAGCACGCACTCGCCGCGCGCGTTCGGTACCGGACGGCGCGGCGGGGCGCTGCGGGGACTGTGGTCCCGGGCCTGCCGGTTCGGCGGCCCGGTCGCCATCACGCTGATCGTCGGCATCGCCGGCGGCGGCTTCGTCGGCGCGCTCGGCGAGAGCCGGGCACAGGACCCGGGCCGGGCCGCCGGCGATCCGCCCGCCGCCGCCCCGGCACGGGCCGTCGCGCCGCCACCGTGCCGCGATACGGACGTATGGAAGACCGTCGACACCTCGGTTCCTGCGGTGCCGCCCGTCCCGGGCGGCGCGAAACTCGACGTGCAGATCCGGGCCCGCTTCGTCGACGGCCGGCTGCTGGGCCTGTGCGCGTGGTGCGCCGTCCGCCAGGACCCGGCTCGGAACAACCCGGCCGCCACGCTGGCCTATTGTGCCCTCGTTCCGGCTCCGGCACCGCCGCGCGACGAGACGCCGCCCGCCATCAATCCGGACCCGATGACCACCCGCCTCGACCGCATCCGCCAGGAGGCCTGGACCGCCCCGGCCGCCCAGGCCGAACTCCGCGCCTCGTGCGACCACGCCTGGCAGGCCCAGGCCGAGGTGAACACCGAGCGCGGACCGCGTACGGTGCACACCGCCGGCTACCGGACGACCTGCGCACCGGGAGACTGACCGTGTCCGACCCGTGGCGCCGGCGGAGCTGTCGCCGCGCGCGTGCACGCTGCTCGACCAGGCGATCAGCCCGTACGAGCGGCTGGGCGACGGCCCCGGGCAGGCGAACGCCCGGTGACAGCTGGACCACGTGGCCACCCCCTGACGCTGCTTCAGCGCAGGTCGAGGCGCATCAGCACCCGGGGCTGGTGCGCCAGCACCGAGGTCGTATCGGCGGCGTGGACGAAGCCGGCGCGCTCGAAGTTCTTCCGCAGCCCCGGATACGCCATCGTCAGGTCGACCTTCGCGTCGCCGTTGTCGAGCGGATACGCCTCCACCGCCGGCGCCCCGCGCTCGCGGGCGAAGGCGACCGCGCCGTCGATGAGGGCGTGCGAGATGCCGCGCTTCCGGTGGCCGGGGCGGACCCTGATGCACCACAGGGACCAGACCGGCAGATCGTCGACGTGCGGGATCTTGCGGTTACGGGCGAAGGTGGTGTCCGCGCGCGGCGCCACCGCCGCCCACCCGACCGGCTCGGCGCCGTCGTACGCCAGCACCCCGGGCGGCGGGTCGCCGCGGACCAGCCCGGCGACATACTCGGCGCGGGCCTCAGGGCCGAGGGAGTTGTTGAGCGTGGACGGGATGCGGTAGCTCAGGCAGAAGCAGACATTGGACGTCGGCTTCTTCGGGCCGATCACCGCGCGGACGTCCTCGAAGACCGTGGCAGGGCGCACGTCGATGGTCATGCGCCCACCCTGCCACGCGGCACCGACAGCGCTCCCGCACCACGTCAGCCGCTCCGCTGCCCGGTGAGCTCCCGCGCCTCCTCCTGGGTGGCGACCGCGGGCGGCGAGCCCTTCAGCGGGCGGCGGGCGGTCTCCTCCAGATGGCGCACCGCGACGATGCCGATGACGGCGAAGGCCATCGTGTAGTAGGCAGCGGCCATCGGCGTGCCCAGGCCCTTGACCAGCGACTCGATCACCGCGGGGGTGGTGCCGCCGAAGACGGCGGTGGAGATGTTGTAGCCGACGGCGAGGGAGCCGTAGCGGATGTCGGTCGGGAAGAGGGCGGGCAGCGTGGCCGACATCGAGCCCAGCAGGCACACATGGGAGAGGCCGAGCAGCAGCATCGCCGGGATCACCGCCGCCACCGAGCCGAGCCGCAGCAGCGCGAAGGCGGGCGCCGCGGTGACCAGGAAACCGGTCATGCCGGCCAGCAGCAGCGGCTTACGGCCAATGGGGTATCCCCTGCTCGAACGAAGTTGAGAGCTTGGGGAAGGTCGGTGAGCCGGCCGACGACGGTGACCACCGCCAGCATCACCGTCATGGTGCCGACGACGAGGCCCAGTTGCGCGGTGGTGGGCCAGTCCAGATGGTCGGTGAGATGCGTCGGCATGTAGGTGAGCAGCATGTAGTTGGCCACGTTGTACGCCGCGACCAGCGCCATGCACAGCAGCAGGGTGGACTTCTGCCGTCGGAAGATCGCCCGCAGCTCCCCGCTCGGGCGGGCGGCCGCCGCGCCCGAGCCGGCCCGGCTCTTCGTGAAGGCCGGGGTGTCCTCCAGCCGCAGATACAGGCCGATCGCGCCGAGCGGCCCGCCGATCAGAAACGGAATGCGCCAGCCCCACGACTGCATGGCGTCGTCGCCGAGCCCGGCCGTCAGGACGAGCACGAGACCGGACGCCCCGATATAGCCCGCCAGGGTGCCGAACTCCAGGAAGCTGCCCCAGTAGCCGCGCCGCTTGTCCGGCGCGTACTCGGCGATGAAGGTCGCGGCGCCGCCGTACTCACCGCCGGTCGAGAAGCCCTGGACCACGCGCGCCGCGATCAGCAGCAGCGGCGCCCAGATGCCGATCGTGTCGTACGACGGGATCAGGCCGATGGCGAAGGTGGCCGCGGCCATCAGCATCATCGTGAGGGCGAGGACCTGCTTGCGGCCCACCCGGTCGCCGAGCGGCCCGAAGAAGGCGCCGCCGAACGGCCGCAGCACGAAGGAGACGGCGAAGGTGGCCAGCGACAGCAGCGTCTGCGCGCCCTCGCCGGCGCCGGAGTAGAAGACCTTGCCCAGCGTGACCGCCAGGTAGGCGTAGATGCCGTAGTCGAACCACTCCATGGCATGCCGAGGGCGGCGGCGCGCACCGCGCGCCGGACCTCGGGCTCCTCGGTGACCGTGACCCGGGTCACTCGCCTCTTTCCGGCATGTTCGCCGCGCTTTGGCACCATCATCACCTCGCAGCCCGGGTGCCCTGATCACTACGCGCAAACCTCGCGGCGGAGTAGCGTGGGGGAGCGAAAACGGAAGGTACCTTCGGATGCAGCCGTCAGCCGGGAGCACCGCATGGACCCAGTCGGCACCGCCCCGTCGTTCCGTGCCACCCCGATCGAGAAGCCGCCGGGGCTGCGCATAGAGGGCATCGTCGATGCGACCACGCACCGGCGGCTCAGCGAAGCCCTCCAGGGGCTGGTGGACGGCGATCCGGAACCTGGCGGCGTCGGCCTGGACGTCTCCGGGGTGGAGTTCATCGACCTGGCCGGGCTGCGCATGATCCTGCAACTGGCCCGGGACCGGGCCGAGTACGGCGGTCTGGTGCTGATCGGGCTGCGCCCGCATCTGGTGCGGGTGCTGCAGCTCACCGGCTGGGACGAATGGCCCGGTCTGCACCTGGAAGGGACCGCCAGGAATGGCCATTGATACGGGCAGCGGCGGCTTCGTGCACCATGTGTGCCTCTACGGGAGCGACGAGCAGTTCCTGGACACGGCGGTGCCCTTCCTCAAGGAGGGGCTCACCGGCGGCAGTCCGGTGCTGGCGGTCACCACCCCGTACAACCTCGGCCTGCTGAAGGACGCGCTCGGCGAGCTCGCCGAGCGGATGCACAGCGGCGACTCCGCCTACTTCGGGCGCCGTTCGGTCGACCGGGTCGCGGCCTTCCTCAGCCACTACCAGCGGCACCGCGTCCCCGGCCGCCGGATGCGGATGCTCGCCGAGCCGGTGTGGCACGGCAAGTCGCCGCGGCAGATCGCCGAATGGAAGCGGATGGAGGCGGGGCTGACCGAGCTGCTCGCGGACGCCGAGGTCGACATGGTGTGCCCCTACGACATCCGCAGCGTGCCGGCCGACGTGCTGCTCGCCGCCCGCGTCACCCACCCGACGGTGCTCGACGGCACCCGGCAGCAGCCCTCCGTGGAGTTCCCGGGCGCCCGCGCGGCCGCCGAGCGCTATCCGCCGCCGGCCGAGCGGCCGACGGCGGCGGCCGCCGTGCTCGGGCCCACCCGCGACCTCGGCGCGCTGCGCCGGTTCGCGCGCGAGCAGGCCGCCGCGGCCGGGCTCGACGCGGAGGGCGCGGCCCGGGCGGAGCTGGCGCTGCACGAGGCCGCCGGCTATCTGATGGACGGCGCGGGGCTGCGCGTCGAGGCATGGCGGGAACCGGGCGCGCTGGTATGGCAGTTGTACCGGGCCGGCCTGGAAGGGGCCGGTCCCAGCCCGTTCTCCGGCTTACTGCCGCCCGGCGCGGCGGCAGGCCCCGAGGACGGGCTCTGGCTGGCTCGCAACCTCGCCGAATCCCTGGACCTGCGCACCGAGCCGCGCGGCGTCACACTGCGGCTGCGGATCAGTGATGCGTGGGCGGTTGAGCACCACTGACCGGCGGGGCCACCGCCCCGTTCCCATTGCCGTTCCGGCGCCGCAGCACCAGCGGCATCGCGCCCCACAGCGCGACGCAGAACACGACCGCGCCGGAGCACGCCGCGATGCCCGCGGCCCGCCCCAGCACCACGTCCACGACCAGCAGCAGCGCACCGCCGAAGGCCAGCACGAGCACCACGAGCCCGGCCGCCGCCAGCCGCGCCGAGACATCCACCACGAGACGCTTCGCGCCGCGCCTGAACAGCGTCCGGTGCAGCGCGGCCGGGGCGGTGAACAGCACCGCCGCGGCCACCGCCAGCAGCAGCGTGGTGACGTACACCCCGCGCTGCACCGAATCCAGCCCCGCGAACCGCGGCATGAAGGCGAGCGACAGCAGGAACGCGAACAGGATCTGCACCCCGGTCTGGGTCACCCGCAGCTCCTGCAGCAGCTCCTGGAAATTGCGGTCGTCGCGCTCCAGCGGCGTCTCGTTGCGGTGCATGGCGCTGTGCGCCGTCCGGCCGCCCCGCTCAGGCGGCTGCCGCACGACTGCCGGCCTCGGCCCGCTCGCGCAGCCTGGAGCAGGTGCGGTTGAGCAGGCGGGACACATGCATCTGCGAGATGCCGAGCTCGTCGGCGATCCGGCGCTGGGTGAGGTCGCGGAAGAAGCGCAGATAGAGGATGTGCTTTTCCCGCTCGGGCAGCTCCTTCAGCCCGTCGCGGACCGCCTCCCGCGCCAGCACCATCTCGTAGCCCTGCTCGCGGTCGCCGAGCGTGTCGATCAGCGAATAGCCGTCGTCGGAGTCGGCCGCCATCGCGGCGTCCAGCGACAGCATGGCGTAGCTGTCGAGGGCCTCCATGCCCGTACGGACCTCCGACGGGGTCAGGTTGGCGCGCTCGGCCAGCTCGTCGACGCCGGCCCTGCGGTTGTCGAGCGAGTGGTTCACCTCGTGGTCCGCGGCGCGGACCCGGTTGCGCAGCTCCTGCACCCGGCGGGGCACGTGCAGGCCCCACATGTGGTCGCGGAAGTGCCGCTTGACCTCGCCGAGGATGGTCGGCACCGCGTAGCTCTCGAAGGCGGTGCCGTAGTCCGGGTCGTAACGCCTGACGGCCTTGACCAGACCGAGCTGCGCGACCTGCTCGAGATCCTCGAGACTCTCGCCGCGCCCGCGGAACTGCCGGGCGAGGCGGGCCGCCATCGGCATCCAGGCGGTGACGATCTCCTGGCGGAGCTCATCGCGCTCGGGTCCCGGCGGCATTTTCGACACCCGCTGGAAGGCCTCCCTGGTGTCGGGGGCGTCATCGTGCGGGTGGCGCTTGCGGTTGTGCTTGCGTGTGGCCGTCGTCGGGGGCATGGGTCCGGGCCTCCTTCGTCGGTGGGACAGTGGTCACCACGAAGGCCCGAGCACCCGGCCAGGACGGCCGACAGCACTCGCGACCTTCGCGAGCGTGCCTGCAGTCCGAAGCACGATGACACGCCTGCCCGTGGGTGGCGGCCTTAAACGGGACCGGCGGCCCGCGGCTGCAAAACCAGCCACTCCGTTTCCCTCCCGGGCGCGGGGATACCCGGCGCCCATGACCGAGTACGGGTATTTCCTCGCGGCCGAGGAGCACGGGCCGCGGGAGCTGGTGGAGCAGGCGCGGATGGCGGAGCAGGCCGGATTCACGAGCCTGTGGATCTCCGATCACTTTCATCCCTGGACCGGGGACCAGGGCGAGTCGCCCTTCGTCTGGAGCGTGATCGGGGCGATCTCCGAGGCCACCTCACTGCCGGTGCAGACCGCCGTCACGTGCCCCACCGTCCGCATCCACCCCGCGATCATCGCCCAGGCCGCGGCCACCAGCGCGCTGCTGAACGACGGCTTCCGGCTCGGCGTGGGCAGCGGCGAGGCGCTCAACGAGCATGTCCTGGGCGACCGCTGGCCGCCCGCCCCGGTCCGCCTGGAGATGCTCGAGGAGGCCGTCACGGTGATCCGCCGGCTGCTCTCCGGCGAGGAGATCACCCATTACGGCAAGCACTACACCGTCGAGAACGCCCGCATCTACAGCCTCCCCGACCAGCCCGTCCCCATCGACGTCTCGGCCTTCGGCCCGGCCGCGGTGGAGGTCGCGGGAAGGATCGGCGACGGCCTGATCACGATGATGCCGGACACCGCCGCCATCGAGCGCTTCCGCAAGAGCGGCGGCGGCCAGAAGCCGGTACGCGGCGGCACGAAGGTCTGCTACGGCCCCAACCGCCAGGAGGCCATCCGCACCGTCCGCCGGCTCTGGCCGAACATCGTCATCCCCGGCGAGCTGGCGCAGGTCCTGCCCAGCCCCGCCCACTTCGAGCAGGCCGCAGAGCAGGCCACCGAGTCCGCGCTCGCCGATGCGGTGGTGTGCGGCGACGACCCGGACCAGCACGTGGCGGCGCTCAAGGCGTACGAGGACGCCGGCTTCGACTCGGTCTACGTCAACCAGATCGGCCCGCACCAGCAGGCCTTCTTCGATTTCTACCGCAGCAAGGTCCTGCCGCAGCTGGCAGGTTGAGAGGAGCGGCGCAGACATGAGCAGCCAGAAGGTCTCGGACTACGTCCTCGCGCGGCTGCGCGAGTGGGACGTCACCCACGTCTTCGGCTACCCCGGCGACGGCATCAACGGCCTGCTGGCGGCGTGGGGCAGGGCCGAGAACGAGCCCCGCTTCGTGCAGTCGAGGCATGAGGAGATGTCGGCCTTCGAGGCCGTCGGCTACGCCAAGTTCAGCGGCAAGGTCGGCGTCTGCGCGGCGACTTCGGGCCCGGGTGCGATCCACCTCCTCAACGGCCTCTACGACGCCAAGCTCGACCACGTCCCCGTGGTGGCGATCGTCGGCCAGACCCACCGCAGCGCGATGGGCGGCTCGTACCAGCAAGAGGTGGACCTGCACACGCTCTTCAAGGACGTGGCCTCCGACTTCGTCGAGACGGTCAACGTTCCCGAGCAGCTCCCCAACGTCCTCGACCGCGCCATCCGCACGGCCTATGCCCGTCGCGCCCCCACCGCGGTGATCATCCCGGCGGACGTCCAGGAGCTCGACTACGAGGCCCCGGGCCACGCCTTCAAGATGGTCCCCTCCAGCCTCGACCGCTCCTCCTGGTCGTCGGTCCCCTCCCGCGACGCCCTGGAGCGGGCGGCCGAGGTCCTCAACTCCGGTGACAAGGTCGCCATCCTCGTCGGCCAGGGCGCGGCCGGCGCGCGCAAGGAGGTGCAGGAGGCGGCGGAGATGCTGGGCGCGGGCGTGGCAAAGGCGCTGCTCGGCATGGACGTCCTGCACGACGACCTCCCGTACGTCACCGGTCCCATCGGCCTGCTGGGCACCCGCCCCTCGTACGAGCTGATGACCGGCTGCGACACGCTCCTGACGATCGGCTCGTCCTTCCCGTACAGCCAGTTCCTGCCCGAATACGGCAAGGCGCGGGCGGTGCAGATCGACATCGACCCGCACATGATCGGCATGCGCTACCCGTACGAGGTGAACCTGATCGGCGACGCCGCCGACACCCTCAGGAACCTGATCCCGCTGCTGGAGCGCAAGGAGTCGCGCGACTGGCAGGACGAGACCATCGCGGGCGTGCAGCGCTGGCGCGAGATCATGCGCCGCCGCGCGGAGGTCGCGGCGGATCCGGTGAATCCGGAGTACGTGGCCCACGCCCTGGACCCGCACCTCCCGGACAACGCGATCATCACCTCCGACTCCGGCTCGGTCGCCAACTGGTACGCCCGCCATCTGACGATGCGCGGCACCATGCGCGGGTCCCTGTCCGGCACCCTCGCCACGATGGGCTGCGGCGTCCCGTACGCGCTCGGCGCCAAGTTCGCCCATCCCGACCGCCCGGCGGTCGCGCTGGTCGGCGACGGCGCGATGCAGATGAACGGCATGTCGGAGCTGATCTCCGTGGCCAAGTACCGCTTCTCCTGGGAGGACCCGCGCTTCATCGTCGCCATCTGGAACAACCAGGACCTCAACCAGGTGACCTGGGAGATGCGGGCGATGAGCGGCGCCCCGCAGTTCCTCCCGTCCCAGCAGATCCCTGACGTCTCGTACGCCGCCTTCGCCGACTCGCTCGGCTTCACCGGGATCCGGGTCGGCAAGCCGGAGGAGGTCGAACCGGCCTGGCGGGCGGCCTTCGCCGCCGAGGGCCCGGTGGTGCTCGACTTCCACACCGACCCGGCGGTCCCGCCGATCCCGCCGCACGCGACGTGGGACCAGATGGAGTCGACGCTGGAGTCGATCGTGAAGGGCGACTCGGACCGCGGCTCGATGGTGAAGCAGGGCTTCAAGTCGAAGGTCCAGGAGTTCCTGCCGGGCGGCCAGAAGAAGGACGAGGACAAGTGAAGCAGGCCGAGCGGAACCTCCGCGAAGGCCGCCTCCAGCGCACGCTGTCCCTGGCCACCGCGGCGGGCTCGGCGGTCACCGCCGCCGAGATCTACCTCGAGCACGACCGGGCCGGCTTCGGGAACCGCACCATGTGGTGGCCGGTGTTCCTGGGGCCGGTGGGCCTGGCGGCGGGCATCGCCGGCTGCTCGAGCCCGCGCCTGGCCCACACCGCCCTCCCCATGGCCTCGGCCGCCATCACGGCCAACGGCCTCCAGGGCACGTACCTTCACATCCGCGGCATCGCCGCGAAGCCCGGCGGATGGCGCATGGCCCGCTACAACATCGAACTCGGGCCGCCCCTCTTCGCGCCCCTCCTGATGTGCATGGTCGGCGCCGCCGGCCTGCTCGGCTCCGTACTCCGCCGCGAACAATGATCCCCGCCCGAACGGCTCGCACCGCCCGCCTCGCGGCAGAGGCGAAGGCAACCCGCAAGCGCCCGAAGCGCATCGCGGACCGCGCGCACACCTGGGACCCCGCCACCGCGGGAGTCGTCCTCGCCAGGCTCGGGCCGCGGCCACCCCTCGGATACTTCTCCCCGACCGAGGAGGCCGCGGCCCGTCCGCTCCTCGCCCACCTGCTGGCGACGTGGCACGACGAGGCCGACATCCCCGTCCTCTCCTTCATCGACGAACGCCTCGCGTCCGGCGAGGGCGACGGCTGGCGGCACGCCGGCCTCCCCGAGGACGGCCCGGCCTGGCGCCGTTCGCTCGCCGCCCTCGACGCGGACGCCTCGCTCCGCCACGGCCGCACCTTCGCCGAGCTCGGCCACGGCGAGCAGCACCGCCTCCTCCGCCACATCCAGGACCTCGGCAGCCACGACTGGTACGGCATGCCCGCCGCCCGCGTCTGGAGCCTGTGGACCCGCTACGCCTGCGCGGCGTACTACTCCCACCCGCACTCCTGGGACGAGACCGGCTACGGCGGCCCCGCTTACCCGCAGGGCTATCTGCGCCTCGGCCGCGGCACCCGCGAGCCGTGGGAGGCGCCGCGATGACCCCTTCCCACCCGGCCCTCGGCACCCTGCGGGAGACCCTCCGCCCGTACGGCGACGTCCGCCGCCGCAACGCCTCCGCCTGGCTGCCGCCGGTGGGCCGGCTCCGCCGCAACATGCGCCGCTACGACGACACCGACGAGGTCGACATGGTGGTGATCGGCTGCGGCGCCGGCGGCGCCACCCTCACCCAGCGCCTCGCGCACGCCGGCTGGCACGTCGTCTGCCTGGAGGCGGGCCCGTTCTGGGACCCGGACACCGACTGGGTCAGCGACGAGGCGGGCAGCCACCACCTCTACTGGAATGAACCCCGGGTCGTCGGCGGCGACCACCCGGTCCCGCTCGGCGCCAACAACTCCGGGCGCGGTGTGGGGGGTTCGATGGTCCACTTCGCCGGCTACACCCCCCGCCTGCACCCGTCCGACTTCCACACCAAGTCCCTCGACGGCGTCGGCGCCGACTGGCCGATCACGTACGACGACCTCAAGCCCTACTACACCCGCATCGAGCGCGAACTGCCGGTCGCCGGCCAGTACTGGCCCTGGGGCGACCCGCATCCGCACCCGCACGGACCGCACCCCGTCGGCGGCAACGGCCAGGTGATGCTCGACGGCTGCGCCGCCCTCGGCATCGAGGCGCGGGTCGGCCCGGTCGCGATCACCAGCGGCCGCTTCGGCAACCGCCCGCACTGCGTCTACCGCGGCTTCTGCCTCCAGGGCTGCAAGGTCGACGCGAAGGCGTCGCCGCTGATCACCCACGTACCGGACGCGATCACGCACGGCGCCGAGATCCGCGACGGGTCGATGGCCACGTACATCGAGACCGAGGGCGGCCGCCGCGCCACCGGCGTCCACTACGTGCGCGGCGGCCGCCCCCGTTTCCAGCGCGCCCGCGCGGTGGCGGTCGCCGGCTACTCCATCGAGACCCCGCGGCTCCTGCTCAACTCCGCCATCGCGAACGACCACGACCAGGTCGGCCGTTACGTCATGGTGCAGGGCGCCCCGCAGACCGCGGGCCGCTTCGCGGACGAGATCCGGATGTACAAGGCGCCCCCGCCGGAGGTCTCCACCGAGGCCTTCTACGAGACCGACCCCGGCCGCCCGTACCAGCGCGGCTTCGCGGTCCAGACGGTCTCGCCGCTCCCCATCACCTGGGCCGAGCACGTCACCGCCCAGGGCCACTGGGGTACGGACCTGCGCGAGCGGATGCGCGACTACGTGCACTGGGCGGTGCTCGGCTCGCTCTGCGAGTTCCTGCCGCAGCCGGACAACCGCGTCACCCTCAGCCCTGACGAGTCCGACCGCAACGGCATGCCGGTGGCCCGCTTCGACCACAGCCGCTGCGCCAACGACGACCAGCTGATGGCGGCGTCGCAGCAGGTCATGGAGGACATCCTGCGGGCGGCCGGGGCCACCGAGCTGATGACGATCGAGCGTTACGCCCATCTCGTCGGCGGCTGCCGGATGGCGGCCACCCCGCACGACGGCGTGGTCGACGCCGACCTCAGGGTCTTCGGCTACGACAACCTCTTCATCACCGACGGCAGCGTGCTGCCCACCCAGGGCAGCGCCAACCCGGCCCTGACCATCATGGCCCTGGCGGACCGCGCCGCGGACCGCCTGACCCGAGGCGAGGTACCCCGCCCGTGAAACCCGGCCTGGCGGTGTCCGCGTACACCGTCCCCACCGACGCCCCCGAGGCGGACGGCACCTTCGACTGGGACTCGACGACGCTGGTGGTGGTCGAGGCGCTGCACGACGAGGCCACCGGCATCGGCTGGACCTACGCCCCGGCCGCCGCGGCCGACGTCATCGACTCCCTGCTGCGCCCCGCCCTCCCGGCGGACCGCGACCCCCTCGACGTCCCCCGCGCCTACGAACTCCTCAGCCGCGCCGTCCGCAACGCCGGCCGCCCGGGCCTGATCGCCTGCGCCATCTCGGCGGTGGACCTGGCGCTCTGGGACCTCAAGGCCCGGCTGCTCGGCCTGCCGCTGTGCCGGCTGCTCGGCTCGGTACGGGACGGCGTGCCGGTGTACGGCTCCGGCGGGTTCACGACGTACCACGAGACGCATCTCGCGCAGCAGGTGCGGGGCTGGGTGCACGGGCAGGGGATACCGCGCGTGAAGATCAAGGCGGGGGAGGCATGGGGCCGGGCGGCCGGCCGCGACGTCGACCGGGTCCGTAAGGCGCGGGCGGCGATGGGGCCCGAGGGCGAGCTGTATGTGGACGCCAACGGCGCGTACAACCGCAAGCAGGCGGTGCGGGTGGGGCGGCTGCTGGCCGCGGAGGGCGTCAGCTGGTTCGAGGAGCCGGTGTCCTCCGACGACCTGGAGGGGCTCGCGCGGGTGCGGGAGCAGGTGACCGCGGATGTGACGGCGGGGGAGTACGGGTACGCGCTGCCGTACTTCGCCGCGATGGCCCCGTCCGTGGACTGCCTGCAGGCGGATGTGACGCGCTGCGGCGGCCTCTCGGTGTGGCTGCGGGTCGCCGCGCTGGCCGAGGCGCACGGGCTCGAGGTGTCGGCGCACGGGGCGCCCCACCTGCACGCACACGCCGCGGCGTGCGTGCCGAATCTGCGGCACGTCGAGTGGTTCCATGATCATGTGCGGATCGAAGCGATGCTTTTCGACGGCTGCCTTGACCCGGCAGGCGGCGTGATACACCCCGGCGCCAACGGGGCACCCGGCCATGGCCTGAGCCTCCGGCGGGAGGAGGCGAAGCCGTATCGCGTCCGCTGATGGGGCCCGCGCGAAACGGGAGCAGACCGAAGGGAGCCCGGACACCACATGAAGCCCGATCATTCCAAAGCCCCCGTGCTCGACGCGCTCGCGCATCACCGCCGTGCGCGCAGCGCCTCGTTCACCCCACCCGGTCATAAGCAGGGCTCGGGCGTCGACGCCCGGGTGGCCGAGGTCCTCGGCACCGACGTCTTCGCCGCCGACGTCCTCGTCATGAGCGGTCTGGACGACCGCCGCATGAGCGGCGACATCATCGCCGAGGCCGAAGCGCTGATGGCCGATGCGGTCGGCGCCGAGAACGCCTTCTTCTCCACCTGCGGCAGCAGCCTCTCCGTGAAGTCCGCGATGCTCGCCGTCGCGGGCCCGCACGAAAGGCTTCTGGTCTCCCGCAACGCCCACAAGTCCGTCGTCGCCGGCCTCGTCATCGCCGGCATCGAGCCGGTATGGGTGCATCCCCGCTGGGACGCCGGCATGCACCTCGCCCACCCGCCCGGTCCTGAGGAGGTCGCGGAGGCCTTCGACCGCGCGCCGGACGCCAAGGGCATGCTGCTCATCTCCCCGACCGCATACGGCACCAGCGCCGACATCCGCGGCATCGCCGAGGTGTGCCACGCCCGCGGCCGCCCGCTCGTCGTCGACGAGGCCTGGGGCGCGCACTACCCCTGGCATCCCGACCTGCCCACCTGGGCGATGGACGCCGGCGCCGACGTCTGCGTCACCAGCGTGCACAAGATGGGCGCGGGCCTGGAGCAGGCCTCCGTCTTCCACCACCAGGGCGACCTCGTCGACCCGGACGTGCTGCGCCAGCGCGAGGACCTGCTCGGCACCACCAGCCCTTCGGTCCTCATCTACGCCGCACTCGACGGCTGGCGCCGGCAGATGGCCGAGCAGGGCAGCGCCCTCCTCGGTGCCACCCTCGACCTCGCCGGCCAGCTCCGCGAGGGCATCGCCAGGCTCACCGGCCTCACCCCGCTCGGCGGCGCCGAACTCACCGGCCCGCAGCTGGCCTTCGGATACGACCCGCTGATGGTCGTCACCGACGTCTCGGGCCTCGGCACCAGCGGATACGCGGCCGCCGACTGGCTGCGCCGGCACCGGCAGACGAATGTCGGGCTCGCCGACCACCGCCGCATCGTCACCCAGCTCACCCACGGCGACAGCGGCGGCAGCTGCCTGGACCTGATGGACGCGCTCACCGAACTGGTCAAGCAGCGCGGCCACCTGCCGCCGCCCGCCGAGGTGCGGCTGCCCTCGCCCACCGGGCTTGAGCAGGAGAACGTGATGCTGCCCCGGGACGCCTACTTCGGCCCGGTGGAACAGGTCCCGGCCGAGGACGCCGTCGGGCGGATCGCGGCCGAGACGGCGAGCCCGTACCCGCCGGGCGTCCCCGTGCTCGCCCCCGGCGAGCGGATAGACCGCGAGGCGGTCGACTATCTGCGCAGCGGCGTCGCGGCCGGCATGTTCGTGCCGGATGCCGTCGACAAGTCGATGCGCACGGTGCGGGTGGTGGCAGGCAACAACCAGAACATGATGGGAGATTGACACATGCGTATCGCATTTCTCGTGGCGCCCGAAGGCGTCGAGCAGATCGAGCTGACCGACCCCTGGATGGCGCTCGCCGACACCGGTGAGATCCCGCAGCTGATCTCGACCGAGCCCGGGGACATCCAGGCCTTCCACCACCTGGACAAGGCGGACACCTTCCCCGTCGACCAGACCGTCAAGGAGGCCGATGTCGCCGACTACGACGCCCTGGTGCTGCCCGGCGGCGTGGCGAACCCGGACGCGCTGCGGATGGACGCGGACGCCGTCCGGTTCGTCAAGGGCTTCTTCGACGCCGGGAAGCCGGTCGCGGCGATCTGCCACGCACCCTGGACGCTGATCGAGGCCGACGTGCTGCACGGCCGCACGCTCACCTCGTGGCCCTCGCTGCGCACCGACATCCGCAACGCGGGCGGCGACTGGGTCGACGAGCCGGTGAAAATCTGCGACGGCGGGCCCAACATCCTCATCACCAGCCGCAAGCCGGACGACCTGAAGGTGTTCAACGAGGCGATTACCGCTGAACTCGCCCGTAACACAGGGTAGTTGTCAGGGTCCGGGCGATGCATATCGGCCAAGGCTGACATGTATCGGCTAGTACGGGTTCCCGCTGGCCAGGGTTGGGTAAGCCCACGTACGGGGCAAGTGCCGTCAATCGGCGATCACTTGTGATCGGATACGGACAGTAACCGCGGATGGGGTGGACCGCGGACGAAGGGAACGCGATGGGCACGGTCACGACGGAAGTGTGGCTGCTGCTCCCCTTTCCGGCGGCGCTCTTCGCCGCCGTGGGGTATGCCGTCTGGGCCACCGGGCGGATAGCCGCCCGCGAGCGCCGTCTTGACGCCGCGGTCGGCGTCGCCCAGCGGGCGATACTCCGGCCCGGCAGCTTCCGGATCGCCGGCGCCGCCATATCGACCCGCTACCGGCCGGCCGGTGCCGACGACGTCATCGGCGGCGACCTGTACGCCTTCGCGGACACCGGGACCGGGCTGCGGATGCTGATCGGGGACGTACGCGGAAAGGGGATGGCGGCGGCCGCGCAGTCCGCCGCCGCCATCGACTGCTTCCGCGACTGCGCGCACGGTCACCGTGAACTGACCGGCGTGGTCGCGGAGATGGAGGCGCGGCTGGCCGGCGAGCTCGCCTCGGAGGACTTCGTGACCGCGGTCCTCGCCGAGTTCGCCCCCGGCCGGTTAACGCTCGCCAACTGCGGCCACCCGCCCCCGCTGCACCTC
>NZ_JAAKZV010000197.1 GCF_011044975.1 Streptomyces coryli | reverse complement strand
CTCCCCGCCCCGCACCGGGTCACGCCGCGCCTGATGCCGCCGCCCCGCCCGCTGCTTGCGCAGCGACGCTCGCAACGGCTCCGGATCAAGCCCCTCGTTGACCGCGTCGTGCAGTAACCGGGCGAAGGCGTACTCCTCGTCGGCGCGCAGCGCGGCGGCCAGGGCGACGCGGGCCGTGGCCTCGTCCCCTGCCGACCAGGCCGTCCACCCGGCCAGGGTCAGCGGCGCGGCGGCATGCTCGTCGAAGGCGCCCACGCAGCGGCGGGCCAGCAGCCGCCACAGCCGCAGCGCCGCGGCCGCCGCCGGTCCCTCCATCCACTCCGCCGCGCGGTCCCGGGTCCCGCGGTCCTGCAGACCGAGAACGACCGTCGCCGCCTCCTCGTCGCTGACCAACTCGTCGTCGCGGGCGTCCTCTTCCGCCGCCGCGTCGTCCGCGCCAGTCCGCGGCGCCGCCCGCAGCCGCGCCAGCAGCCGGCCGGCCAGCGCCAGGGTGTCCTCGCCGACGGCGTCGCGGTCCGCCGCGCCGAGGATGCGCGGCACCAGCGCCGCGGCGGCCTCGTCGAGGGCCTTCTCCTGAGCGGCGAGCCGGGCCGGCGGGCCGCTGACCGGCGCCAGCCGCGCCTCCATCTCGCGCAGCGAGCCGCGCACTTGAATCCCCGCATACGTGGCCGCGGCGGCCATCGGCGAGGTGCCGGGCGGGGTGAGCGGGGCGCCCTCCGGAGGGCAGCAGGTGACGTCCGGGCAGCAATACGACCAGTAGCGGCCCGAGGAGATGCACAGGGCCTCGACCACCGGGACATCGAGCCGGCCGCAGGCCATGCGCAGCCGCTGGGCCAGCGGCCGCAGCCGGTCCATCACCTGGCGGGGCTCCTCGCCCGCCCCGTCCGCGTCCTGGCAGAGGAAGGCGATCACGCCCGTGGGCCTGGCGCCGCGTCTCTCGCTGCCCCCGATGAGGCACTCCGCGAGCTGCGCCGCGACATCGCTCCACTCCGCCCTGTCGCGCGGGATGCCGAGGCGCAGCCGGCCGCCGAAGCGGCCGCGCTCGCCCTGCAGCGCGACGAGGACGATCGAGTCGTCCGGATGGAAGCCCATGAGATACGGCAGCGCGTCGGCCAGCTCGGCCGGCGAACGCAGCGTGATCTGTGCGGGGCTGCTGTGCGTAGTCATGCGACTAAGCTCCCGCAGCACCCCACCCTTTCACGACCCCCTGTGGATAACTCACAAAAGGCCAGCTCAGCAGGGTCAGCCCGCCACCGCGAGCACCAGCGGCAGCACCCGCCCCGACCCCGCCTGCCGCAGCAGCCGGGCCGCGACCGCCAGCGTCCAGCCCGAGTCCGTGAAGTCGTCGACGAGCAGCACCGGCCCCTGGCAGTCCGCCAGCGCCGCACGCAGCTCGTCGGACACGGCGAAGGCCCCGGCCAGCGCCCGCAGCCGCTGCGCCGAATTGCTCCGGCGCGCCGCGGCGCCGTCAGGGCCCGAATACGTCAGCGTCCCCAGCATGGGCAGCCGCCCGATGCCCGCGATGCCCTCGGCGAGCGAGCCGACCAGCTGCGGCCGGGTCCTGGACGGCACCGCCACCACCCCGGCAGGACGCGGCAGGGCATCGTCGCCGCCCGCCGCCCAGCCGCCCGGCGAGCGCGCCCAGTCGGCGAGCACGTCAACACACGCCCGTAGCACGTCATCGGGCACCGGTCCGTCGGGCGCGTCCTCGGCCAGCATCGGCCGCAGCCGATTGCCCCAGCCGATGTCCGACAGCCGCCCCAGCGCCCGCCCCGTGTCGCACTGCTCGCCGGGCGGGATCTTCCCCTTGAGGTCGATGCCCAGCGCCGGCAGTCCGGTGGGCCACATCCGCCGCGGCACGACCTCCACACCGGGCCGGTCCAGCTCCTTCTCCGCCCCCGTCAGCGACTCGGCCGAGACGGCGGAATCGACCCACGCCCCCGCGCAGTTGTCACACCGCCCGCACGGGGCCGCCCCCTCGTCGTCCAGCTGCCGCCGCAGGAACTCCATCCGGCACCCGGTCGTGCTCACGTAATCCCGCATGGCCTGCTGCTCGGCCGCCCGCTGCCGCGCCACCCACGCGTAACGCTCGGCGTCATAGGCCCACTCGGCGCCGGTGGCGGTCCAGCCGCCCTTGACCCGCTTGACCGCGCCGTCGACATCGAGGACCTTCAGCATCGTCTCCAGCCGGCTGCGCCTGAGGTCCACCTCCGCCTCCAGCGCCGGTACGGACAGCGGCCGGCCCGCCGCCTCCAGGGCACCCAGGGTCTGCCGCACCTGCGTCTCCGGCGGGAAGGCCGTATCGGCGAAATAGCGCCAGATCGCCTCGTCCTCCTTGCCGGGCAGCAGCAGCACGTCGGCATGCTCGACGCCGCGCCCGGCGCGCCCCACCTGCTGGTAATAGGAGATGGGTGAGGACGGCGAGCCTAGGTGGATCACGAAGCCCAGGTCCGGCTTGTCGAAGCCCATGCCCAGCGCGGAGGTGGCGACCAGCGCCTTCACGCGGTTGTTGAGCAGGTCGTCCTCGGCCTGCAGCCGGTCGGCGTTCTCCGTACGCCCCGTGTACGACGCCACGTTGAAGCCGCGCTGCCGCAGATAGGCCGAGGCCTCCTCGGCGGCGGCGATGGTGAGCACATAGATGATGCCGGAGCCCTGCAGCCCGTCCAGGTGCTCGGCGAGCCAGGCCAGCCGGTGGGCGGCGTCCGGCAGCTGCACGACGCCAAGCCGCAGGCTCTCCCGGTCCAGCTCGCCGCGCAGCACCAGGGCCTCGCCCGCACCGGTGCCCAGCTGCTCGGCCACGTCGGCGGTGACCCGGGCGTTGGCCGTCGCCGTCGTGGCCAGCACCGGCACGCCCGGCGACAGGTCGGCGAGGAGCTGGCGCAGCCGCCGGTAGTCGGGGCGGAAGTCGTGCCCCCAGTCCGAGATGCAGTGCGCCTCGTCGACCACCAGCAGGCCCGTCGTGGCCGCCAGCTTGGGCAGCACCTGGTCGCGGAAGTCCACGGAGTTCAGCCGCTCGGGACTGACCAGGAGGACGTCGGTCTCGCCGCGCTCGACCTCCTCGTAGATGGCGTCCCACTCCTCGGGGTTCGCGGAGTTAATGGTGCGCGCCTGGATGCCGGCGCGGGCTGCGGAGCCCACCTGGTTGCGCATCAGGGCCAGCAGCGGGGAGACGATCACCGTGGGGCCCGAGCCGCGCCGCCGCAGCAGCGCCGTGGCCACGAAGTACACCGCCGACTTGCCCCACCCCGTACGCTGCACGACCAGCGCCCGCCGTCGCTCTTGCACCAGCGCCGCCACCGCCTGCCACTGGTCCTCGCGCAGCCGCGCCTCGCCCGTCGGGTCTCCGACGAGCTCGGCGAGAATGGCATCGGCTTCGGCGCGCAGCTCCGGATCGTTCATGCCCCCATGCAACCCGATGCCACTGACAACCGGCCACCTCACTCACCGTAACCGGCCCCTTGCACCCGCAATTGCTCATTGCCGCAGGCCAGTCCGGCAGGAAGAATGGGGCATGTTCCCGCGCGCAGCCCTCCCGCAGGGCTTGCGCAGCCATGCCCGTACGCCGGGGCGTCCGGGACACCAGGGGAAGGGAGGAATGACGTTGGCCCTCGGCTCCGCCGCCACCGACCCGCCCGCACCCGCGCCCTCGGGGCGCATGCTGGAGCCCGCGGAGTGGTCCGCCGCCGGGATCCCGCTGCTGCGCAACCCGCGCGAGGTGGTCACGGCCCTGTTCGACCGCCACTCCCCCGCCCCCGCCACGGCCGTCGTGGCGGTGCTCGACCCGGACGAACGGCTGGCCGCCAGCGCGTCGTTCGCCCGCCGCGACTTCTCCCGTACGGACCTGGCGGGCGCCCGCGTCCCGGACGGCTGGCCGTTCCGCAACGCGCTGCTGCGCCACCTGCGCCGGGTGATCCCGCACGACCTGCGCCGGCGCACGCCGGTGCGCACGGCTGTGCTCCTCTATTGCCGCGAGGGCGGCCCGGGCTGGACCGAGGAGGACGGCGCCTGGATGTGGGGGCTGCGCGACGCGTGCACGCTGCACGGGCTGCGCTGCGGCGCGTACATCACGCTGACCAGGAAGGGCTGGCAGGTGCTCGGCGAGGACCGCGGCGGCCGCCGGCCGTACGCCGATCCCCCTGCCGGCACGGACGGCCAGTCCGACCCGGCCGCCGCCGAAGCCGACGGACCCCAGGCACCCGCGGCCCGCCGCACCGGCGGCGGCACCCCTGAGGCGCGGCGCCGGACGGCGGCGCGCTGAGCCGGAGGTGCCGGTCGAGGCAGCAGCGGGCCTACGAACGCGGAGCGCTTAAGCGCCCGCCCCCGCCGCCTTGTTGATCCGCTCGGGGTCGCCGCACAGCACGAGCAGGGCGCCGGCCAGCTTCATCGCCTGGCCCATCACCCCCGCCACGGTGGCGTCGTCGCCGCCGTTGACGGCCACGACCACGGCGGGGCGCGCCGCGGCGCTGCCGATGCCGTCGGCGCCGGCGTAGAAGACGTCGTCGGCCGCGGCCTGCTGCGCCCAGTACGCCTCCTCACCGAAGCTCAGCTCGTGCTCGGCCCAGGGGTGCAGCTCACCCGTGGTGAGCACCAGGATGTCGCCCGGCGGCCGGCCGGAGTCCAGCAGCAGGTCGACGGCCTCGTCCGCGGCGTCGAGTGCGCCGCCTTCGGCCGCCGGGATCACCTGCAGCTGCGGGCCCGGAGCCGGGGGCTGGGGGTCGCGCTTGGCGTTGTCGTTGCTACGGGAAGGGGGTGCCGTAGGGCGCGCCGCCGGCGCGGGGCCGGTGGCTCGGCCAGGTCCGGGACGGCCGGGCGGCCGGACGACGGAACGGGGACCTGGGACAGGACGCGGGCTCGCGGTGCGGCCCGGGACGCTCTCGTGAATCTGAGGCTCCTCGGGAGAGAGAGGCATGAGCTGATGTCTATCAAACACAAGTACCGGTCAAAGCAGCGGGTGGCGTCAATCAGATATCGAATCCGAGCTGGCCGGCCGCTTCCAGCTCGGCCGCTTCCGGAGACAGCCGCGGCCGCTTCAGATGTGCCCAACGCGGAAGGGCGTCCATATATGCCCAGGAGAGGCGGTGGTGTTCGGTGGGGCCGTGCTCGTGCAGGGCCTCCTTGTGCGCGGGCGACGGGTAGCCGGCGTTGTCGCCGAAGCAGTACGGCTCGTACTCGGCCCGCCCGGCGCCCAGTTCCGCCATGGCGGCGTCCCGGTGCTCCTTGGCGAGCACGGACGCGGCCGCGACGGCGACGCAGGACTGATCGCCCTTGATGACCGTACGGACCTGCCAGGGCGCGCCGAGGTAGTCGTGCTTGCCGTCGAGGATCACCGCGTCGGGCCGCATGGGCAGCGCCTCCAGGGCGCGTACGGCGGCGAGCCGCAGCGACTCCGTCATGCCGAGCTCGTCGATCTCCTGGTGCGTGGCCTCCCCGATGGCGTGCGCGGTCACCCAGCCGGTGAGCAGCCCGGCGAGGGCGGCACGCCGCTTGGGGGTCAGCAGCTTGGAGTCGGTGAGCCCCTCGGGCGGGCGGCGCAGGCCTGTGATGGCGGCGCAGACCGTGACCGGGCCGGCCCAGGCCCCGCGGCCGACTTCGTCGATGCCGGCGACGACCTTGGCGCCGGTGGTGGCGCGCAGGGACCGTTCGATGCGGTGGGTGGGCGGCTCGTACGTCATGGCGTGGCTTAGCGTACGCCTCCGTCGGCGCTGCTCGGCACCCGGTCCCCGGGCGCGTCGGCGCGCAGCAGCGGCATCATGATCTGGTCGATGACCTGGACCAAGTCCTTGTGTTGCACATCGCAGCCGGATGTCTTGTGCAGATACATCATCATCGCCGGCACCACATCCGCGACCAGCTTGCAGGTGGCGTCAGGGCGGACCTCGCCGCGGTCGATGCCGCGGCGCACCACGGCGGCGATGAGTTCCTTGACGGGGTCGACCACCCGGCCCAGGATCACCTCGGCGAAGTACTCGCCCTCGGTGCGGTCGCATTCGTCCATCAGCGCCCGCAGCGCGAGGCCGGAGCGCGAGTACATCTGCTCGCGCATCCACCCGCACAGGCTGACCAGGTCGGCGCGCAGGTCGCCGCTGTCGGGCGGGTCGATCAGCGGCGGGATGCCGGACTTGAGGGATTCCGCGACGAGTTCGAGCTTCGACGGCCAGCGGCGGTAGACCGCGGCCTTGCCCGTGTGCGCGCGGGCGGCGACCCCCTCTATGGTCAGGCCCTTCCAGCCGACGGCGCCCAGTTGATCAAGGGCCGCGTCGAGGATGGCCTGCTCAAGAACGCTGCCGCGGCGGCGGGCAGCGTGGGTCGCGGGCTGCGCTCCGGGAGCGGTCCGGTGCGAAGTACCCATATTTTTCACTCCGTTGAAACTTAGTGAACGCTTGCGTTCCCTGTACGCGACTCACTACTGTCTCCAGGGACAGTGAACGGTATCGTTCACTATTTCACGTGTAGGGGAGCACAGTGACAACCTCTCAACTCGAGACCGACCCGGCGCCGGGGAAAGCGCCACGGGCGGAGAAGCGGAATATAGCCCTCGTCCTCATCGCCGCCTGTCAGCTCATGGTGGTCCTGGACGTGACGATTGTGAACGTCGCGCTGCCGCATATCCAGACAGCGCTCGGCTTCTCCACCGCCGATCTCACCTGGACCGTCAACGCGTACACCCTGACCTTCGGCGGCCTGCTGCTGCTCGGCGGGCGGGTCGGGGACATCCTCGGCCGGCGCCGCGTCTTCATAGCCGGCATCCTGCTGTTCAGCCTCGCCTCCCTGCTCGGCGGCTTCGCGCAGGAGCCCTGGCAGCTGCTGCTGGCCCGCGCGCTGCAGGGCGTCGGCGGCGCGATCGCCTCGCCCACCTCGCTCGCCCTTGTCACCACCACGTTCCCCGAAGGCCCGGAGCGCAACCGGGCGTTCGGCGTCTTCGCGGCCGTGTCCGCGGGCGGTGGCGCGGTCGGCCTGCTGGCCGGTGGCATGCTCACCGAGTGGCTCAACTGGCGCTGGGTGCTGTTCGTCAACGTGCCGATCGGCGTGCTGCTCGTCCTCCTCGTCCCGCTCTACATCAGCGAGTCGCAGCGCCACTCCGGGCGCTTCGACCTCGGCGGCGCGCTCAGCTCCACGCTGGGCATGGTGTCGCTGGTGTACGGGTTCATCCGCGCCGCCGAAGAGGGCTGGCGGGACACCCTGGCGCTGGGCTCGTTCGCCCTCGCGGCGGTCCTGCTGGTCGTGTTCGTGGCCATCGAGCGGCGGGCCAAGGAGCCGATCACGCCACTCAGAATGTTCGCGGACCGGAACCGCTCGGGCACGTATCTGATCATGACGTGCCTGGCGGCGGCGATGTTCGGCATGTTCTTCTACATGATGCTGTTCGTCCAGAACGTGCTGGACTACAGCCCGATCAAGGCCGGTCTGGCCTTCCTGCCCGTCACCGTGGTGATCACCATAGGCGCCGGTCTCTCGCAGCGGTTCCTGCCGGTGCTCGGGCCGAAGCCGTTCATGGTCACCGGCGCCTCCATCACGGCGCTCGGCATGGCCTGGATGACCCAGCTCGACCCGAGCTCCACGTACCTGAGCGGCGTGCTCGGCCCGCAGCTGCTCTTCGGCTTCGGCATGGGGCTGAACTTCGTGACGCTCACCCTGACCGCCGTCTCCGGCGTCGCGCAGCATGAGGCGGGCGCCGCCTCCGGGCTGCTCAATGCCACCCAGCAGGCGGGCGGTTCGCTGGGCCTGGCCATCCTGACCACGGTGTTCGGCACCGCGAGCAGGGAGGAGGCGGAGAAGCAGATACCCGACTTCATGCAGAACGCCTCGCCGCAGGAGAAGGCCGTCTTCGAGAAGACCCACGAGCTGCCGGGCATCTGGGGTCAGAAGGTGCTCTCCGAGGGCGCGGGCACGGGCTTCATAGCCGCGACAGGGCTGGTGCTGGTGGCGCTGCTGGTCGCGATCTTCATGATCCGGGTCCGCAAGAGCGACCTGGAGGCGCTGAGCGGCAGCGGCGCTCCGCCGGCCGCGTAGGACGCACGGGCGCAGTTACGCCTGCGCGCTGTTACGAGCCGCTGCCCGGCACCCATCCGGGCAGCGGCTCGGTGTCCGCCTCCCAGTCCGCGGGCGGCGCCCCGCCGGCCCGCGCCGCGGCCACGCCGCCCGCGATGGCGCAGGTGGTGTCCACATCGCCGCCGGCCCGCGCGGTGATCCGTACCGTCTCCTCCCAGTCGCCGAGCGACCGGGCCACGGCCCACAGCGCGTACGGCACGGTGTCCTGCGCGCTCGTCCTGCGGCCGCTGCCGAGCACGGCCGCGACGGTGGAGGAGTCGGCGTAATCGAGCATGTCCCGGGCCCGCCGCACGCCCTGGCCGACGGCGCTGCGCGGGATCAGCGCGGTGATACCGTCCAGCAGCTCGGCGCCGGTCTTCGGCCCGTCCGGGTCCCCGGCCAGCGCCGCCGCGGCGGCCACCGCCATCGCGCCGACGACGGCCTCGCGGTGCTGGTGGGTGACGTAGGCGGAGATCTCGGCCTGGTGCACGGCCTGCGCGGGATCGTCCGCGTACCAGGCGCCGAGCGGCGCCACCCGGGCCGCGGCGCCGTTGCCCCACGAGCCCCGGCCCTTGAACAGCCGGGCGGAGGCGGTGCGCCAGTCGTCGCCGGCCCGTACTGCGTCGAGCACCTGCGTGACCGTGGAGCCGTAGTCCCGCTCCGGGTCGCGGCGCTCGGCCATCAGCGCGGCCAGCTCGTCCTGGTCGACCCGGCGCCGGGCGGCCAGCACGGCCACGAGCGCGCAGGCCATCTCGGTGTCGTCGGTCCACCGCCAGGGCCCCGGCGGCAGCTCGCGGCGGCGCAGCCAGCCGACCATTCCGGGCGTGCTGAGTTGCGCGCCCAGCGCGTCGCCCACCGACAGTCCGCGCAGGCTGGCCAGGGCGCGGGCCAGGCGCGATGCAGGGTCGTGATCAGCGGTCATCTCAGCTGAAGCCTACCGCTCAGCTGTACGAAGCTCCGGACGGCTCACCTGTGGGACTCCTGGTACTCCTCCGGGGTGCACCAGTGGTCGAAGGGCCGGTCCAGGGTGTAGCGCCCGTTCTCGCCGAGCAGCAGCATCCGGTACTCGGCGTTGCCCGGGTTCGATAGCGCCTCGAACTCCGGCACCGTCCAGTGGAACCACCGCATGCAGAACAGCCGCATCGTCAGCCCGTGCGTGACCAGCAGGACATTCTCCGGGTGATCGGGCCGGTCGAAGCTGCGGTGCAGGCTCTCCAGGAAGGCGCCGACCCGGTCGTAGACGTCGGCCCCTGACTCGCCCTGCGGGAAGCGGAAGAAGAAGTGCCCGTACGCGTCCCGGTACACCTTCTGCAGCTGGACCTCCTCGCGGTCCTGCCAGTTCCCCCAGTCCTGCTCGCGCAGCCGCGGCTCCTCGCGCACCCGCACCCGGTTCGGGTCGAGGGCCAGCCACTCGAGGGTCTCGTGGGTGCGTCGATAGGGCGATACGTAGACACTGACCCGCTCCTCCCCGAAGACCTCCCGCAGCTCCTCCCCCGCCTCCGCGACCTGCCGCCGCCCCTTCTCGGTCAGCCGCAGCGCATGGTCGGGCTCGCGCTCGTAGATCGTGTCGTCCGCGTTCCCCTCCGACTCGCCATGCCGGATGAGAACGATGCGCCGGGGCCGTGCCATGCCGCCCACACTAAATCAGCGCCACGCCGACGGCCTCGCGGGCATGATCGCCGCATGCACCCGCTGCCGCACGGCTACACAAACCGCACGCTGGGCGACGGCCGCTCCGTAAGAAAGACCTACGCGGGCCCGGACGCCGCTCTCCGCCACCGCCGCGAGCGAGACGCGCTCCGCCGGCTGACCGGCCGGCTCCCGGTACCCCCGGTGCTGGACGAGACGGACGGCACCCTCACCCTCGGCTTCCTCCCCGGCACCCACGGCCAGGAGCTCATCGACGCGGGCCACGCGGCCGAGGTCCTGACCGCCTGCGGCGAGCTGCTGCGCCGCATTCACGCGACCGGCATGATCCATGGGGACTACGGACCGAACAACATCCTCCTGGACCCGTCGGACTTCACGGTCACTGCGGTGCTGGACTGGGAGTTCGCACACCCCCTGCCGGACCCGGTCGAGGACCTGGCCTGGTGCGAGTGGATCGTCCGCACCCACCACCCGGCCCACGCCGCCGCCCTGCCCCGCTTCTTCACCGCCTACGGGCCGGACCTGGTGCCCCCGTGGCCGGCCCGCCAGGCGGCGATGCTCGCCAAGTGTGCCTGGCTGCGCGGCTTCTGCGAGCGCTGGGAGCCGGGCGGCGCCGGGGTCCGGCTCTGGGAGGAGCGCGCGGCCATTACGGCGGAGTGGCGGGCCTGAGCCGCCGCCTCACACCGTCCAGGCGCCCTCGACGTCGATCACGTCCCCCGCCAGTGCCGCCACGTCCGAGCTGGTCTGCGCGCGCAGGCCCAGACGCTCCACCCGCTCGATGCGGTACTTGGCCCGCTCCGTGGCCGAATCCCACATCGACAGCACCAGGAACTCGTCGCCCGGCGCCCGGCCGAAGAAGCCGCGCAGCATCCCGGGCGATCCGGCCATCGCCGGATTCCACACCTTCTCCTGCATCAGCGTGAAGTTCTCCACCCGGTCCGGCTTGACGCGCGTATGCGCCACCCGCAGCAGATCCGCGTCGCCGAAGCGCGGCTCGAAGCCGACCTTCACGTCATGCACGTGCTCGAAGAGCCGGATCCGCATGCCCGTATACGTGCCCGCCTGCGCCGCCGCGAGCCGGTCGTGGGAGCGGGCCATGAACGAGTCGTACAACGCCCGGCTCTCCCAGAACCCGAAGAGATGCGCCACCCCCTCGCGCGCCTGACTCCATCCGCCCCCCTGCCCCCGGAAGCCGGGCTCGCCGAGCAGCCCCGCCCACTTGCGCTGCCCCCGCTCGAAGCCGCGACGGTCGGTGACGTTGCAGCGCATCCACTTGACCAGCACGGTCGCCATCGTACGGCCTGATGACCTGGCTAACGGGCTGATCAGCAGCATCACCCGACGGCAGCGATCACCTCGACCTCGAGCAGCGCGCCGGGGACGAAGAGCCGGGAGACCTCCACGGTGGTGCTGGAGGGCGGTACGCCCTTGATGTACTCGGCGCGAACGGCGCCGTACTCCGCCCGGCGTCCCATATCGGTGAGATAACTGCGGATGTTGACGACGTCGTCGTACGAAGCGCCGTGCGCGGCAAGGATCTTGCCAAGCGCGTCCATCACATGCCGGGCCTGCGCCGTCATGTCATCGGGGCCGACGAGATCGCCGCGTTCGTCGAGAGCGACCTGGCCGGAGACGAAGAGCAGCGCGCCGTCGCCGGTGTCGAGACGGACGACGTGCGAGTACGGGCCCGCGGGCGTGGGCACGGTGGCCGGATTGTCCGTGGTCTTCAGCATGCGGACCACGCTAGGCAGCGGCCACCGATTCGACCAGCGAATGTCTCGCATGGCTACCATGCGTATGACGCATGGCACCAGGAAAGGCCGCCCATGGACACCGCCTGGCTCGAGGTCTTCCGCTCCGTCGCCCGGCACGGCTCCTTCACCGCCGCGGCCGCCGAGCTCGGCTACACCCAGTCCGCCGTCTCCCGCCAGGTCTCCGCCCTGGAAGCCGAGTTCGGTGCCCCGCTCTTCGACCGCCTCCCCCGGGGCGTGCGCCTCACCGACGCGGGCCGCACCGCGCTCTCGCACGCCGGCGCCGCGCTCGAACGCCTCGACGCCGCCCGCCGCGACCTCGCCGCCCTGCAGGGCCTGGCAGCCGGCCGGCTGCGGTTCGGCGCCTTCGCCACCGCCGGCGCCGCCCTCGTGCCGCTGGCTGTCGCCGCATTCCGCGCCGACCACCCGGACGTCGAGGTATGCCATACCGAGGGCTACAGCCGCGACCACGTGTCCGCGCTGCAGGCAGGCGACCTCGACCTCGCCGTGGTCTCCGGATACGCCGACCGGCTCGGCGCCTTCGACCCGGTGGAGTTGATCCACCTGCTCGACGAGCCAGTGCTGGTCGCTCTCCCCATCGGCCACCGCCTCGCCCGGCGGCGGACGCTGCGGCTGGCGGAGCTCATGGACGAGCCCTGGGTCGCGGGCAGCACGGACGCCGGCGAGACGCTGATCAGCGCGTGCCTGCGGGAGGGCTTCCGGCCGCGGATCGACATCGTGGCGCGAGAGTGGATCGCGAAGTTCGGCTTCGTGGCGGCGGGCTTCGGGATCACCCTCGTACCGGCTCTGGCGGCCGGTGCGCTGCCGCCAGGTCTGGTGCTGGTGGCGCTGCGGACCGAGGACGCGCCCGTACGGTCCGTCTACGCGGCCGTGCCCCGCGGCGCCGCGCGGCCGGCCGCGGTCAGCGGCTTTCTGCCGTATCTGCGGCGCGCCGCGCGGCGGCATGCCGGATGAGGGCGGCTGTGTCAGCCGCGTCGAAGGCGAGCCCGAAGTCGCCGAGCACACCGGGCAACTCCTCGGGCGCCACGGTCCGTTTCGTCACCTCGCCGCCCGGCTCGATCGTGGTGAGCGTGTCGCCCACCAGGGCAAGACGCTGCTCGCGGCCCGGCTGCTGCACCACCAGGCGGCTGGTGAAGGGCGAGCGCGGGTGGGTGGAGATGTAGTGGTTCCACACCTCGTAGTCCGGCCGGTGGCGCGGTTCGAGGGTGTACGCGTACAGCGGGAACCAGCCGTCCGCGTGCAGTCCGCGCAGCACCCGCACGCTGTCGCCCTCGTCGGTGACCGAGAACGTCCAGGCGCCCTGCGTCACTTCGGCCCCGGCGGCCAGCGGCAGCGGCTCCAGCAGCGCCTCGCCGCCGAAGCCGACGTCGACATGCCACGGCTCGCCGCCGAGGTCGACGCGCAACAGCATGTGCGTGGTCGGGTTGATCTTGTCGGCGCCCATCCGGACGCGCGCGCCGAGTCCGGTCACCTCGAAGCCGAGCCGGTCCAGGGCGGCGGCGAGCAGCAGGTTGTGCTCGTAGCAATAGCCGCCGCGCGGCTGCCGTACGAGCTTCCGCTCCAGCGCCGGTACGTCCAGCAGCACCGGCCGGCCGAGCAGCACCTCCACGTTCTCGAACGGGATCGACGCCACGTGCCCGGCCATCACGGCCCGCAGCGTGCCGAGGTCCGGCGCGGCGCCGCCGGCCCCGTCCAGGCCGATGCGGCGCAGGTACGCGTCGAGGTCCAACTCGTCGCCCTGCCAGCGGAAGTCACTCATGACCGCCCTCAAGTCCGGCGCGCGGCGAGGTATTCCGCGAAGGACACCTTGCCGACCGCGTGCTCCGGGGCGAGATGGCCGCCCTCGCGGAAGGCGCGGTAGATCCGGCCCGGCAGCCGTACCGGCAGCAGCGGCCGCCGCCGCCCGGCCGCGCGCAGCACCGCCGCGGCGGTCTCGCGGGCGCCGAGCACCTGCGGCCCGCCCATGTCCGCCACCCGCCCGACGGCCGGGCCCCGCGCCAGCTCCGCGAGTCGCTCCGCGACCTCCGTGACCTCGATCGGCTGAATCCGCAGCCCGCCCGGCACCAGCACGAACGGCAGCCGCCGCTGCACATCCGTCACCTTCGCCGCCAGGTCGTGGAACTGCGTCGTCCGCAGCACCGTCCACGGCAGCCCGGAGTCCTCGACCAGCCGCTCGATCGCGAGCTTCGACCGGTAGTACGGCAGCGGTACGCGGTCCACGCCGACGATCGAGATGTAGACGAAATGCGGGCTGCCCGCGCGCTTGGCCGCCGCCAGCAGCCGGCGCGTGGCCGCCGTGTCGTTACGGGCGTCGGTCGCACAGTGCACGATCACGCCGGCGCCCGCGACCGCCGCGTCGAGGCCTGTGCCCTGCTTCAGATCGCCTACGGCCCACGCGTACGGCCGCTCGTCCCCGGCAGGGCGCGGCCGCCGGCTCAGCACCCGTACCGGCGCATCAGCGGCGACCAGGCGCTCCACCAGGGGGCGGCCGAGGGTGCCGGTGGCGCCCGTGACGAGGATCGTTTCTGCCTGCTCCATATCCCCCAGTGGATCACAGGTGTCAGTGTCGGGTGGCACCATGGCAACGTGCCGTCACGGCATGGGACTTCGTACCGGACGCTCGAGGGGGAGACAGGTGAGTGGATTCAGCAAGGGGCTGCAGAAGGTCCAGGTGGCGCTCAAGTGGGACCCGGCCCCGCGGGGCGCGCCGCCGCACGACCTCGACCTGATCGCCGCCGCGTACACCGCCGACGCCCCGCACGGCCCGCCGGACTATCTGGTGCACTTCGACCGCCGCTCCCCCGACGGCACGATCAGCCTGCACCGGGAGAGCCGCACCGGCCTGGGGTTCGGCATCGACGAGGCGCTGACGCTGGAGCTGGACCGGCTCGCGCCGCGCTATGTCCGGGTCGTGGTGGGCGTGGCCATACAGCAGAGCGCCGCCGACGACCGGCTCGGCTTCGCCCGTATCGCGAACGCGTCGGTGCAGGTGGTGTCCGCCGACACCGCGGTCCGGATCAGCACCGGGGACGCGGAGCTCGCGATGCACGACCTCACGACGCTCGGGGAAGCCACCGCGGCCACGCTCGCGGAGTTCACCCGCGGCGAGGACGGCACGTGGGCGTATGCCGCCCTGCTGCGCGGCTATGACGCCGATCCGGCGGATTTCACCGGGTTCCTGGGCGCCGCTTAGACCCGCCGCCGCGCCTCCGGCGCGCCGCGCTCCCCGGGCCCACGGTGCGGCGGCGCGGCGGATGTGCCGGCGGCCCCGGGTCGGCGTCCTGCTGCCCGGTGCCCTGCTGACCGGCTGGTGTCCAGGCGAGCAGCGGGTCGATGGGCCCGCCGCGGTGGTGCTCGGCGCGGATGCCGTGGAAGACCAGGGTGATCACGCTGATCGCGATGAGCGCCTCGGCCCAGTAGAAGGCGGCGTAGTCGAGCAGGCAGCCGTTGGGCGGCGAGCCCGGGGCGGCGTTGCGCAGCCCGACCAGGGCGAAGAGGCTGGCGGCCATCCAGCCGAGGGCGCCCCAGACCAGGCCGCGGCCCTGGTTGACCACCAGCCAGCAGGCCAGCGATACGGCGAGGGCTATCACCCACATCGTCGCGATCATGAACCAGGTCATGATGAAGGTGCTCCGCGACCGCTTCAGCTCGCTTCTGACCGCGACGACCTCGTCGCCGTAGTCGGTGGCCTTCGGGGTGACCTCGAAGTTCGTGTTCTGGTCGACGAAGCGCAGCTCCACCGGCAGCGCCTTGCCCTTGGCCGTGGCGGCGAGGGCTAGTGTGAAGTCGTACCGGTCGAAGGGATAGTCGGAGATCGTCCCGTCCTCGAGGACCAGCTCCAGCTCCTTCACCCAGCCCGGGCTCTCGCTGGGGACGGTGAACTCCTCCGCGCCGGTGGCGTTGGTATGCAGCTTGATCGGGCGGGCCAGGGCGCCCTTGTCCACGGCGTATCTGCCGTGCGGGTCCGCGGTGAGCTGCACGGTGACGCGCCGGTTCCCGGGGTCGGCCCGGTGCACCGCGGCGTTGATCGTGACGCGGTCGCGCGCCGTGTCCGCGCCGAGCTCGACCGGCCGCTGCCGCACGTCGCGTTCGTTCAGATACAGCCCGATCCCCGCCGCGAAGACCACGGCGAGCAGCCCCAGCAGGCCCAGCGCATGCCGCCACGGCAGATCGCGTACCGCCGCCGCGGCCTGCGTGGGCCGTAAGCGGCGGGCGGGCGGGAACGGCATGCCTCGATCCTGCGCAGCCG
>NZ_JAAKZV010000196.1 GCF_011044975.1 Streptomyces coryli | reverse complement strand
GGAGGGTGGCGCAGTGGTCGCAAAGCGGGGCGACGCGGGTCGCGGTGCGCGTCGCCCCGCAACCCGCGCAGGGGGCGGGGAGGAAGAGGGCCGTCAGGGAGGCCCGGGAGGTCGGCGGTTCGGTCGTCGCGTTCGGCATGGTCAGCACGATGCCGGGCGGCGGATCGCGTTGCGACCCCCTGTGGATAACCTCGCTACGCCATGGCCTCGTCCGCCGCCGCCTGCAGCGCAGCGGCGTGTTCCGGCGGCGTCACCCGCTCGACGCGGAGGTCCGTCGCGCCCACCCAGCTCGCCGCCTCCGCCATCGCCTGGGCGGTCGGCACGACCGCCTTCGCCGGCGGTACGCCGTTCGGCACGTCCGCGCCCAGGGTCGCGTGCCGGGCCACCAGCGTGGTGCCCTCGCGGGCCGGGTCGACGCGGCCGACGAGCTTGCCGCCGGCCAGCACCGGCATCGCGAAATACCCGTGTATCCGCTTGGGCTTGGGGACGTACGCCTCCAGTCGGTGGGTGAGGCCGAAGATCCGCTCGGTGCGCGGGCGGTCCCAGATCAGGGAGTCGAAGGGGGAGAGCAGCGTCGTGCGGTGGCGGCCCTTCGGGGGTGTTGCGAGGGCTTCCGGGTCCGCCCAGGCCGGCTTGCCCCAGCCGGCCACCTCGACCGGGACCAGGCCCGTATCGGCGATGACGGCATCGACCTGGTCGGCCTTGACGCGGTGATAGTCGGCCAGGTCCGCGCGGGTGGCGACGCCCATCGCCGCGCCGGCCTGGGCGACCAGGCGGCGCAGGCACTCCTCGTCGGTCAGGTCGTCGTGCAGCAGGTCGGCGGGGATGGCGCGCTCGGCGAGGTCGTAGACCCGCTTCCAGCCGCGGCGCTGGGTGCAGACGACGTCGCCGGTGTCGAGCAGCCACTCCACCGCGATCTTCGTGTCCGACCAGTCCCACCAGGGGCCGCCGTTCTTGGCGCCGCCCAGGTCGGTGGAGGTGAGCGGGCCGTCGGCCTTGAGGCGGTCGAGGACGGCGGCGCAGGAGCGGTCGGCGTCCTCCAGGCGGTGCCAGCGGTGGCCCTTCGCGCGGCGGGCGCGGCGGCGGAAGGCGAAGAGCGGGTACTCCTCGATGGGGAGGATGCAGGCGGCGTGCGACCAGTACTCGAAGGTGGTGGCCTGCCCCTGCCCGCTCCAGTACGCCCCGTCGACGGCCTGGCGGCCGAGGGCGCCGAGGCGGGCGTACGGAATGAGCTCGTGCGAGCGGGCGAGCACGGAGATGGTGTCGAGCTGGACTGCGCCTAGGCGGCGGAGGACGCCGCGGGTGCCTGCGCGGCGGTCTGGGGCGCCTAGGAAGCCTTGTGCGCGCAGCGCGATGCGGCGGGCCTCGTCGGCGGTCAGCTGGAGCGTCATGGGGTCGAGGCTAGGCGGGGGCACTGACAGTGCGCGTGGCTCGGGCTCGGTGCGGGTTGGGCGGACGGCTTGCGAAACGTCCCGGGCCAGCCCGTCCCGCCTTGCGGGACGCCCCTCCCCCGGAGAGGCCGGCTTAGTCCGCCGGGACGTACGGCAGGCTCTCCTGCAAGCCCAAATCCGACGGGAGCAGGGACCCCACCCACGCATCGCGTCTCGTGCCTCTGTGGACCAGGCGGGAGCGCTGCGTGCCCTCCATCTGGAAGCCCGCCTTCAGGGCCACCGCGCGCGAGCCCTCGTTGCCCGCCTCCGCGTACCACTCCAGGCGGTCCACCTTCAGGGGGCCGAAGGCCCAGCGGGCCACCGCGCCGGCCGCCTCTGCCGTGTAGCCGCGGCCGCGTTGTTCCTTGGCGGTCCAGTAGCCGATCTCCGCGACCCGCTCGGCCACCCGCGTCGGGGTGATGCCGACCAGGCCCATGATCCCGGCGAGCGCCCCGGTCTCACGCACCGTGACCGCGAAGTTGTACACCGTGTTGTCGCGCCAGCCCGAGGGGCAGATGCGCAGGACGAAGTCCTCGGCGTGCCGCAGCTCGTACGGCGCGGGGACGGTCGTCCAGCGCTGGATGTCGGGGTCCTGGCACGCCGCGTGCACGGCGTCCACGTCGGCCGGCTCCGGGGGGCGGAGGAGCAGGCGCTCGGAGGTGAGGGAAACCGGGTCCATGTGCGGAGTCTGCGCGTGTTCCTGTCACCCGCGCCAGGGAGTATCGCGTGAGATCCGGCACTTTCCGGCCCTTTCGGGCGTTGAGTGTACGGACGACTCTGCGCAGGGTGTGGCCGCACCTCCCGGCGTCGCCTCGTCCTCGCATACGATGGCCGATGCGGTCCGTACGGATCGCCAAGGAACTCGACCGTGCCAGGCCCGACCGGCAAGGAGCCCGTCCAAGTGTCCGTCTTCGGCAAACTAATGCGTGCAGGTGAAGGCAAGATCCTGCGCAAGCTGCACCGCATCGCGGACCAGGTCAATTCCATCGAGGCCGATTTCGAGGCCCTCGACGATGACGAGCTGCGCGAGCTCACCGAGGAGTTCAAGGGGCGGCTCGCCGACGGCGAGACCCTGGACGACATCCTCCCCGAGGCCTTCGCCGCCGTCCGTGAGGCGGCCCGCCGGGTGCTGGGCCAGCGCCATTACGACGTCCAGATGATGGGCGGCGCCGCGCTGCACATCGGTTATGTCGCCGAGATGAAGACCGGTGAGGGCAAGACCCTGGTCGGCACGCTGCCGGCGTATCTGAATGCGCTGTCCGGCGACGGTGTGCACATCGTCACGACGAACGACTATCTGGCGCAGCGCGACTCCGAGTGGATGGGCCGGGTGCACAAGTTCCTCGGCCTCAGCGTCGGCTGCATCATGGCGAATATGCCGCCCGCGGAGCGGCGCGAGCAGTACAACTGCGACATTACGTACGGCACGAACAATGAATTCGGCTTCGACTATCTGCGCGACAACATGGCGTGGTCGAAGGACGAGATGGTCCAGCGCGGCCACAACTTCGCGATCGTCGACGAGGTCGACTCGATCCTGGTGGACGAGGCCCGTACGCCGCTGATCATTTCCGGCCCCGCGGACCAGGCCACCAAGTGGTACGCCGACTTCGCCAAGCTCGTCACCCGGCTCTCCAAGGGTGAGCCCGCCGATGTGCGCCTGGGCAAGGCCGAGACCGGTGACTACGACGTCGACGAGAAGAAGCGCACCGTCGGCATCCACGAGTCCGGCGTCTCCAAGGTGGAGAACTGGCTGGGCATCGACAATCTCTACGAGTCCGTGAACACCCCCCTGGTCGGCTATCTCAACAACGCCATCAAGGCCAAGGAGCTCTTCAAGAAGGACAAGGACTACGTCGTCATCGACGGCGAGGTCATGATCGTCGACGAGCACACCGGCCGTGTGCTGGCCGGCCGCCGCTACAACGAGGGCATGCACCAGGCGATCGAGGCGAAGGAAGGGGTGGAGATCAAGGACGAGAACCAGACGCTCGCCACGATCACCCTCCAGAACTTCTTCCGCCTCTACGACAAGCTCTCCGGCATGACCGGTACGGCCATGACCGAGGCCGCGGAGTTCCAGCAGATCTACAAGCTGGGCGTCGTCCCGATCCCGACGAACCGCCCCATGGCGCGCCTCGACCAGGCCGACCTGATCTACCGCACCGAGCCGGCGAAGTTCGACGCGGTGGTCGACGACATCGTCGAGAAGCAGGAGAAGGGCCAGCCGGTCCTGGTCGGCACCACCTCCGTGGAGAAGTCGGAGTACCTCTCGCAGCAGCTCGCCAAGCGCGGCGTGCCGCACGAGGTGCTCAACGCGAAGCAGCACCAGCGCGAGGCCTCGATCGTCGCCCAGGCGGGCCGCAAGGGCGCCGTCACGGTGTCGACGAACATGGCCGGCCGCGGTACGGACATCAAGCTCGGCGGCAACCCCGACGACCTCGCCGAGGCCGAGCTGCGGCAGCGCGGCCTGGACCCGGTCGAGCACCCGGACAAGTGGGCGGCGGCGCTGCCCGCGGCGCTGGAGCGCGCCGAGGAGGCCGTCAAGGCCGAGCACGACGAGGTCAAGGACCTCGGCGGGCTCTACGTGCTGGGCACCGAGCGGCACGAGTCGCGGCGTATCGACAACCAGCTGCGCGGTCGTTCCGGCCGTCAGGGCGACCCGGGCGAGTCCCGCTTCTACCTGTCGCTCGGCGACGACCTGATGCGGCTCTTCAAGGCGCAGATGGTCGAGCGCGTGATGTCCATGGCGAACGTCCCGGACGACGTCCCGATCGAGAACAAGATGGTCACCCGCGCCATCGCCTCCGCCCAGTCGCAGGTCGAGCAGCAGAACTTCGAGACGCGTAAGAACGTCCTGAAGTACGACGAGGTCCTCAACCGCCAGCGCGAGGTCATCTACGGCGAGCGGCGCCGCGTCCTGGAGGGCGAGGACCTGCACGAGCAGGTGCGCCACTTCATGGACGACACCATCGACGCCTACATCCAGGCCGAGACCGCCGAGGGCTTCGCCGAGGAGTGGGACCTCGACCGCCTGTGGGGTGCCTTCAAGCAGCTGTACCCGGTCACGGTGACCGTCGAGCAGCTCGAGGAGGAGGCCGGCGACCGCGCCGGGATCACCGCGGAGTTCATCGAGGAGTCCATCAAGGACGACATCCACGAGCAGTACGACGCACGCGAGAAGGAGCTCGGCTCCGAGATCATGCGTGAGCTGGAGCGCCGGGTCGTGCTGTCGGTCCTCGACCGCAAGTGGCGTGAGCACCTCTACGAGATGGACTATCTCCAGGAGGGCATCGGCCTGCGCGCGATGGCGCAGAAGGACCCGCTGGTCGAGTACCAGCGGGAGGGCTACGACATGTTCACCGCCATGATGGACGGCATCAAGGAGGAGTCCGTCGGCTATCTGTTCAACCTGGAGGTCCAGGTCGAGCAGCAGGTCGAGGAGGTCCCGGTGCAGGACGCGGCCCCGGCCGACGCGGTCGAGGACGCGGTGCCGGCGGGTGCCCGCCCGGCGATCACGGCCAAGGGTCTCGAGCAGCCGCAGCGGCCGAGCGAGCTGCACTTCTCCGCTCCCACGGAGCAGGGCGACGTGGAGGAGGGCGTGCTCTCCACGGACGGCGAGCCGGTCCGCTCCGCGGCCGACGGCCTCACGCGGGCGGAGCGCCGCAAGCAGCAGCGCGGCGGCGGCAACAAGAAGAAAAAGAAGCGCTGACACCAGCACGACGTAGGACGCCATCGGCCGGACTCCACGGGGAGTCCGGCCGATGGCTTTCACTGGCCCACCCCGGGGCCGACCTCCACCGCCGCGCAGCGCCAGCGGTTGTCCTCGGCCAGTTCCAGGCGGAAGGCCAGGGCGCGGGCCCTGGTGCCGTATTCGATACGGGCGAAGGCCTCGATGGCGCGGGGGCTGGGCTGGTAGCCGCTGCACTCCGCCACCACCGGGCGGCCGGGGCCGCGCAGCGGCGGGTTCTCGGCGAGGGCCAGCAGCTGCTCGTAGGCCTCGCCGATGGTGTGGCCGAGCATCCAGTGGACCGGCTTCTGGCCGCTCAGGGTCAACAGCAGGCGTTTCGCGAACCATTCGTGCGGCTGCAGCTCCTGCGGCAGCCCCGGGAAGGCGAAGCGCCGCGGGCGGCGCGGGTCCCGCCGCGCCGGCGGGCGGGTGGCCGCCCGTGATCGTCCGGCCGGTCCCCTGTTCGTACGTGTTCGCTCCACGCCGTTCACCCCCGTGCTGCGTGCCGTGCGGTCGGCAGCAGTTCTAGCCGGGAGGTGCGGGGGGCGGCAATGACGGTACGTATCCGGCTGAGCACGGCGGGGAATTCACCTATCCGGGCGACGGGGCCGCGGAGTTGAGCCGTTCACATGCCCGCCGGCGGGCAACGGGAACGGTTGCACGGCACCCCGCGATCCATCCGGAAGAGGTACAGGTCCGTATGCTGTGCGCCATGCGCGTGTACCTGCCACTGACGCTCCCCTCGCTGGCCGATGCCCACAAGGCCGGTGAGCTGGGCCCGGCTCCGCTGACCGCCTACGCCGTCACCCCGGCGCTGCGCGAGTGGTATGTCTCCGACAACATCGAGGAGCTGGAGTACGCCGCGCTCAACCGCGCCGCCGGCGCCAGCCTGCGGATGCTCGCCGGGGAGCCGGACGCGCCGCGACGGCGCGTGGTGCTCGTGGCCGAGGTGCCGGACGGCGCCGCCTCCGCCGACCCCGACCACACCCTGGACCCGGCGGCGCTCGGCGAGGTCCGTATCGCCAAGGCGGTCTCGCTGAAGCTGGCCGCCGCGGTGCATGTGGACGCCCCGGACGCGGTGGCCGATGTCACCGCCGCCGCGGAGGTGCTGGGCGCCGCGGACCAGGGGGACGACGACGCGCAGTTCACCGTGGACGGGGCCGAGGATCACGAGCTGCTGTGGTTCGGGGTGCAGGAAATTCCGAACCTGATTGTCTGACCCTCGCGCTACGGTCGTTTCATGGCGCATTTGGTCTGGGACTGGAACGGCACGCTCTTCCACGACATCGACGCGGTGATAGAGGCGACGAACGCCTCCTTCACCGAGCTCGGCCTGCCGCAGATCACGCTGGAGCGCTATCGCGAGCTGTACTGCGTGCCGGTGCCGAAGTTCTACGAGCGGCTGATGGGCCGGCTGCCCACCGAGGACGAGTGGCTGGTCATGGACGAGACCTTCCACCGGCACTACTGGGCGCGGGCCGAGACCGCGGGTCTCGCCGACGGCGCGGCCGAGCTGCTCGCCGGGCGGCAGGCGGCCGGGCTCACCCAGTCGCTGTGCTCGCTCGCGCCGCACGACCGCCTGGTGCCGCTGCTGCACGAGCACGGCATCGTCGACCGCTTCGTCCGCGTCGACGGCCTCACCGGGCCGAACGGCGGCGGCAAGGCGGAGCACATGGTGCGCCACCTCGCCGCGATAGCCGGCGTCGACGCCGCCCGTACGGTGGTGATCGGCGACGCCGTGGACGACGCCAAGGCGGCCGCGGCCGCCGGTGCCCAGGCGGTGCTGTACACCGGCGGCTCGCACAGCCGGGCCAGCCTGGAGCAGGCCGGGGTGCCGGTCGTGGACAGCCTCGTGGAGGCGGTCGCGGCGGCGGACGAGCTGGTGGCGTAAACGCGGGTCGGACGGGTGCCGTAGGCGGGACTACGTCACCGGCGCCTTCGCCCGCAGCACCGTCAGGAATTCGCGCATCCACTTCGAGTGGTCCGGCCACGCCCGCGCCGACACCAGCACCCCGTCCACCACCGCCTCGGCGTCCTGGTAGCTGGCGCCGGCGGTCTGCATGTCCAGCTCCAGCGCCGGATACGCGGTCACCCGGCGGCCCTGCAGCGCGCCCACCGCGGCCGTCATCAGCGGGCCGTGGCAGATCTGCGCGACCGGCTTGTCGCCGTCGAAGAAGGCCTTCACGATCTTGCGGAGTTCGGGGTCGTTGCGGAGGTACTCGGGTGCCCGGCCGCCCGGGATCACCAGGGCCACGTAGTGGCCGGGGTCGACCTCGTTGAAGGCCAGGTCGGCGGGCCAGGTGTAGCCGGGCTTCTCGGTGTACGTGTCGAAGCCGTTCTCGAAGTCGTGCACCACGAAGCGGAGCGTCTTGCGGGTGGGCGCGGCGATGTGGACGTCGTAGCCCTCCTCGCGCAGCCGCTGGTACGGGTAGAGGACCTCGAGGGATTCGGCGGCGTCGCCGGTGACGATCAGGATCTTGGCTGCCATGGCGTGCTCCCCAGGAATGAGCGATGGCTGCGGTCTCGCTGTTCAACCTGCTCCCACCCCGGACGCCTGACAACCTGGCCGGTACGGCCAACTTCCGGCCGATGTTTTGTACACCCGCAGCCCATGACGGACCCCCGCCGGCGGGCAGTAGCCTTGTCCCGTGATCAGCGCGATAGGCCGACGGGGCGCCGACGCCCCGCCCCCGGCTCCGGCACCCACCATGGGACCGGAGCCCGCCGTCGCCGCTAGTGCTACCGCCAAGCGGTGCCTTAGGTCACAAATGGCCGATAACGGCTCGCTCATCCGCGATTCCGGCATAACGTCGTTTCATGGCGGTCACCCCGCCGCGCAACGCCGTGCCACCGCACCACATATCCACGTATCCGCCACTCGTCACGCAACGGCGCGCGACAGGAGCATGAGGACATGCAGACCAAGCTGGACGAAGCCAAAGCCGAGCTGCTCACCCGGGCGGCCCGGGTAGCCGAGAAAGGCGAGAAGGGGGAGCGGGCCAAGAAGGACAGCCTCGCCCCGGACACGCTCGCCGCGTACCTCCAGCGCTACTACCTGCACACGGCGCCCGACGACCTCACCGACCGCGACCCGGTCGACATCTACGGCGCCGCCGCCTCGCACTACCGCCTGGCCCAGCACCGCCCGCAGGGCACCGCGAACGTCCGGGTGCACACCCCGACCGTCGAGGAGAACGGCTGGGCCTCCAGCCACTCCGTCGTCGAGGTCGTCACGGACGACATGCCCTTCCTGGTCGACTCGGTCACCAATGAGCTGACCCGCCAGGGCCGCGGCATCCACCTCGTCATCCACCCGCAGATCGTGGTCCGCCGCGACGTCACCGGCCGCCTCCTCGAGGTCCTCGACGCCGGCCGCGACCCGCATCTCGCCCAGCCGGGCGGCCAGGACGGCACCCCGGAGCTCCCGCACGACGCCGTCGTCGAGTCCTGGATCCATGTCGAGATCGACCGCGAGACCGACCGCGGCGACCTCAAGCAGATCACCGCCGACCTCGTCCGCGTCCTGTCCGACGTCCGCGAGGCCGTCGAGGACTGGCAGAAGATGCGCGACAGCGCCCTGCGGATCGCCGAGGACCTCGGCTCCGAGCCGCTCCCCGAGGACCTGCCGGAGCGCGACGTCGAGGAGGCCCGCGAGCTGCTGCGCTGGCTCTCCGCCGACCACTTCACCTTCCTGGGCTACCGCGAGTACGAGCTCAGCAAGAACGACGGCGACGAGCTCACCGCCGTCCCCGGCACCGGTCTCGGCATCCTGCGCGCCGACCCCTCGCACACCACCAAGGACGGCCACGGCACCCCGGCCTCCGAGTCCTTCCACCGCCTTCCGGCCGACGCCCGCGCCAAGGCCCGCGAGCACAAGCTCCTGGTCCTCACCAAGGCCAACAGCCGCGCCACCGTGCACCGGCCGTCGTATCTCGACTACGTCGGCGTGAAGAAGTTCGACCAGGACGGCAATGTCGTCGGCGAGCGCCGCTTCCTCGGCCTCTTCTCCTCGGCCGCGTACACCGAGTCCGTCCGCCGCGTCCCGGTCATCCGCCGCAAGGTCGCCGACGTCCTCGCCCGCTCCGGCGTCACGCCGAACAGCCACGACGGCCGCGACCTGCTGCAGATCCTGGAGACGTACCCCCGCGACGAGCTCTTCCAGACGCCCGTCGACGAGCTGCAGTCGATCACCACCAGCGTGCTCTACCTGCAGGAGCGCCGCCGGCTGCGCCTCTTCCTCCGCCAGGAGGAATACGGCCGCTACTACTCCGCGCTCGTCTACCTGCCGCGCGACCGCTACACCACGACGGTCCGGCTGCGCCTGATCGACATCCTCAAGGAGGAGCTCGGCGGCACCTCCGTCGACTTCACCGCCTGGAACACCGAATCGGTCCTCTCCCGGCTGCACTTCGTCGTCCGCGTCCGCCCCGGTACGGAGCTGCGCGAGCTCACCGAGGCCGACGTCAACCGGATCGAGGGCCGCCTCGCCGACGCCGCCCGCTCCTGGACCGACGGCTTCACCGAGGCGCTCAACGCCGAACTCGGCGAGGAGCGCGGCACCGAGCTGGCGCACCGCTACGCGGGCGCCTTCCCGGAGGGCTACAAGGAGGACTTCACCCCGCGCATCGCGGTCGCCGACCTGCAGCACTTCGAGCGGCTCACCTCCGTCGGCGGCACCGAGCGCTTCGCCCTCAGCCTGTACGAGCCGGTGGGCGCCGCCCACGACGAGCGGCGGCTGAAGGTCTACGGCGCCGGCGCGCCCTTCTCGCTCACCAAGGTGCTCCCGGTCCTCCAGGACCTCGGCGTCGAGGTCGTCGAGGAGCGCCCGTACGAGCTGCGCTGCGTCGACGGCACCCGCGCCTGGGTCTCCGACTTCGGCCTGAAGCTGCCCCCGGCGGCGAACGGCAACGGCCTGGAGGTCGGCGAGGACACCCGCGAGCGCTTCCAGGACGCCTTCACCGCGGTCTGGAACCACGAGGCCGAGAGCGACCGCTTCAACGCCCTCGTGCTGACCGCTGGGCTCAACTGGCGCCAGGTGATGGTGCTGCGCGCCTACGCCAAGTACCTGCGCCAGGCGGGCGTCTCCTTCAGCCAGTCGTACATGGAGGACACCCTCCGCACCAACGTGCACACCACCCGGCTGCTGATCTCGCTCTTCCAGGCCCGGATGTCGCCGGACCACCAGCGCGCGGGCAACGAGGTCACCGACGGCATCCTCGAGGAGCTCGACGGGGCTCTGGACCAGGTGGCGTCGCTGGACGAGGACCGCATCCTGCGCTCCTTCCTGACCATGATCAAGGCGACCCTGCGCACCAACTACTTCCAGAAGGACAGCCAGGGCCACCCGCACGCGTACGTCTCGATGAAGCTGGACCCGCAGGCGATCCCGTTCCTGCCCGCGCCCCGTCCCGCGTACGAGATCTGGGTCTACTCGCCGACCGTCGAGGGCGTGCACCTGCGCTTCGGCAAGGTCGCCCGCGGCGGCCTGCGCTGGTCGGACCGGCGGGAGGACTTCCGTACGGAGATCCTCGGCCTGGTCAAGGCGCAGGAGGTCAAGAACACCGTCATCGTCCCGGCCGGCGCCAAGGGCGGCTTCGTCGGCAAGCGGCTGCCGGACCCGTCGGCGGACCGCGACGCGTGGCTGGCCGAGGGCATCACCTGCTACAAGACCTTTATCTCCGGGATGCTCGACATCACCGACAACCTGGTCGGCGGCCAGGTCGTGCACCCGGAGAACGTGGTCCGCCACGACGGCGACGACAACTACCTGGTCGTCGCGGCCGACAAGGGCACCGCCACCTTCTCCGACATCGCCAACGAGGTCGCCGTCGCCTACGGCTTCTGGCTCGGCGACGCCTTCGCCTCCGGCGGCTCGGCCGGCTACGACCACAAGGGCATGGGCATCACGGCCCGCGGCGCCTGGGAGTCCGTCAAGCGGCACTTCCGCGAGCTGGGCACGGACTGCCAGAACGAGCCGTTCACCGCGGTCGGCATCGGCGACATGTCCGGCGACGTCTTCGGCAACGGCATGCTGCTGAGCGAGCAGACCCGCCTGGTGGCCGCCTTCGACCATCGGCACATCTTTATCGACCCGGACCCGGACGCGGCCACCTCGTACGCCGAGCGCCGCCGGATCTTCGAGCTGCCGCGCTCCTCCTGGGCCGACTACGACGCGTCGCTGCTCTCCGACGGCGGCGGCATCCACCCCCGTACGGCCAAGTCGATCCCGCTCAACGCCAAGGTGCGCGCGGCCCTCGGCATCGACGCGTCGATCGCGAAGATGACCCCGGCCGAGCTGATGAAGGCGATCCTGCAGGCCCCCGTGGACCTGCTGTGGAACGGCGGCATCGGCACGTATGTGAAGTCCTCGGTCGAGAACAACCTCGACGTCGGCGACAAGGCCAACGACGCCATCCGCGTCGACGGCCAGGACGTCCGCGCGCAGATCATCGGCGAGGGCGGCAACCTGGGCGCGACCCAGCTGGGCCGGATCGAGTTCGCCCGCTCCGGTGGTCCCGACGGCGTCGGCGGCAAGGTCAACACGGACGCGATCGACAACAGCGCGGGCGTGGACACCTCCGACCACGAGGTGAACATCAAGATCCTGCTGAACGCGGTCGTCGCCGACGGCGACATGACGGTCAAGCAGCGCAACCGGCTGCTGGCCGAGATGACCGACGAGGTCGGCGCCCTGGTGCTGCGCAACAACTACGCGCAGAACACCGCGCTCGGCAACGCCATCTCCCAGTCCCCGAGCCTGATGCACGCCCACCAGCGGCTGATGCGCAAGCTGTCGAAGGAGGGCAGGCTCAACCGGAGCCTGGAGTTCCTGCCGAATGACAAGCAGGTGCGCGACCGGCTGAGCAACGGCCAGGGCCTGACCCAGCCGGAGCTGGCGGTGCTGCTGGCGTACAACAAGATCACCATGACCGAGGAGCTGATCGGCACCGAGCTCCCGGACGACCCGTACCTGGAGCACCTGCTCTTCAGCTACTTCCCCGAGCCGCTGCGAGAGCGCTTTCCCGACCAGATCAAGACGCACGCCCTGCGCCGCGAGATCATCACGACGGTGCTGGTCAACGAGACGATCAACACCGGCGGCACCACCTTCCTGCACCGCCTGAAGGAGGAGACGGGCGCCTCGACGGAAGAGGTCGTACGCGCCCACACCGCCGCCCGCGAGATCTTCCGCCTCGGCGACTTCTGGGACGCGGTCGAGGCCCTCGACAACGTCGTGGCCGCGGACGTCCAGACCCGCGTCCGGCTGCACTCCCGCCGCCTCGTCGAGCGCGGCACCCGCTGGCTGCTGAACAACCGGCCGCAGCCGCTGCAGGTGGCGGAGACGATCGAGTTCTTCCGCGACCGGGTGGCCGAGGTGTGGGCCACGCTGCCGAAGCCGCTGCAGGGCGCGGACCTGGAGTGGTACCAGCGGATCCTCGGCGAGCTGCAGGCCGGCGGGGTGCCGGAGGAGCTGGCGCTGCGGGTGGCCGGGTTCTCGGCGGCGTTCCCGATCCTCGATGTGGTCGCGGTGGCGGACCGTACCGAGAAGGACCCGATGGACGTCGCCGAGGTCTACTACGACCTGGGCGACCGGGTGCACATCAGCCAGCTGATGGACCGGGTGATCGAGCTGCCGCGGGCCGACCGCTGGCAGTCGATGGCCCGCGCCTCCATCCGCGAGGACCTGTACGCGGCGCACGCGCTGCTGACGGCGGACGTGCTGTCGGCCGGCGGGGCGGATTCCACGCCGGAGCAGCGGTTCAAGGCGTGGGAGGAGAAGAACGCCACCATCCTGGGCCGCGCCCGGGCGACGCTGGACGAGATCCAGTCGTCGGACAGCTTCGACCTGGCGAACCTGTCGGTGGCGATGCGGACGATGCGGACGCTGCTGCGGACGAACCGCTGATCGCCTGCGGTAGCGCGCCCGGTCGGGTGACCGGCTGGGCGCGTCGCCGCCGCCTGTCCCGGCCGCGCCTGAATCGGCTCTTCATATTGTCCTTGTGGCAATGAGAACGAGCATGCCCCTGACCGCACTATCCCTGTTCATCCTGGCTTACCCGCTGATGAGCGGCGGTGCCGCGGAGCTCGAGGCGGCGGCTGAGCGGCCCCTGCCCGCGCTGCCGCATCCCGCGCTGCTCGGCGACTCCCCGGACCGGCCGCTGCTGCGCGCGGCGGTGGCGGCGGGGGCGGACGGGGAGTAGGCCCCGCCGCCCCGCACCGCCATTCCGACCAGTCCCGCGTGCGCCGGCCGCCGTTCCGGCGGAGGGTGCGGATATGGGATCGATCGGACGGTACGCGGCTGCCGCCGTGCTGCTCGCCGGGCTGGGCGCCGGGCTCGGCATACCCACCGCCCGCGCGGTCGGCTCCGGCTGCCTGCCGGGGCTGTGCTCGCGTACGGTCAACGACTCCGGCGGGCCGGTGCTGGTGGCGCATGACTGGTGCGGTGACGCGGAGCGGTTGCAGCAGGACGCCCCGCCGTGCGGCGCCGCGCCGAGCGACCGCCGGCTGGTGTCGGGGGAGCGGACTCCGCTGGCCGATGACTGGGACGCCTTCCGGGTGGACGCGGGCCGCTGCTACCGCTTCGACATAACGGGCCCGCTGCGGGGCCGTAGCGCCGAGACCGTGGACCGGCGCGGCGAGAGCACCGGGGCCTGGATACGCATACACAACGACGAGACCGCGGTGATACGGGCCCGGGCGTGCTGACTCCGCCTCTCTGCCGCCCTCCTGGCCGCGCTCCAATTGAGCAGTTTGCGGCGGTTTAATACCGTTCAATCCTAGGCTGTGGCTGGATCGGAGCGTGTGATGGGCCAGATGACCACGGGACCCCGCGTGAACCCGGAAGCCTCCGCGGTCGTCGCCCTCTACCGCCGGGCCCTCCCGCGCTCGCTCCGCCGCGCCATCGCCGAGCGCTATTCGGTCGAGGCCCGCCGCCAGGTCAAGCATCACCTGGCCACCCTCACCTCCGCCCAGCGCGCCGACCGGGTCAGGGCCGCCCTCCTCGCCCGCCGCCGGCGCGGCCTCGCCGCGGCGCCCGGCCGCCGGGTCGTCATGGTCGACGGCCGCCCGCGCATCGCTCACCTCCAGCCGGACCTCTCCCCGCAGCACGCCCGGCGGGCGGCCCTGAAGGCCGTCACCCGGGCGCTGAAGCAGGCCGGGGTCGACTACTTCTGCGTCCGCGGCCGCCCCCGCCAGGCCGCCATCGTCGCCGTACCCGACAAGGACCGCGCCCGCGCCCTCGACGCCCTGGCCCGGCTGTGCCGACGCGATCCCGCGTATGTGTCGCCGCTGGGCAGCGAGGGCGGCGGGCCGCGGCTGGCGCCGGGTTACGAGCCCGGGGTGTGGCGGCATGTCGGGGACGACAAGTGGGGGCTGCGGCTGACCTGGTTCAGGACCGAGCCGGGGGAGCGGCTGGTGCTCGGGGAGCGGTACGCGTGCGAGGTGGAGTTCTGGGCGCGGCAGGGGGAGCGGCTGGTCGCGCCGCGGCGCAACGGCGTCACCGAGTCCGTACCGGTGGCGGGAAAGGCCGTGGATCTGATCGACGCGGACCGGTGGGGGGTCGGGCGGCTGAAGGTGCGCACGCGGGAGGAGTTCACCCGGCCGCTGCCGGGGGACATCACTTTTCCCATCGACGCCGTCTACACGTGGGTCGACGGCTCCGATCCGGAGTGGCTGCGGCGGCGGGCGAAATACGCGGGCGAGGAATACCACGGGGAGTCGGCGAACGCGGCGCGCTACGCGGACCATGACGAGCTGCGCTATTCGCTGCGCTCGCTGGCCACGTACGCGCCCTGGATCCGCAATGTCTACCTGGTGACGGACGACCAGGCGCCGGTGTGGCTGGACACGGCGCACCCGCGGCTGCGGGTGGTCAGCCACCGCGAGATCTTTACGGACCCGGGGTTGCTGCCGACCTTCAACTCGCATGCGATCGAGAGCCAGTTGCATCACATTGAGGGCTTGTCGGAGCACTTCCTGTACTTCAACGACGATGTCTTCCTGGGCGCGGAGACGGTGCCACAGGACTTCTTCATGGGGAACGGGGTGACGAAGTTCTTCCCGTCGCCGGCGCTGGTGCCGCTGGACGACCCGAGCGACGAGGACGTGCCGGTGTCGGTCGCGGCGAAGAACAACCGGCGGCTGATCGAGAACACGTTTGGTGTGCTCCCGGTGCAGAAGATGAAGCACACGCCGCATGCGCTGCGGCGGAGCGTGCTGGCGGAGATCGAGTCGCGGTTCGGGGACGAGCACGGGGCGACGGCGTCGCATCGCTTCCGGAGCCGGGAGGATCTGGCGATTCCGTCGTCGCTGCATCACTACTACGCGTTCCATACGGGGCGGTCGACGACGGGGTCGATTACGTACGGGTACTTCGACCTGTCGAATCCGAACTCGGCGAATCGGCTGGACCGGCTGCTGGCGGCGCGTGATCGGCGGGTGTTCTGCATCAACGACACGGTGTCGGTGGAGGGGGAGGGGGAGGGGCAGACGGAGCGGTTGCGGCCGTTTTTGGAGGCGTACTTTCCGGTGCCTAGTCCGTATGAGATGGCGTCGTGAGGGGGGTGGTGGGG
>NZ_JAAKZV010000195.1 GCF_011044975.1 Streptomyces coryli | reverse complement strand
TGGAGGTCGCCGAACTGGTGGCGCAAGGCCTGTCCAACCGGGAGATCTCACAACGCCTCGTCATCTCCAAGCGCACCGCGGACGCCCACGTCGAACACATCCTCTCCAAGCTCGGCTTCTCCTCCCGCCTGGAGATCGCCGCCCTGCTCGGCTCCGCCGCCGAGGACGCCGCAGAAGACACGCACAGGTAGGGGGCGATGCCATGACGTTCGGCTTCAGGAGCGGGCGGCTGCCCGCCGAAGTGACGAGCTTCGTCGGGCGTACGGCCGAACTCGCGTCCGTACGGCGGCTGCTGGGGCGCTCCCGGCTGGTCACCCTCACCGGTCCCGGCGGCGTCGGCAAGACCCGGATCGCGCTGCGGGCCGCGTCCCAGGTCAAGGGCGACTACGCGGACGGCGTGCGGCTCGTGCAGCTGTCCGGGCTACGGGACGCCGAGCTGCTGCCGCACACCGTCGCCGGCGCGCTGGGGCTCGCCGGGAACGATCCCCGCCCCGCCCTCGACGCGCTGCTGGAAGCCCTGGCGGACCGGGAGCACTTGCTCGTGCTGGACACGTGCGAGCACCTGCTGGACGCGGTCGCGCTGCTCGCCGACGTGCTGCTGCCCACCGCCCCGCGGCTGCACATCCTGGCCACCTCCCGGCAGCCGCTCGACGTGCCGGGCGAGCACCTCTACGCCGTCCAGCCGCTGTCGGTGCCCGACCCCGGCGAATCCGGCCACCGCCCCGGTTCCGCGTCCTCGGACGCGCTGGCGCTGTTCACCCAGCGCGCGGCCGCCGCCGCCCCCGGCTTCGAGATCACCGACGGCAATCGCGAGCAGGCCCTCACCCTCATCCGCCGCCTCGACGGCATCCCGCTGGGCATCGAGCTGGCGGCCGTACGGCTGCGCGCCCTCACCCTCGACCAGCTGGCCCAGCATCTGTCCGACGCCTACGACGTCTTGGAGGCCGGCCGCTCCGTCCCCGAGCCCCGCCACCGCACCCTGCGCACGCTGATCGGCTGGAGCCACGAGCTGTGCACCCCGCAGGAACGTCTGCTCTGGGCCCGCCTCTCGGTCTTCGCCGGCGGCTTCGACCTCGCCGCCGCCGAAGCCGTCTGCGCCGACGCCGAACTCCCGGTCGCGAACGTACTCCCGCTGCTGATCAGCCTCGTCGACAAGTCGGTGGTGCTGCGCGCCGACGGCCCCGGCGGCCCGCGCGACGAGGCGCGCTACCGGCTGCTGGACACCATCCGCGAATACGGCGCCGACTGGCTGGACTCCCTCGGCGAGACCACCGCGTGCCGGGCCCGGCACGTCGCCCACTACCACCGCCTGCTCAGCCACTTCGCCGACCGGTTCTTCACCTCGGAACAGCTGCGGCTCGCCCGCGCCCTCGCGCCCGACGGCGACAATCTGCGCGCCGCGCTGGGATACGCGCTGCAGGATCCGGACACCGCGGGCTCCCCGCTGTCGCTGACCGCCGTCATGTGGTCGTACTGGGCCACCGAGGCCCGTATCGGCGAGGCCGACTACTGGATGGCGAAGGCGCTGGCGAGAGCCTCGGAGCCCGCCGCGCACCGGGCGACCACGCTGATCTGGCGGGCCGACTTCGGCCGCTACCAGGGGCGTCAGGCGCAGTGCTTGCCCTGGGTGCTGGAGGCCTGCAAGACCGCCGACGAGCTCGGCGACCCGCGGCTGGTCGCCCAGGCCCTGCGCATCAGCGCCGGCGTGCACAACTGGCTGGGCGACGAGTCCAGTGCGATGGCCGCCCTCACCGCGGCCGAGCCGCTGCTGGCGGCGCACGGCGCCCGCGCCGATCTGATCCAGCACCACTACATCAAGGGCTCGGCCCTTTTGTTCTGCACCCGCCGCCCGGATCTGGCCATGGTCGAACTCGACGCGGCCCTGCGGCTGTGCACCGAGGAGCCCGAGGAATGCTGGGCCCAGGGGTACGCGTCGCTGCTGCGCACGATGGCGCTCGTGCTGCTCGGCAGGCCCGCCGAGGCGGTCGCCGAAGCCCGCCGCTGCGCCGCGCTCAAGGGCGCGCTCGGCGACACCGTGGGCATCGCCGGAGCGGTGGAGATGGCCGGATGGGCGGAGGCCGGACAGGGCAGGCACCGGCGCGCCTCCCGGCTGATCGGCGCGGCGGCAGCCCAGTGGCGGCGCCTCGGCTCAGAACCCGTGAGCGGCCAGCAGGCCGCCCTCGCCATGCGGGAGCGGACGATCGGGCAGATCCAAGAAGCCATCGGCGAGAAGGAGTTCACCCGGCTCTTCACCGAGGGCGAGACGCTCGGCCAGGACCAGGCCCTGGCCTTCACCGCGGCCGGCACCGACGCCCCGCAGGCGCTGCCCCGCCGCCGCGCCGCGGGCACCCCGGCCGCCGCACCCGCCACCGGCACCCCCGTCGACGCCCTCACCCGCCGCGAGCTGGAGGTCGCCGAACTGGTGGCGCAAGGCCTGTCCAACCGGGAGATCTCACAACGCCTCGTCATCTCCAAGCGCACCGCGGACGCCCACGTCGAACACATCCTCTCCAAGCTCGGCTTCTCCTCCCGGCTGGAAATCGCCGCTCTGCTCGGCTCCGCCGACGAGGAGTCAGCGGAAGATACGCATACCTAGGGGTACCTAACCGGAGCGGCTGACCGATGCCGCGGACCCACGTCCGGAGCGATCCTCTCCGCATAGACCCCGCCAACGGCGGGATGGATCAGGGAGCTTCGGATGCTGGTGAGCCGGAAGAAGGAGTGCGCACATCTGGTGCGACTGCTGCGGGCGGGCCCGCAGGTACTCGTCGTGGGCCCCGCCGGCTGCGGAAAGAGCGCGGTGGCCGCCGCGGCGGCCCAGGACATGGGCGGTGCGGTGGTACGGGCGGACCTGTCCCAGGTCGCCGACCCGGCGGGACTCGTGCACGCGGTCAACCGGGTCCTCGGCCCGCTGGGCCGGGACGCGCACCGGCCGGATGTGCTGATCGCCGAGGACTGCGAGCGGCTGACCCCGGGGTGCACGGACGCCCTCACGGCCGTCACCGTGGAGCGGCACGGCCTGCGGGTGGTGGCGACCAGCAGGCGCCGGCTGCCGGGCATGCTGACGATGCAGCTCGACCCGCTGCCGCCCGCCGCGGCCGCCGCCTTCTTCGCACGGGCGGCCGAGCGGCACGGCGCGCCGGTGGCCGCGACAGAGGCGGCCCGCACGGCCGTCGACGAGGTGTGCACGCTGCTGGACGGCCGGCCGCTGGCCCTCAACATCGCCGCCGCCCAGCTGCGCCGGCACCCGCTGCCCGAATTGCCGCGCCGGCTGCTGGCCGACCATGCCGCCTGCCTCGACCTGGCGGACGACCGCACCGGCCCCGCCCCGCCACCGCCGCACCACCGGAGCCTGCGCCGCGCCATCACCGTCAGCCACCGGCTGTGCTCGCGGTCCGAGCGGCGGCTGTGGGCCCGGCTCAGCGTCTTCCCGCGGGAGTTCACCGTGCCCGCGGCCTGGCGGGTCTGCGCCGACGAGCGGCTGACCGGGGCGGTCCTGCTGCAGGCCCTGCGCGGCCTGCAGCGGGACTCGGTGGTCGAGCCCGTACCGGACGGGGTGCCGGGGACGCGCTACCGGCTGCCGCCGCTGGAGCGGGCGTACGGAGCGGACCGCCTGGCGCGCACGGACGAGGAGTCCGAGCTGCGCCGGCGGTGCAAGGAGTGGTCGGTCACAGCGCGGTCATGACGTGCTTCACGCGGGTGTAGTCGTCGAAGCCGTACGCCGAGAGGTCCTTGCCGTACCCCGACTTCTTGAAGCCGCCGTGCGGCATCTCGGCGACCAGCGGGATGTGGGTGTTGATCCACACGCAGCCGAAGTCGAGGGCCTTGGACATCCGCATCGCGCGGCCGTGGTCCTTCGTCCACACGGATGAGGCCAGCGCGTAGTCCACGCCGTTGGACCACTCGGTGGCCTGCGCCTCGTCGCGGAAGGACTGGACGGTGATGACCGGGCCGAAGACCTCGTTCTGGATGATCTCGTCGTCCTGTTTGAGGCCCGAGACCACGGTCGGGGCGTAGTAGTAGCCCTTCTCGCCGACCCGGTGGCCGCCCGCCTCGACCTTGGCGTTGGCCGGCAGCCGCTCGATGAAGCCGGCGACGCGCTCCAGCTGGCCCGCGTTGTTCAGCGGCCCGTACAGCGCGTCGTCCTCGCCCGCGCCGGTCTTGGTCTCGGCGGCGGCCTTGGCGAGCGCGGTGACGAACTCGTCGTGGATCGCCTCGTGCACGAGCACCCGGGTGGCGGCGGTGCAGTCCTGCCCGGCGTTGAAGAAGCCGGCGACCGAGATGTCCTCGACGGCCTTCGGGATGTCGGCGTCCTCGAAGACCACGACCGGCGCCTTGCCGCCGAGCTCCAGGTGCACCCGCTTCAGGTCCTTGGCCGCCGACGCCGCGACCTCGTGCCCGGCCCGTACGGACCCGGTGATGGAGGCCATCGCGGGGACGGGGTGCTCGACCATGAGGCGGCCGGTGTCGCGGTCGCCGCAGACGACGTTGAAGACGCCCTTGGGGACGATCGAGCCGATGATGTCGGCGAGCACCAGGGCGGTGGAGGCCGGGGTGGTGTCGGACGGCTTCAGCACCACCGTGTTGCCCGCGGCCAGCGCCGGGGCGAACTTCCACACGGCCATCATCATCGGGTAGTTCCACGGTGCGACCTGCGCGCAGACGCCGATCGGCTCGCGGCGGACGAAGGACGTGAGGCCGTCCATGTACTCACCCGCGGACTTGCCCTCGAGCATCCGGGCGGCGCCCGCGAAGAAGCGGATCTGGTCCAGCATCATCGGGAGCTCTTCCTCGCGGGTGAGCTCCAGCGGCTTGCCGGTGTCGCGGCACTCGGTCTCGAGCAGCTCGTCGGCGCGCGCCTCGATCGCATCCGCGATCTTCAGCAGCGCCAGCTGCCGGGTGCCCGGGGTGGCGTCGCGCCAGCCGGGGAAGGCGGCCTTGGCCGCTTCCATGGCGGCGTCGACGTCGGCGGCGCCGGACAGCGGCGAGGTGGCGTACACCTCTCCGGTCGTCGGGTCGACCACATCGAGGGTGCGCCCGTCGGCGGCGTCCTTGAACTCCCCGGCGATGTAGTTGCGCAGGCGGCGCGGCTCGGTCACTTCCGACCCCTCCAAGGTTTGTGTCGGCTTGTTGTGGCTCACCCTAGCCGCCGGACGATCTCCCGTCACCAGGCGATTTCGCCGGAAGATCTCCACAGGCCAGGTTCACCTTCGTACGACCCCCAGCATACGGATTCCATCGAAAAGTGTTGCCCCAACGACGAATTCAGTGTCAAAGTACGGTCGTGGCTAACAAGGACACGAACCAGCGGCACTCATCGATCGACGACGTATCGCGGGCGATCATCGAGCAGCTCCAGGAGGACGGCCGCCGCCCGTACGCCGCGATCGGCAAGGCCGTGGGTCTGTCCGAGGCCGCCGTCCGGCAGCGGGTGCAGAAGCTGCTGGAGCAGGGCGTGATGCAGATCGTCGCCGTCACCGATCCCCTCACCGTCGGCTTTATGCGCCAGGCGATGATCGGGATCACCGCGGAGGGCGACGTGGAGCAGATCGCCGACGCGCTCGCCGAGATCGACGAGTGCGAGTACGTCGTCGTCACCGCGGGCTCCTTCGACCTCCTGGTCGAGGTGGTCACGCACGACGACGAGCACCTGCTCGAGCTGCTCAACAAGCGCATCCGCGCGCTGCCGGGCGTCCGCACCACCGAGAGCTTCGTCTATCTCAAGCTGCGCAAGCAGACCTACGCGTGGGGAGCCGATAACCGTGGGCACTGATTCTTCGAAGACTGCCTACGACCATCTCTGGATGCACTTCACCCGCATGTCGTCGTACCGGGACAACCCGGTCCCGACGATCGTGCGCGGCGAAGGCGCCTACATCTACGACGACACCGGAAAGCGCTACCTCGACGGCCTCTCAGGCCTGTTCGTGGTCAACGCGGGCCACGGCCGCGCCGAGCTCGCCGAGACCGCGGCGAAGCAGGCGCAGCAGCTGGCGTACTTCCCGATCTGGTCGTACGCCCACCCGTCCGCGATCGACCTCGCCGAGCGGCTGGCGGGCTACGCGCCCGGCGACCTGAACAAGGTCTTCTTCACCACCGGCGGCGGCGAGGCCGTCGAGACCGCCTGGAAGCTCGCCAAGCAGTACTTCAAGCTGGTCGGCAAGCCCGGCAAGCACAAGGTGATCTCCCGCGCGGTGGCGTACCACGGCACCCCGCAGGGCGCCCTGTCCATCACCGGCCTGCCGGCCCTGAAGGCCCCCTTCGAGCCGCTGGTCCCGGGCGCCCACAAGGTCCCGAACACCAACATCTACCGGGCCCCCGAGCACGGCGACGACCCGGAGGCCTTCGGCCGCTGGGCCGCGGACCGGATCGAGGAGGCCATCCTCTTCGAGGGCCCGGACACGGTCGCCGCGGTCTTCCTGGAGCCGGTGCAGAACGCCGGCGGCTGCTTCCCGCCGCCGCCCGGCTACTTCCAGCGGGTCCGCGAGATCTGCGACCGCCACGACGTGCTGCTGGTCTCGGACGAGGTCATCTGCGCCTTCGGCCGGCTCGGCCATATGTTCGGCTGCGACAAGTTCGGCTACGTGCCGGACATGATCACCTGCGCCAAGGGCATGACCTCGGGCTACTCCCCCATCGGCGCCTGCATCGTCTCGGACCGGATCGCCGCCCCGTTCTACGAGGACGGGAACAGCTTCCCGCACGGCTACACCTTCGGCGGCCACCCGGTCTCCGCGGCGGTGGCCCTGACCAACCTGGACATCTTCGAGCGCGAGGGCCTCAACGCCCGCGTCCTGGAGCAGGAGAAGTCCTTCTACGGCACCCTGCAGAAGCTGCAGGACCTGCCGATCGTCGGCGACGTCCGCGGCGACGGCTACTTCTACGGCATCGAGCTGGTCAAGGACAAGGCGACCAAGGAGACCTTCACCGACGAGGAGTGCGAGCGCATCCTATACGGCCACGTCTCCAAGGAGCTCTACGCGAACGGCCTCTACTGCCGCGCCGACGACCGCGGCGACCCGGTCGTCCAGCTGGCCCCGCCGCTGATCTCGGGGCAGGAGCAGTTCGACGAGGCCGAGCAGATCCTCCGCAGTGTCCTGACGGAGGCGTGGCAGAAGCTGTAGCCGTAGCCCGTACGAGCGCACTACCGGGCGAGTCCCCGCCCGGCGCACTCCGGCCTTCTTATCGTGCGAAGTGACCGAATCACTCCGCCGTCGTTCACCGGACAAGGTGAACTACCCAGGTAAGACGAGGTGCGCGCGATGCTCGGCGAAGCTGATCCGCCGGACGGGGACCTGCTCGGGGGCAGGGGCCTGCATTACTCCCACGGTCCGACCCCCGCGCTCGTCGGGGTTTCGGTGGGCGCGGCCGCGAAGGAGATCCTCGCGGTCACCGGGCCGCGCGGCAGCGGCAAGACGACGCTGCTGCGCTGCCTGTCCGGGCAGCTGACGCCGGACGAGGGCCAGGTCCGCTACGACGACTTCGACGTCTACGCGCTCCCGGTCGCCCGCCGGGAGCGGATGCGGCTTGAGCACTTCGGCTGGATCGACCCGAAGCCCGAGCTGGTCCCCGAGCTCTCCGTCTGGGAGAACGCCGCGCTGCCGCTGCTGCTCGCCGGCGCCACCCACCGCGAGGCCAAGCGCCGGGCCGGCGAGTGGCTGGACCGGCTGGACGCCGGCGACCTGGGCCGTGCGCGCCCGCGCGCGCTCACCGCGGCGCAGGCCCAGCGCGTGTGCATCGCGCGGGCGCTGGTCATGGAGCCCGCGGTGCTCTTCGCCGACGAGCCGACCGCGGCGCTGCACCGGGCGGAGGGCGTCCGGGTGCTGCGCACGCTGGTGGCGGCGGCCCGCTCGCACTCCATCACGACGGTGCTGGCCAGCCATGACGCGGAGGCGCACGAGCTGGCCGACCGGACGGTGACGCTGGTCGACGGGCGGCGTACCGGACCGGGGGTGCCGACGCCGGCGGAGTCGGCGGAGGGGGCGGCGGAGGACTCGACCGGGGGCTCATCCGAGACGGAGGACTCGTGCTCGCTCTCCGTCTAGCCCGCGGCGCCCGACCCCTGGCCGCGCTGCGCAGACTGATGGTCGCCTGCGCGTCCGCCGGGGTCGGCTTCCTGCTTCTGACGGCCCTCGGCCATGCCTCGGTGCCCCAACTCCTCTGGTGTGCGGTGCCGATACTGGCCACCGTGCACCTGGCGGTGGCCGTCGCCCGTACGGACCCCAGCGCCCGGCCCTCCCCCGGGCTCGCGTCGGCGGGCTTCGGCCCGGTGCGGGTGCCGCTGCTCGCGGCGCTGTCGACGGCGCTGACCTGCCTCTTCGGCAGCGCGATCGCGCTGCTCGCCTTTCTGCACCTGCGCGGCGGCGTCGCGCTGCTCAGCCGGCTGCCGTACGCGGGCGAGGCCGCCCGGCTGCTCGGCGGCAACGCCGTCGCCGTACCGCCGGTCGGCGCGCTGACCCTGCTGATCAGCCTGCCGCTGGTGGCCGCCGCGGCGAGCGCGCTCAGCCTGCGCCCGCGCCGTGCCCTGCCGGGCAGCGCCGCGGAGTCGGCGGCAGCGGAGGCCGCGGCGCGGCTGACGACGCCGCGCGGTCTCGCCGCAGGGCCCGGCGTCCCGGCCCCGTCCGACCTCCCCTGGGGCACGGCGCTGGTGGCGACGGGCCTCGCCCTCGGCGCGTACGCGGGCGAATTCGCCGACCAGGGCAAGCTGATGAAGCTCACCCTCCCCTTCGGCATCGGCCACGCCTCACCCCCGGTCGTGGCGAGCTGGGCCGTGATCGCCATCGGCCTGGTCCTGGCCGGCCCCGGCATCACCCACCTCTGCGGCCGCCTCCTCTCCGCCTTGCGCCCCGGCCCCCTCCGCCTCCTCGCAGGAAGGGTCCTGCAGGAGGAAGCCCGCCGAGTGGGCCGCCCCCTGGGCGCCCTGTGCGCGGTCCTGGCAGGCGTTTTGGTCGCCCTGACCCTGCACGAGCCGGCGTCGGCGGGCCGGATGGCCCTGGGCCCGATCACGGCGCTGGGCGCGGTGCTGGTGGTGTCCTGCGCGGTAGCCACGGTGGTAACAGCGGCCCTGGAAACGAAGAAGGCCCGCGAACACACCACGGCCGCCCTGCTCCGCCTCGGCGCCTCCCCGCACGTCCTCCGCGGCGCAGCCGCCCTCCGCGCAGGCGCCCTGCTCGCCGCCTTCGCCCCGCTCTCCGCCCTGGTCGCCCAACTGGCAGCTCTGCCGCTGCGCTGAAGCGCGCAGCCGCCCGCCCAACCCGCACCGAGGCCGACCCTCCGCGCCCGGATTCCCGCCACCGTAAGGTGGCACCGTGCCTAATTCACCGGACGAGATCGAGACCCTCGACGAATTCGACCAGGTCATCACCGGCCGCTCCCTCCGCGGCTTCCGCCTCCAGGGCCTCGACCTCACCAACCGCACCGACGAGCTGCTGACCGCCGACGCAGCCGACGCCGTCTTCCTCGGCTGCCGCCTCATGCCGAAGGCCGCCGCCCACATCCGCGCCCAGGGCGCCCTCGTCTTCCCGCCGGTCCCGCACCTGCCCTTCGACCCGTATCGCGGGCTGCTCTACACCCCCGAAGAGCTCTTCGCCGGCCTCGGCACCGGATACGGCTCGACGCCTGACTCGCTCTCGTACTCCTGGTTCCAGCAGACCAAGCACGACGGCGACATCCTCGCGTCGATGCTGCGCTCCATCCACGACGACCACATGTCCGACGCGCTCGACGAACTCCTCGTCGGCAAGCACGTCGTCGGCGTCATGGGCGGCCACGCCCTCAAGCGCGGCACCGAGGCCTACGCCGCCGCCGTCCGCCTCGGCCGGCAGCTCGCCCGCGAGGGCTACACCGTCGCCACCGGCGGCGGCCCGGGCGCGATGGAGGCCGCGAACCTCGGCGCGTACGCCGCCCCCTTCGACGACGACATGCTCGACGAGGCCCTCGCGCTCGTCGGCAAGGTGCCGTCCTTCGAGCCGAGCGTCAGCGACTGGGCGCACGCCGCCTTCGCCGTCCGCGAGCGCTGGCCCGGCGGCGGCGATTCGGTCGGCATCCCGACCTGGTTCTACGGACATGAGCCGCCGAACGCGTTCGCGGGCCACATCGCCAAGTACTTCGCCAACGCCATCCGCGAGGACGGCCTGCTGGCCCGCTCGAACGCCGCCGTGGTCTACCTCCCCGGCGCCGCCGGCACCGTCCAGGAGATCTTCGACGCGGCCACCCCCAACTACTACGAGTCCCGCGGCGAGCCCGTCCCCATGATCCTCGTCGACCGCGAGCACTGGACCGAGCGCCTGCCCGCGTGGCAGTTGCTCACCTCGCTGGCCCGCGGCCGCTCGCTGGAGCGGCGGATCGCGCTGGTGGACGAGGTGGGCGAGGTCCCGGCGGCGCTGGCGCGGATCTCGGCGGCGGGCTGAGCGTCACCGCCGAGGTCCGGCCGCTCCCGTCGTACCAGCCCCCGCACCGTCGCAAAACCGGCCACAAGACCGAAGACCACCGCCCAGCTCACCCCCGCCGCCGCGGACTCGAACCACAGCAGCAGCATGACCGCCCCCACCGCCAGCACCGCCTTCGCGGCGGCCGGCAGCAGCCCTGACATCGCGGTAGCGCGCATGGTCCCGGTCCTTCCTTCGGCTCCGGCCGAAAGCATGGGGCATCGGGGTGTTCCTTTTTGTTAAGCCGTACGGGCCACAGGGCGCGCCTCGCCCGCCTTCGCCGCCGCACGCCCCGCCGCCGGCAGGCACACCGTCACCACCAGCCCCCCGCCGGCCCGCGGCAGCGCCGTCACCTCGCCGTCGTGGGCCCGCGCCACCGACCGTACGATCGACAGGCCGAGCCCCGCCCCCTTCGTCATCAGCGGCCGGTCGGGCGCCAGCCGCCGGAAGGGCTCGAAGAGCGCCGGCACCTCGTAAGGCGGCACCACCGGGCCGGAGTTGGCGACCCGCAGCTCCGCACTGCCGTCCGCACCGACGGCGGTCGTCACCTCGACCCAGCCGCCGTCGGCGGCGTTGTGCCGGATGCCGTTCTCGACGAGGTTGTACACCAGCCGCTCGAGCAGCAGCGCGTCGCCCGTGGTCAGCGCCTCGCCCGCCGACGCCGTGACCGTGACGCCCACCGCCCGCGCCTCGGCGGCGACCTGCCCCGCGACGTGGTCCGCCACATCCGCGAGGTCGACCGGGCGGCGCTCGGTGACCTCGTTCTCCGAGGTGGCCAGGAGCAGCAGGCCGGTGATCAGCCGCTCGTGCCGGGTGTTGATCTGCATCAGGCCCTCGCCGAGCTGCTTCACGTCGTCGGAGGCCTGCTTGCGGTTCATCGCCAGCTCCACCATCGCGCGGCCGACGGTGAGCGGGGTGCGCAGCTCGTGCGAAGCGTTGGCGATGAAGCGGCGCTGCCCGTCGAAGGAGTGGTCGAGCCGCTCCACCATGGTGTCGAAGGAGTCGGCGAGCTCCTTGACCTCGTCCTTCGGGCCGTTGAGCGCGATACGTTCGTGCAGCCCCCGATCGGCGGCGGGGGCTGCGGCTATCCGGCGGGCCGTCTCCGTAACCCGGTGCATGGGCGCCAGGACGCGGCCCGCCACCAGCCAGCCGAAGCCGGCCGCGGCGGCGCCGACGACCAGCAGGGCGAGGCCGCCCTGGGTCATGAGGGAGGTGGCCGCGGCGTCGAGGACGTCGTCGCGGGTCTGCTCGACGACCTCGCTCTTGAAGGCCTTCACCGTGGGTCCCTCGGGCGGTTCGCCCGAGGGACCGATGCGCGTGGACTCGACCGACCCCGCCTTGCCGGCCTCCATCTGCTGGCTGAACAGCGCGTAGGTGACGCCGAGCAGCACGACCCCGGCGGCCAGGAAAAGACCGCCGTAGATCAGCGTCAGCCGGGTGCGCAGGCTCATGCGATCCGGTACCCCACTCCCGTGACGGTCTCGACCACCGGCGGCTCGCCCAGCTTGCGGCGCAGCTTGAGCACCGCGAGCCGGACGGCGCCGGTGAAGGGGTCGGCGTGCTCGTCCCACGCCTTCTCCAGCAGCTGCTCCGCCGACACCGCGGCGCCCGCGGCCCGCAGCAGCTCGGTGAGGACGGCGAACTCCTTGCGCGACAGCGGTACATACGCCCCGTCGCGGAACACCTCCCGGCGGGCCGGGTCGAGCGTGATGCCCGCGCGGGCGAGCACCGGCGGCGCGGCCGGGCGGGCGCGCCGGCCGAGGGCCAGGACGCGGGCGGCGAGTTCGGGGAAGGCGAAGGGCTTGGTCAGGTAGTCGTCCGCGCCCAGCGTCAGCCCCGCCACCCGGTCGGTGACCGCGGCCGCGGCGGTCAGCATCAGCACCCGCGCATCCGCACCGGCGGCGCCCAGCTCGCGGCACACCTCGTCGCCGTGCACACCGGGCAGGTCGCGGTCCAGGACGACGACGTCGTAGTCGTTGACCCCGGTATGTTCCAGGGCCGCCGTCCCGTCGTACGCGACGTCCACGGCATGCGTCTCCTCGCGCAGCCACTCCGCGATCGCGTCGGCGAGCAGCGGCTCGTCCTCCACCACCAGCACCCGCATCGTCGGCCCCCTCCTCTTCGGGGACATGGTGCCGGAGCGGTTGTTTCCCCGGCGTTAGGGCCTGTCCGGCCGGGACGGAAACGGCCGGGAAACGGGGCGCGGCGTTGCATCGGCTCGTACGCGAGACGAAGGAGCTGAAGCGATGACCGCGTGGAGAACGTCCGGTGCGCTGCTCGCCCTGGCCGTGGTGGTGGCCGGGTGCGGCGGCGGAGGTGGTGACAAGGACGGCGTGGCCTCGGCCGGCGACGGCAAGGGAGGCGCGAGCGCCTCCCCGAGCATGGACAAGGGCGAGATGGCGATGGCCTTCGCCAAGTGCCTGCGCAAGCACGGCCTCGACGTCAAGGACCCGAAGGTGGGCAAGGGCGTGGAGCTCAACATCAACGCCGGCCCCGGCAGCGGCCTCACCAAGAAGGAGGTCGACAAGGCGATGGCGGCCTGCCGCAAGTACGACCCGGGCGTCCAGGGCGGGAACCGCAAGCCGGATCCCAAGGTGGAGGCGAAGATGCGCAAGTACTCCCAGTGCATGCGCAAGAACGGCGTCGAGGACTTCCCCGACCCGGACGGCAACGGCCTGCGCCTGGACGGAAAGATCATGGAGGACCCGGACTTCAAGTCCGCCGAGAAGAAGTGCGACCACCTGCAGGGCAAGGGCGGCAGCCTGAAATCGGAGAAGGGCTGATGGCCGGCCCCGCGGCCAAGGCCGCGATGACGGCGGCGGTGCTGGTGACGGGCGGCGCCGTCACCGCCGCCACCCTCGGACTGGGCGGCAGCTCCCCCGGCACGGCGGGGACCGGGGACGCGCTGCCGCCCGCCACCGCCACGGTCGAACGGCAGACGCTGAAGGACACCGAGAGCGCGGACGGCGAACTCGGTTACGGCACCGCCACCGAGGCCGCCGCCCGCCGCCCCGGCACCCTCACGGCGGTGCCGGCGGCGGGCGACCGGGTGCGGCGCGGGCAGGCGCTGTTCCGGGCGGACGACGAGCCGGTGGTGCTGCTGTACGGGTCCACGCCCGCGTATCGCGCCCTGAAGGCGGGCAGCGAGGGCCGGGACGTCAAGCAGTTGGAGTCGAATCTGCGGGCGCTCGGCTATACGGGCTTCACGGTGGACGACGAGTACTCCGCGGCCACGGCCACGGCGGTGAAGTCGTGGCAGGAGGACCTCGGGCTGACGGAGACCGGGGCGGTGGAGCTGGGCCGGGTGGTGTTCGCGCCCGGCCAGGTCCGGATCGACAGCGTGGCGGGCGCGGCCGGCGAGGCCGCCTCGCCCGGCCAGAAGGTGCTGTCGTACACCGGCACCGCGAAGGCCGTCACCGTCGAGCTGGACACCGACGACCAGCGGCTGGCGAAGAAGGGCGCCGAGGTGGAGGTGCGGCTGCCGGACGGCCGGACGGTCACCGGGAAGATCGCGAAGGTGTCGACGGTGCTGGAGCCGGGGCGGGGCGACGAACCCGCGGAGACGAAGGTGAACGTGGAGGTCGCGCTGCCGGGCAAGGCGGCCCGTAAGGCGGCCTCCGCATATGAACAGGCGGCGGTGGACGTCTCCTTCACAGCCGGCACCCGCAAGAACGTCCTCACCGTGCCGGTCGCGGCGCTGGTCGCGCTGGCGGAGGGCGGCTTCGGTCTTGAGGTCGTCAAGGGCGGCACGTCGCGCTATGTGGAGGTCACGCCGGGCCTGTTCGCGGACGGCCGGGTGGAGATATCCGGGGGCGGCGTCTCCGCGGGCACGAAGGTGGGGATGCCGACGTGATCGCGCTGACGGACGTGACGAAGACGTATCCCGGCGGGGTGACGGCGCTCGATGCCGTATCGCTGGAGATCGAGCGTGGCGAACTGGTCGGCATCACCGGCCCGTCGGGATCGGGCAAGTCGACGATGCTGCATGTGCTGGGGACGCTGGACCGGCCGTCCGCGGGCCGGGTCCGGATCGAGGATTACGACATCGGGGCGCTGTCGGACGCGAAGCTGTCGGCGCTGCGGGCGCGGCGGATCGGGTTCGTGTTCCAGCAGTTCCACCTGGCGGCGGGGACATCGGCGGTCGACAACGTCGCCGACGGCCTGCTCTATACGGGCCTGCGCCCCGCGGAGCGGCGGCAGCGGGCGGAGAACGTGCTGCGGCGGGTCGGGCTCGGGACGCGGCTGGCGCACCGGCCGCATGAGCTGTCCGGCGGCGAGAAGCAACGGGTCGCGATCGCACGGGCGGTGGCCGGCGATCCGCCGCTGCTGCTCGCGGACGAGCCGACGGGGGCGCTGGACTCGGCGTCCGGCACCGAGGTGCTGGAGCTGCTGCTGGAGCTGCACGCCGGCGGCACGACGGTCGTGATCATCACGCATGAGCGGGAGCTGGCGGCGATGCTGCCGCGGCAGGTGCGGATGCGGGACGGGCGGGTGACGGACTGATGGCCGGGGTGGACATGAAGGCGCTGCGACCGGCGCGGCTGCGCCCCGCGGATGTGCTGAAGACCGGCGCGGTGGGGTTGCGCACGCGCCCGCTGCGGGCGGTGCTGTCGGCGCTCGGCATCGCGATCGGCATCGCGGCGATGGTGGCGGTGGTCGGCATCTCGTCCTCCTCCCGCGCCGACCTGGACCGGGCGCTGGACGCGCTGGGCACCAACTTGCTGACGGTGACGCCCGGTTCGCCCCTGGGCGGCGCTACGGCCCAGCTGCCGGCGCGGGCGGAGTCGATGGTGGGCCGGATCGGCCCGGTCCGCTCCGTATCGGCGGTGGGAAAGCTGGACGACGCGAACGTCTACCGCAACGACCGCATCCCGGAGGCGGAGACGGGCGGCATCACGGTGTACGCGGCACGCACGGACCTGCGCGCGGCGGTGGGCGCACGCCTGCGCTCGGGGACGTGGCTGAACGGCGCGACGGGCCGCTATCCGGCGGTGGTGCTGGGGGCGTCGGCGGCGGAGCGCCTTGGGGTGGGACGGGCTTCGAATGAACAGCGGGTACTGATCGACGGCGAATGGTTCACGGTGCTCGGCGTACTGGAAAAGGCCCCACTGGCCCCGGAGCTGGACACGGCGGCTCTGGTCGGCTGGCCGGCAGCAAAGGACCGCCTGGGCTTCGACGGCCACGCGACGACGATCTACACGCGCTCGACGGACACGGAGGTCCCGGCAGTCCAGTCAGTCCTGGGCGCGACAGCCAACCCGGAGGCCCCGAACGAGGTAGAGGTCTCACGCCCCTCGGACGCCCTGGCAGCAAAGAAGGCGGCGGGCGAGGCTTTCACGGGCCTGCTGCTGGGCCTGGGCGCGGTGGCCTTGCTGG
>NZ_JAAKZV010000194.1 GCF_011044975.1 Streptomyces coryli | reverse complement strand
GACAGACCGTAACCACCCGCCCCCCCCCCCCCCCCGCCAGATCGCTGCTCAGAAAGAGCAGCCCCGCCGCAATATCCGACGGCAGCGCCACCCGCCCCAGCGGCACGTTCTCCACATTGCTCCGGTACCCCGCCTCCCCCAGATACGCCGACACCCGCGGCGTCCACACCACCCCGGGCGCCAGCGCGTTGACCCGCACCCCGTACGGCCCGAGCTCCACCGCGGCCGACCTCACCAGTGACATCAGCCCCGCCTTCGCCGCCCCGTACGCCGCGTGCAGCGGTGCGCCCGTCTCCCCCGACACCGACGAGACGAAGGTGAGCGCGCCGCCCCCGTGTTCCGCCAGATGCCGGCCCCCGTACTGGACCGCCAGGAAGGCGTGCCGGAGCACGATGTTCTGCTCCCACTCCCAGTCGTCGTCGCTGAGTTCGAGCAGGCTCCCGTAACGGCTCATCCCGATCACATCGACCACCGCATGCACCCGCCCGAACCGCCGCCCCGCCTCCTCCCACAGCGCCTCGGCGTCCGCCCGCACCGTCGCGTCGCCCGCCCACGCGACGGCGCCGGTCTCCTTGCCGACGGCCACCGCCCGCGCCTCGTCCACATCGACGGCGAGCACCTGCGCCCCGCACTGGGTCAGCGCGTGCACGATCTGCCGGCCCATCCCCTGGCCCGCGCCGAGGACGACCGCCGACCGGCCGTCGAAGCGCAGGCCACCCGCGTAGTCGGGGACGGCGTCGCCGTCGGGAAGCGGCGGTACGGGCAGCGGTGTGAGGGACACGGTGCGCCTCCGACGTGGCTTCGGGAGTTTCGGTATATCGAAAAGTGCGCGGCAATGCCCCGGGAGAATGCGGCAGTCGGCGGAAGACCGCAAGAGCGGGTCAGGAAATGTCGCGGGCGCTGAGCGGCACGATCCGTCCCCCTGTCTGCTTCGTGATCGCCTGCGCGATCCCCGCCAGCCGCTCCCCGACCTCCGTCACCTGGCGCCCGGTCGCCCGGCGCAGGCCGTTCACCATCAGCGCCAACGCCACCCCGCCATGCGGATCGTGTACGGCGGCCACCACCGACGCGATGCTGTACTCGGCCTCCGCGTCGACGTCGGCCAGCTCATAGCCGCTGTCGACGAGCGCCATCGCGGCCGCGTCCAGCCGCCCCTGCAGCCGCCCGGCATCGGTCGGTTGCTCGGCGAGCAGCCCCAGCACGGTCCCGATCTCCATCCGCGCGGGCCGGTCCACCGCCACGGAGTATCCCCGTGCACGTACCGCAGCCAGCGCCGCGAGCAGCTGCGCCCGCACCGCCTCCCTGGTCGCCGGCTCCAGCCGCGACAGCCACGCCTCGATCCGCCCCTCCGGCGACCAGGCGTAGAAGACCTGCCCGAGCGGCGGGACCAGCGGCACCCGCTGCCCAGGACGGACATCGGCCGTGGGAATCTGCGGAGTCCCTTCCGTCGCGAGGATGACGACCTGGTCGCCGTCGGCGCCCGCTCCGCCCCGTACCAGCGCCGCTATCACCGTCTCGCTCCCCAACTCCCGCGCCAGCCCTGCCATCTGCCCGCGCGCCAGGTCCACCGCCGGGTTGCCGCGCAGGGCGGCGTCGCCGAGGGCTACGGGGTAGGCGCCCAGCTCGTACGTCTTCCGCGTCGGGTGCCGGACCAGGTAGCCGGCGTCCTCCAGGGCCCGTAGCACGGACAGCGCCGAGGCCAGGTTGATGCCGAGCGAGGACGACAGCTCGGAGAGCGTGAAGGAGCCGCCGGGGTGGGCGGCGAAGAAGTTGAGCACGGCGAGGGCGCGGGCCGCGGCGAGTGCGGGACGGACCATGGGCAGACCCCTTGCGGTTGACGGACCGAGTCTCCACAATCCTTCCGCTCTCCGAAGTCTCTTTCCATATATCGAAAGTGACGGTCCATCATGAAGCTCGACGTTCTGTACGAGGTCGACGTCCCCCGCCCCTGGCCGGGCCCGCATCCGGAGGGCCAGCGCCGCGCCGAGCAGCGCGCCTACCGGGAGGCGGTCGAGCAGATCAGGCTCGCGGACCGGGTCGGGTTCCACACCGTCTGGGCGGTGGAGCACCACTTCCGCGAAGGCCGCTCGCATATGCCCGCCTCCGAGGTCTTCCTCGGCCATCTGGCGGGGCTCACCGAGCAGATCCGGCTCGGCTTCGGCGTCACCCTCACCCCCTTCGGCTTCACCCCGCCGCAGCGGATCGCCGAGAAGGTCGCCACCGTCGACATCCTGTCCGGCGGCCGCGTGGAGTGGGGCACCGGCCGCTCCACCCCCATGGAGCAGACCGCCTTCGGCGTCAACAGGGACAAGTCACGCGACGACTGGCGCGAGGCGATCGAGATCGTCTGCGGCATGTGGCGCGAGGAGTATTTCGCGTACGAGTCGGAGCGCTTCAGCTTCCCGCGCCGCATGGTCACCCCCAAGCCCGTGCAGGACCCGCACCCGCCGGCGTGGATGGCGGCGACCTCCGCCGGTTCGTCCCAGGTCGCGGGGGCGAACGGCCTGGGCCTGCTGTCCTTCTCGATCATGCAGCCGCTGGAGAAGATGGCCGCGCAGATCGCCGCCTACCGCGAAGCGGCCGCCGCCGCCGAGCCGCTCACCGACGTCAGCACCAACAAGGTCGCCGCGTACACCCTCGTCCACTGCCCCGGCAGCCGCGGGGCGATCGGCCCCAAGGTCTGGGATTCCGTGGCCTGGTGGTACAAGAACCTCGCCATGTTCACCCTGGAATGGGAGCTCCACCACCTCACCGAGGAGGAGCAGAACCGCACCTTCCCGCTCCTCAAGCCGATCATCGACGGCGAGGTCCCGATCGAGCAGTTCGACGCCGGCGACATGATCATCATCGGCGACACGGAGACCTGCATCGAGAAGATGAAGCGCTACGCCGACCTCGGCGTCGACGAGCTCATCTGCTACGTCCAGTGGGGCTATCTGGAGCACCAGGACATCCTGCGGACCATCGAGGTGCTGGGAAAGGAGGTCATCCCGGAGATGGCCAAGTACCAGCCGCAGACACCCGCCGCGTCCTCATAGCAGCTCGGGCCGCTGCCAGACCGTCCCCAGCACATGGTGGTCCAGGAAGTTCAGGAACGCCCCGTACCAGACGCGGGCGTGGTTCGGCGTGAGGATCCAGTGGTTCTCGTCCGGGAAGTAGAGGTATTTCGCCGGGACTTCGTGCCGCTGCAGGTCCTGGAAGAGGGCCGAGCCCTGGCCGACCGGCACCCGGTAGTCCTGCGCGCCGTGGATCACCAGCATCGGGGTGCGGATGCGGTCCGCGCCCAGGTACGGGGAGTGCGCCTCGTAGCGCTCCGGCCGGGCCACCGGGTCGCCGAAGATCCGCTGGAAGTACCAGGGGACGTCCGTGTCCCCCTGGAATGACCGCAGGTCCCACAGCCCCGCGTGGCTGACGATCGCCTTGAAGCGGTCCGTTCGCGTGGCGACCCGGTTGGCCATATAGCCGCCGTACGAGCCGCCGCCCAGCGCGGTCCGGCCGGCCTCGATGTCGGCGCGGGCCTCGGTGGCGTCGGTCAGCGCCATGACGTCGTCGTACGGGCGGCCGCCCCACTGGCCCCAGCCGCGCTCGTGGTTGTGCATGCCGTAGCCGGTCGACAGGGCCGGGTCCGGCAGCAGCACGGCGTAGCCGCGGGCAGCGAAGGGCCACGGGTTCCAGCGCCAGGTCCACCCGTTCCAGCTGCCCTCCGGGCCGCCGTGGACGGCGACGAGCAGCGGTGCGGGCGCGGCGGCCGACGCGCCTTCGGGGAGCACCAGCCAGCCCCGCAGCGGGAAGCCGTCGTCGCCTTCGGCGTGCACCTCGGTGAGGGTGCCCGGCAGGGCGCCGACGTCCCCGGGCGCGGGCAGGGTGACCGGCGCCTGGTCGGTGGCGGCGGCGTCGATCCGGACCGGCCGGGGCGGCGAGTCCACCGCGTTGCGCAGGGCATAGAGCGTACGGCCGTCGGGGGCCACGCACAGCGAGCCGTAGGCGCCGGAGGCGGTCAGCCGGGTGACGGTGCCGTCCGGGGCGCGGCGGAAGACCGGGGCGTGGCCGCGCTCGGCGGCGGTGAACCAGAGTGTGTCGTCCACCGGCGAAACGACCGCCCCGCCAGGGAAGTTGTCGAAGCCGGGCAGGAGATCGCTCTCCTTGCCGCTCGCCACGTCGACGCGGACGAGCGTGATGTCCCAGGGGGTGTCGTACGCCGGGAAGCCCATCCGGTGGCAGATCAGACCGCTGCCGTCGTACGTGAACACCGGGGACTCGTACAGCTGGTCGGCCGCCTCGACGACGCGCAGCTGCTCGCCGGTCGCCGCGTCGGCGACCACGATGACGGTGCGGTTCTCGGCGGGCACCCGGCCGGCCACGAAGCGGGTGTACGCCACCCGCGTGCCGTCCGGCGAGAGCACCGCGTCCGCCGGCTCCTCCGCGCCGATGCCCTTCCCGCCGGCGTCGACCACGGGGCCGCCGCGCTCCGCGCGGACGAAGGCGTGCGGCTCGTCGGGCCCGAGGTCCCGGTCCCACACCCGGGTCGGCCCGGCCTCGTAGAGGATCGCCGTGACCTTCGCGTCCTTACGGGCCTTGCGGAGCTTTCCGTGCGCCTCGGCATCCGCGGCTCCGGGCAGCAGCCCGGCGGTGTAGGCGAGCGCGCCGGTGTCCCGGGCGACGGCGTACCCGGCGATGCCGCCCGGGTGCCGGGCGACGAGCTCCGCCTCGCCGCGGTCGGGCAGCGCCCACAGGGTGGCGCCGTCGTCGTCGCCGTCCCCGTCCTGCCGCGCGCCCGGATCGCTGTCCTCGCGCCCGGACAGGAACAGCAGCGTCCCGTCGGCGGCGAACGCCGGCGCGGACTCCCCCTTCACGGACCGCGTCAGCCGCCGCGCCTCCCGCTCCCCGCCCGGGTCGAGCTCCCACAGCCCCGACACGAGCCGCGTCCCGTCCCCGGCCGGCGTCTGCACGGCCGCCACCAGGCGGTTGCCGTCGCGGGAGAGGGCCAGGGAGTTGACGCGCGGCTGTGAGACGAAGACGGACAGGTCGTGGAAGGCAGTCGAGCCGCCGGAGGTCTCAGGCATGCGGCTGATTCTGCCTTAAGGCGCCTTACGGGCCAGGGGGCTCGGCAAGATCGGGCGGCTGCCCGACGCGCCCGCCCCGCCTTAGAGAACAGGCTGGGTAACACCCACCCCCGGAACGCGAGAGAAGGTGCCACGATGTCCGACGACCGCCCTCGCATCCTGGTCATCGGCGGCAAGCCGGCCCACGTCCGCAAGGCACGCGAGCTCGGCCTGGAGGTCGTGCACGCGCAGTACCCGGAGGCGTACGACCGCGAGCACCGGGCGCATGTCGACCAGGCGCTGCTGCTCGACTACGGCGATATCGGCCGACTGCTGCCGCAGGTGCGGGCGTTGCACGAGCTGCGCCCTTTCCGGGCGGCCGTCTCGCTCTTCGAGCTCGGGCTGCTGCCGGCGGCGCGGGTCAACGAGGCGCTCGGCCTCGGCGGCGAGTCCGTGGACACCGTGGAGCTGCTGCTGGACAAGGCGCGGATGCGCCGCCATCTGAACGCGAAGGGCGTCAGCCCGGTGGCCTCGGCGGTCGGCAAGTCCGCGCGGGACATCCGGGAGTTCACCGAGGCGCACGGGCTCCCGGTCATCGTCAAGCCGGTCCGTGAGTCGGGCAGCCTGGGGGTGTTCCGGATCAGCGACGAGGCTGAGGTGGAGGCCGTCGCCGACCGGTTCCGCGCGCTCAACGACGAGCGCTGGGCCGCCGGGGATCTGGCCTTCGCCGACTCCTTCGAGTCGTTCCTCATCGAGGAGTACCTGGACGGGCCGGAGATCAGCGTGGAGACGCTGTCCTTCGACGGCCGGCACGTGGTCGTCGCGGTGACCGACAAGGAGACGCAGGGCGGCTCCGGCTTCGTCGAGCTCGGGCATTCCCAGCCCAGCGCCCACTCCGCCGATGAGCTGCGCGAGGCCACCGGCCTCGTCACGGACGTCCTCGACGCGGTGGGCCTGCGCAACGGCCCCGCGCACACCGAGGTCAAGCTGACCTCGCGCGGCCCGCGCATCGTCGAGTCGCACAACCGCGTCGGCGGCGACCGGATCAACGAGCTGGCCGAGATCGCCTACGGCGTGGACATGGAGCGCTACGCACTGGCCACGAGCGTCGGCATCGCGGAGCCGCTGACCACCTCGCCCGAGCCGCGCGGCGGCGCGGCCGTCCGGTTCCTCGAGCCGGAGCCTGGCCAGGTGGTGGAGGTGGCCGGCGTCGATGCCGTACGCGCGGACCCGGCCTTCGTCGACCTGCAGCTGAAGGCCCGACCGGGCATGGTCATACCGCCGCTGACCTGGAACGAGGAGAAGTCCGGCCACGTCATCGCCCGCGGCGCCACCGCCACCGAAGCGATCGCCAACGCCAAGCGGCTGGCGGCGGCGATCCGCATACGTACCGAACCCGTCTCATGAGCACCGCCCCGCCGGACCGGCCGGCCGAAACCGCCGCCGCCGAGCCGCGCTTCCGCGACGCGCTGCGCGGCCTGCCCGCCCGGGTGTGGATCGTCAGCCTCGGCATCCTGGTCAACCGGGTCGGCAACTTCCTCCCGGTCTTCATCGTCCTCTACCTGACCGGGCGCGGCCATTCCGCCGGCGCCGCCGGGTTCGTGCTGGGCGTATCGGGGCTGGGCAATGTGCTCGGCAACGCCATCGGCGGCTCCCTCGCCGACCGGATCGGCCGCCGCCGGACGATCGTGCTGTCCGCGACGACCACCGCCGGGCTGACCGCGGCCGTGCCGTATCTCGGACCGCTCCCGGCCATCGTCACGGTGGTCGGCCTCATCGGCGTCACCTCGCAGATCTACCGGCCGGCGGCGGCCGCGGTGCTGGTCGACTCCGTGACGAGCCACCAGCAACGGATCGCGGCCTTCGGGGTGTTCCGGTTCGCGATGAACATCGGCGCGGCCCTGGGCGGCGTCATCGGCGGGGTGCTGGCCGCCACCTCCTATACGGAGCTGTTCCTGGCCAATGCCGCCGCGTTCCTGCTGTTCGGCGTGGTCGTGGGGGTGCTGCTGCGGAACGCGCCCGGGCCGCGGCCGCCCGGCAAGGACACCGCGGACGCGCGGGCGGACCGGGCGGCGGGCTACCGGCAGGCGCTCGCCGACCGCACCCTGCTGCGGTTCCTGCTGATGACCCTGGTCGCCGAGTTCGTCTACATCCAGTCCACCGTCGGCCTCCCCCTGCACGTCAGCGACGCGGGCCTGAGCGAGCGCGACTTCGGCCTGCTGATCGGCCTCAACGGCCTGCTGGTGCTGGTGCTCGAACTGCCCATCACCGGCGTGGTCTCCCGGTACCGGCTGGAGTACGTCATGGCCGCCGGCAACGTGCTCATCGGCGCCGGCCTCGCGCTGACCGGGCTGGTGACCGACATGGGCCTGCTGGCGGCGACCGTACTGCTGTGGACGCTCGGCGAGATGGTGGCGACCTCGGTCTCCCAGGCCTATCTGGGAAGCCTGGCGCCACCCGCGATGGTCGGGCGCTATCAGGGCCTGTACGGCGCCGCGTACACGATCGGCACGGGTGCGGGACCGCTCATCGGCGGCGCCCTGTACGCGTTCGGCCCCTGGGCCCTGTGGACCCTGGTCGCCGCCTCCGGCGTGCTGGCCGCGCGGCTCTCGTTGCCGCGGCGCCGCGGCGGAGCTAGTTCAGGAACGGCGGGTTGAACGCGCACGGCAGCTCGCCCGGGTGCGCCGGGTCGAGGGCGTTGAGCACCATCTGATTCGCCCGCCGGCTCGCGACCAGCGAGATGTGGTCGCTCAGATCGGCCGCGCAGCCCTTGTTCACACGGGTGTTGGTGGCATTCGGCACCGCCAGCGTTCCGCTGCTGTTCGGCAGCACGATCTGCTCGAAGGCCCCCTGGATGTTCGTGTATGTCACGCCGGGCACGGCCGCGCTGCCGCCCGCGTTGAGGTCCTTCATGAACGCCGAGTCCCGCGCGTACTCCTTGCACGCCCCGCACGCCGTCTCGAGGATGTCGTCCAGGCCCGGCGGCAGGTTCTGCGCGAGGCGGGTCAGCCCGTACAGCTCGGTGCCCTGGTAATTCGGCGAGATGCCGACCAGCTTGTCGACCTTCGCCGCGCCGCCGAGCCGCTTGAGGTAGTACGCGCCGACGGTGCTGCCCTCGGAGTGCCCGACGATGGCCGCCTTCTTCGCGCCGGTCTGCTGGAGTGCCTTGTCCACCAGCGCGGACACCGCCTGGGCGCTGTCGCGCATCGATTCCAGGCCGCCGATGGGCAGGTTGTCGTGGTTGCCGTAGGTGAGGGAGTAGACGCAGTAGCCGTTGTTGGCCAGCAGCGGGGCGGTGGTCGACCAGTTCAGGCGCTGGTTGCCGCCCAGGCCGTGCAGCAGGATGACCGGCTCGGGGTGCTCGGCGCTCGGCTTGCAGTCCCAGTCGTTGGCACCCGGCGGGGCGGCTTCCGGGTCCAGGCCGCCCGCCGGATCGGCGAAGAAGCCGCCCGCGAGGGAGTACGGGACGGGGTACTGCGGCCGCTCGGCCTCGGCTCCTGCGGTGGCCTGCGGGGCGACGGCGGTGGCGGACAGCCCAGCCGCCAGCAGCAGGGCACCGGCGAGCCTGGCCGCCGTGCGTCGTGACGTGATACGAACCATCGGGTACTCCTCCGAACTGCGGTTACCGGCGGGAACCGAGCCAGTATCGGGGCCGTACGGATGGCGGGCATTGGACGCACACGTAAGGATCGCCCCGGCGTTTTAGGCCGGGACACAAACTCCTGCGTATCCCCCGGCGAGACGAAAGGGCCGACGATGGCGGAGCACCCCCCGCCCCTGCTCATAGCCGGAACTCCGGTGCACGAGCGGCTGCTCGGCCGGCTCCCGCAGCTGAGCAAGGCGGTCATCGAAGGGATTCTGCGGCAGGTCCCGTACTACCGGCAGCTCCCGCCCGAGGAGGTCGACGGCGACATCCGGCAGGTCGTCCGCGAGTCGCTGCGCACCATCGCGGCCGCGCTGCGCGAACAGCGGCTGCCGGAGCCGCCCGAGCTGGCGTGGTTCGCGGAGTCGGCGGTGCGGCGGGCCGAGGAGGGCATCCCGCTGGACATGGTGCTCGACGCCTACCACGTGGGCCTGCACGAGGGCTGGCGCCTGATCACGGCCGACGCGGCGCCCGAAGACGCGGCCGGCCTGCGGCGGACGACCGACCTGGCGCTCGGCTGTCTGCGCGCCCTGACGTCGGCCGTCACCTCGGCGTACAACGAGCAACTGCGCGCCATGTACAGCCAGGACCAGGGCAACCGGCATCTGCTGCTGTCCGCCCTGCTCAGCGGCGACGGGGCCGAGGCGGCGGCCGAGCGGGCGGGGGTGCGGCTCCCCGCGGGGTTTCTCGTGCTCGCGCTGCGGATCGGCGAGCACGAGGACGAGCGGGGCGATGAGGGGGGCGGCGAGCGGGGCGACGCGCAGGCCGGGGAACACGCGGCGGACATCCGCTCGGGCATCGCGGCCCGCCGCAAGCTGCGCCGCCTCCAGGCCGAGGCCGGCCGCTTCACCGACGCGCCCGTGCTGAGCCGGCTGGACGCGGGCGAGGGCGTGGTGCTGCTCCCGGAGGGCCGGGACGAGGCCGCCTGGTGGCCCGAAGTCCGCGCTCTCGTACGGCGGATGGGCGAGGCGGCCGGGGCCGCGCTGACGGCCGGCGTATGCCACGCGGCGCCGCGGGAGGTGCCGCGGGCCGCGGAGCGGGCGAAGGAGATCACCGAGGTGGTACGGGTCACCGATCGCCCCCCGGGCCCGTACCGGCTGACGGATGTGCTGCTCGACTACCAGCTCAGCCGCACCACCGACGCGTCGCCCGAACTCGCCGCACTGCTGCGGCCGCTGGCGGACCGGCCCGAACTGCTCGCGACGCTGCACACCCACATGACCGGCGGCCTCAACCGCCGCGCCACGGCCGCCGCCCTGCACGTGCACCCGAACACGGTGGACTACCGGCTGCGCCGCGTCGCCGTGCTCACCGGGCTGGACACCACGACGTCCGCCCATCTCCCCCTGATCGCGGCGGCTTTGACGGCATTCGCGACACCGGAGCACCGGCCGCTGTAGCGGTTACTCCGCCGGCCGCCGGATTCCGTCGATGATGCGCGTCCAGTTGTCCCCGCCGCGGCCGTCCTCGATCGCGCGCCGGTAGTGGGCCTGGACGGCCAGGGGGAGCGCGAGGTCGTGGCCGAGTGCGGTGGCGGTCTCGACGATGTGGTCGGCCGTCGCGCCCATCATGGTGACCGTGCTCAGGGCGCCGGGATGTTCGCCGGCGTCCAGCGCCGCGCCCGGGGTCTCCTCGCCGGCCCGCAGCATCTCGCCGATCGAGTCGGCGGTGGCGAGGATCTCCGGCAGCGCCTCCGCCGCCTTCATTCCCGCGGTGCCCAGCATCGCGGTGGCCTGCATCAGCCCGGACAGGGTGGACAGGAAGACGGTGAGGTGAGCCTGGTACATCAGCTGGGCAAGCCCCGGGTCCGCGCCCAGGTACTTCGGCGAGCCGAGCAGCGCCAGCGCCGCCCGGTGGCGCTCCAGGGCCTGACCGCCGCCGCTGTAGTAGACGAAGGCCGCCTCGGTGCCGACCATCGGCGCGGGCGTCATGACGCCGCCGGTGAGAAGGGTGGCGCCGTGGCCCGCCGCCCAGGCCGCCGCCTCGCGGGTGCGGTCGGGGGTGTCGGAGCTCAGGTTGACCAGCGTCCGCCCGGCGAGCGCGCCGGTCGCGCCGTCGAGGACGTCGTACATGGCCCGGTAGTCGGTGAGGCTGAGGATCACGAGGTCGCTGGCCTCGACCGCCTCGCGAGCTGTCGCCGCGCGCACCGCGCCGTCCGCGACGACGCCGTCGGCCCGGGCGGCGGTGCGGTTCCAGACGGTGACCGGGTGGCCGGCGCCGAGGAGGACGCGGACCATCGCCTGGCCCATCGGGCCGAGCCCGATCACGGTGACGGCGCTGTTCCGGCTGGTGGTGGTGGGGTTCTGTCGTTCGTTCACCCCTCCATACTCAAGGAGCACGGTTACGCTCGGAAGTACCCACTATTTTCTGCGGTACTTACCTTTTCGTAAGGGGACCAGCGATGGCCAAGCCTCCGAGGACCGGACCCTACATCTGCGGCATCGACGCCGCCCTCGACGTGGTGAGCGGCAAGTGGAAGGGGCTGATCCTCTGGGAGCTCGACGCCCACGGCGTACGCCGCTTCGCCCAACTCCGCCGCGGCCTGCCCGGCGTGAGCGAGAAGATGCTGACACAGCACCTGCGCGAGATGGAGGAAGACGGCCTCGTGCACCGCGAGGTCTACCCCGAAGTGCCCCCGCGGGTCGAGTACTCCCTCACCGAGGACGGCCGCACCCTCAACCAGGCCCTCGCCCCACTCGGCGCCTGGGGCACCGAGCGGGTACGGCGCGAGGGCTTCGAGTCGGTCGACGTGCCCTAGCAAGGGGCCGGCCCTGAGCGCCATAGGCCATAAGTCACCAACATGAATTTCAGCCAACTCCATTGCCCCCCAGGGGCATCACGCATAAAAAGAGAACTCATCTCTTTCCAGTTTCCAGCCCTCGCATCCTCACCCTTTTGAGTGATTGCAGGCCCTGAATCAAACAGCCTAGTTTCGCTGGCATGACCTCCTCCCCGGAAGAGACTCGAGAGAACGCACAGCGGAGCCTCGCCACCGCGGCAGCCCGCAATCTTGCCACCACCACCAAAACTCCCCCGCAGATGCAGGGGATTTCCTCCCGCTGGCTGCTCAAGATGCTGCCCTGGACCGAGGTGAAGGGCGGCTCGTACCGCGTCAACCGCCGTCTCACTCATTCCCTCGGCGATGGTCTGGTCGAATTCACCTCCACCGCGGGCGAGGTCCGCGTCATCCCGCAGGAGCTGCGCGAGCTGCCGCCGCTGCGCGGCTTCGATGCCGAGCCCGAGGCCCTGGAGGCGCTGGCCGGCCGCTTCAGCCAGCGCGAACTGACCCGCGGCGACGTGCTCGTGGCCGAGGGCTCCCCGGCCGACCAGGTCATTCTGATCGCGCACGGCCGCTTCGAGCAGCTGGGCACCGGCAAATACGGCGACGAGACCGTGCTCGGCGTCCTCGCCGACGGCAATCACCTCGGCGACGAGCTGCTGCAGGGCACGGAGCCCGGCGTCTGGCCGTTCACCGTACGCGCCCAGACCTCCGCCACCGTCCTCCAGCTCAACCTCGCCGACCTGCAGGCCTTCCTCGACAACGCCCCCGCCCTGCGCGCCCACGTGGAGGCCTTCCGCGCCGTCCCGCGACAGCGGCAGAACCGCAAGGGCGAGGCCGAGATCGCCCTGACCTCGGGCCACTCCGGCGAGGCCGACCTGACCGGCACCTTCGTCGACTACGAGCTCACGCCCCGGGAGTACGAGCTCAGCGTCGCCCAGACGGTGCTCCGGGTGCACAGCCGCGTCGCCGACCTCTACAACGACCCGATGAACCAGACCGAGGAGCAGCTGCGGCTCACCGTCGAGGCGCTGCGCGAGCGGCAGGAGCACGAGCTCGTCAACAACAAGGAGTTCGGCCTGCTGCACAACGCCGACCTCAAGCAGCGCATCCATCCGCGCTCGGGCCCGCCCACCCCCGACGACCTCGACGACCTCATCTCCCGCCGCCGCTCCACCCGTTTCCTGCTGGCCCACCCGCGCACCATCGCGGCCATCGGGCGGGAGTGGAACAGCCGCGGCATCTACCCCACGCCCGGCGAGCTCGACGGCCGTACGGTCCCGGCCTGGCGCGGGATTCCGATTCTGCCGTGCAACAAAATCCCGATCTCCCCGGAGCGCACCAGCTCCATCATCGCGATGCGTACCGGAGAGGACAATCAGGGTGTCGTCGGGCTGCACCAGACGGGAATTCCCGATGAAATCCAGCCAGGCTTGAATGCGCGCTTCATGGGCATTGACGAAAAGGCGATCATTTCGTATCTGGTAAGCGCCTACTTCTCGGTCGCGGTGCTCGTGCCCGACGCCCTCGGCATCCTCGAAGACGTGGAAATCGGCCACTGATGAGCTCACCGGGCATGCGGAAAAAGCAGCCCTTCACGCTCCCGGAGCCCTATCGTCCGTATCCCGCGCGGCTGAATCCGCACGTGGATACGGCCCGGGCCCACTCGCGCGAGTGGGCCCGGGGGCTCGGGATGCTCGAGGGCTCCGGGGTGTGGACGACGGCCGACCTCGACGCGCACGACTACGCGCTGCTGTGCGCGTACACCCACCCCGACGCCACCGCCGACGACCTGGCGCTGGTGACGGACTGGTACGTGTGGGTCTTCTTCTTCGACGACCACTTCTGGGAGCGCTACAAGCGCACCCCCGACCGCAAGTCGGCCACCGCGCACCTGGACCGGCTGCCCGCGTTCATGCCCACCGACGACGCGCCGATGCCGGAGCCGGAGAACCCGGTCGAGGCAGGCCTGGCGGACCTCTGGGCCCGCACCGTCCCGCGGATGTCCCCGGCCTGGCGCGCCCGCTTCGCCGAGTCCACCCGCAATCTGCTCAACGAGTCGCTGTGGGAGCTCGCCAACATCGGTGCCGGCCGGATCGCGAACCCGGTCGAGTACATCGAGATGCGCCGCAAGGTCGGCGGCGCGCCCTGGTCGGCCGGCCTGGTCGAGGTCTCGGAGCAGGCCGAGCTGCCGGCGGAAATCGCCCGCAGCCGCCCGGTCCGCGTCCTCACCGACGCCTTCTCGGACGCCGTCCATCTGCGCAACGACCTTTTCAGTTACGTCCGCGAGGTCGAGCAGGAGGGTGAGCTCAGCAATGGCGTGCTGGTCCTGCAGACCTTCTTCGGCTGCTCCACCCAGGAGGCCGCGGACGCCGTCGGCGACCTGATCACCTCCCGGCTGCAGCAGTTCGAGCACACCGCCGTGGCCGAACTCCCCGCCGCCTGCGCGGCGGCGGGCCTCGACCCGGCGCAGTCGGCCGCCACCGCGCAATACGTCAAGGGCCTGCAGGACTGGCAGGCGGGCGGCCTGGAGTGGCACCTGCGCTCCAGCCGCTACAGCTACGAGACGAGCGCCGAGCCGGTCCTCGCGCTGCCGGGCCCGCTGAGCGTGGCCACGACGCTCCGGGCCGAGAAGGCCCGCGCCCGCAGCTTCAGCCATGTCCCGCACCGGAGGACGGGCCCGTACCAACTGCCGCCCATGGACGTGCCCTTCCCGCTCACCCTGAGCCCGCATCTGGCCGGCGCCCGCCGGCGGCTGGCCGTCTGGGCGCAGGAAATGGGCCTGCTGAAGCCGCAGCCCGGCATCCCCGGCTCGCACATCTGGGACGAGGCCCGGCTGGCCGACAACGACCTCCCGCTGTGCGCCGCGGGCCTCCACCCCGACGCCACTCCCGACGACCTCGACCTGACCTCGGGCTGGCTCGCCTGGGGCACGTATGCCGACGACTACTACCCCGTGGTGTACGGCAGAACCCGCGATCTGGCGGGCGCGAAGGCGGCCACGGAACGGCTCTCCGCCTACATGCCGCTGGCCGACCCGGCGTCCGCGCCGCGTCCCACGACGGCCCTGGAGCGCGGTCTCGCCGACCTGTGGACCCGCACCGCGGCCCCGCTGCCGCCGCCCGCCCGCGCGGTGCTGCGCACCTCGATCGAGGACATGACGCGCAGCTGGCTGTGGGAGCTGGACAACCAGACGGCGAACCGGGTCCCCGACCCCGTCGACTACCTGGAGATGCGCCGCGTCACCTTCGGCGCCGACTTCACCAAGGCGCTGTGCCGGCTGCGCCGCCTCCAGGACATCCCGCCCGCGGCCTACGCCAGCGGCCCGCTGCAGGCGCTGGAGAACGCCGCCGCCGACTACGCGTGCCTGCTCAACGACGTCTTCTCCTACCAGAAAGAGATCGAGTACGAGGGCGAGCTGCACAACTGCGTCCTGGTGGTGCAGGACTTCTTCGACTGCGACTACCCGACGGGGGTGGCGATCACCGGCGATCTGATGGCGGGCCGGATGGCCCAGTTCCAGCATGTGGTGGCGGCCGAACTCCCGGTGCTCTGCGACCACCTCGGCCTGGACGAGGCGGCGCGGGCCGGCCTGGACGCGTACGTCCGCGACCTGCAGAACTGGATCGCGGGCATCCTGAACTGGCACCGGCACGTCCGCCGCTACCGCGAGTCCGATCTGCGGCGACACGCGGGCGCGCCCGGATTCCCGGCGGCCCCGTCGGGTCTGGGGACGTCGGCGGCGCGGCTGGCAGCGGATATGGCGCTGAGCTCGACCGGCCCGTAGTCGTACCCGAATGGCGGACGGGTGCTTCCCCCGGGTGGGCCCGTCCGCTGGGCGACACTGGCGGCGTGTTGACGGCAAGCGCGATGGCGAACGGTGCGGCAGGGGCCCCCGGAGACCCGATGGCGATCTCGGTCTCGGTGGTGCTGCTGCTCCTGGTGCTCGCGGTCGTCTTCCTCCGCAGCGGGAATCTCAAGGTCACCCACGCGGTCGTCTGCGTCCTCCTGGGCTTCTACCTGGCGAGCACAGCCATGGCACCCACGATCCAGACGGGCCTGAACGCGACGGCGAACGTGGTCAGCAACATCAGGCCATAGCGGCCGGCACCGGCTGTCAGACCCTCGCGCTAGCGTGCGAGACATGCGATGGGCGCTGGCCGAGGAAGAGGACGGACGGGTGCGTACGCGCCCGCTCGCCTCCGACGGCAGCCCGGCCGGGCCCGTGTCCGAGCATGCCGACCTGCCCTCGGCGGTAAAAGCCGCCCCGGAGGCGACCCGCTGGATCTGGCCGGCGACGGCGGCCGTCTATCCGCGGCTGCTCGCCGCCGGCACCCGCGTCGACCGGTGCTACGACGCGGAGGCCGCCGAGACGCTCCTCCTCGCCCACGAGGGCCTCACCGGTCTTCCCCGCTCGCTCCCCGCCGCCTATGCGCGGGCGCGCGGGCTCCCCGTACCGCCGGATCCGCCGCCGCGCGGCGCGTC
>NZ_JAAKZV010000193.1 GCF_011044975.1 Streptomyces coryli | reverse complement strand
GGCGCCGGGGGTGCGGCGGCGGGGAATCGCCGGCGGGTGGTCGGTGCCCGCGGTCGCGAAGGCCAGGGTGCGCTCCTCATCGAGCTCCCGGCCCTGCGCGGAGAGCAGGCGGAACTCCTTCTCGCCCAGGGCTTCCACGAGTTGCCCCTCGGCCCGTACGCGCATGGCCAGGGCGGTCTTGTTGCCCGCCATCGGCTCGGAACCGGCCCGCTGCCACGCGCTGTCCGCCGCCCCGAGCATCCCGGCGCCGCGCCGGGAGCGGCCCGAGCAGGCCTCGGCGCAGCCGATCATCTCCAGCGTCGCGGCCATGCCCAGCCGGTCGCCCAGCGCTCCTTTCAGGGCCAGGCCACGGCGGGCTTCCGCGGCGGATTCGGCGTATCTGCCGAGCAGGAACAGGCTCAGGGTGCGGGCGGTCGACGAAGAACCCTGCGCCCAGCACTCGTCGGGCTCCTCCCGGCACAACCGGAGCGCCTCCTCAGCCTCGACCAGGCCCTCCTGCGGGCGGCCGCCGGACAGGGAGAAGGTCTGGGACTTGAAGTAGTGGTGCTGGACCAGCGCCCCGCGGTCGAGCTGCTTCAGCAGCGGCTCTGCCGCGGCGAAGTCGGCCATCGCGCCGTCGTGATCGCCGAGCCAGTTGCGTACGCAGCCGCCGACCCGCAGCGCCTGGGCGAGCAGCCGCGGTTCGCCGAGGCCCTCGGCGAGCTCGCGGGCCTGCAGCACCCAGACCAGTCCCTCGGTCGGGCGGGCCCGGTAGCGGCAGTAGTCGGCCCGCCAGCACAGCGTGACGATCCGGTCCGCGGCCGCGCCGCCGTTCGCCAGCGCCTTCGCCATCCAGTACTCGGCCTCGAGCAGCCGGCCCGAGCAGGTCCAGTACGTCCACATGACCGCGGTCAGCGATGCCGGATGGCCCGCGGAGCCGGGGTCCTGCAGCGCGTAGCCGAGGGCCGCGCGCAGGTTGTCGCCGTCGGGCGCGACGGCGCGGTAGAGCGGCAGCTGGTCGGAGGTGAAGAACCGGTCCGCGAAGTGGCTGAGCAGCCGGTGGTAGTGCGCGACATGGCGGGAGCGGCAGGTGGCGGTCTCGCCGAGGGAGTCGAGCCAGTCGGCGCCGTATTCGCGGATGGTGTCCAGCAGCCGGTACCGGTTCCCGCTGCCGGGGCCCGCCGGGCCGTCGGCGCGCAGCACCACGGACTTGTCGACGAGGCTGATCAGCAGCGGGAGCACGTTCGCGACCGGCAGTTCGGGGTCCGCGCACACCGCCTCGGCGGCGGCCAGGTCGAAGCCCCCGGCGAAGACCGAGAGCCGCGCCCAGAGCAGACGTTCCTGCGGGGTGCACAGCTCGTGCGACCAGCCGATCAGCGTCCGCAGGGTGCGGTGCCGCGGTTCCGGTACGGAGCGGCCGGCCTCCAATACGTCGTAAGTGTCGGTCAGATGTTCGGTCAACTGCTCCAGTGAGAGCGCCCGCAGCCGTACGGCCGCCAGCTCGATGCCCAGCGGGATGCCGTCGAGGCGGCGGATCAGCGCGGTGGCCTGCTCGCGATTGCCGTCGGTGATCTCGAAGCCGGGGACGGCGGCCCCCGCCCGCTGGGCAAACAGCGCCAGCGCGTCCGAGGAACCGGGACGGTGCCCGGATTCGCCGGGGTCGGGCACCGACAGCGGCTGGACGGCGTAGAGATGCTCGCCCGGCACGTCGAGCGGCTGCCGGGAGGTGGCCAGGATGTGCAGCCGCGGCGCGGCCGGCAGCAGCACGTCCGCGAGCAGCGCGACCGCGTCCAGCAGATGCTCGCAGGTGTCCAGCACCAGCAGCTGCTCCCGCTCCGCCAGCGCTTCCACGAGCGCGTCGAGCGCGGGCCGGTGGTCGCTGCCGGGCAGCCCCACGGCGGCGGCGACGGTGTGCGGCAGCAGCTCCGCGTCCTGCAGCCCGGAGAGCTGCACCAGCCGCACCCCGTCGGCATAGTCACCCTTGACCTGCGCCGCGGCCCGTAAGGCGATCCGGGTCTTGCCGACGCCGCCGGGCCCGGTGAGGGTGACGAGGCGGGAGCGCCCCAGCAGCCGCCTTACGGTGGCGAGCTCGGCTGTCCGGCCGACGAAACTCGTCATTTCTGCGGGCAGCCGCCCACTTCTGAAGCCGAAGGTCATTGCTCCCCACCATCGCAGTCGAAGTGGTGACTTCCAGATTACGTGGATGTGTGCGGCAGTTGCGGGTGGAACTCGGACCCGAGCAGGGCGGCGATCTCAAGACGGGAGGAGAAGCCGAGCTTGGAGAGAATGTGTTCGACATGTGCGTCCGCGGTCCGTTTGGAGATGACCAGCCGCTGGGCGATCTCCCGGTTGGACAGGCCCTCCGACACCAATGCGGCCACCTCTCTCTCCCGGCTGGTGAGCGCGTCGACGGGGGTGCCGGTGGCGGGTGCGGGGACCGGGGCGCCCGGGGTGCGGCGGCGGGGCGGCGCCGGCGGGTCGTCGGTGCCCGCCGTGGCGAAGGCCAGGGTGCGTTCCTCACCGAGCTCCTGTCCCTCCGCGAACCGCTTGCGGTACTCCGCCTCGCCCAGGGTGTCCAGGAGCTGCCGCTCGGCCCGGTCGCGGACCGCCTGGAAGATCTTGTTGCCCGCCATCGGCTCGGAGCCGACCCGTCGCCATGCGCTGTCCGTCGCCCCGAACAACCTGGCGCCGCGCAGCGGCCGGCCCGTGTAGGCCTCCGCGCACGCCATCATGTCCAGCTGCGCGGCAAGGCCCAGAAGGTCGCCGATCGCGCCCTTCAGGGCCGCGCCGCGGCCGGCCTCCGCCGACGCCTCGGCGTACCTGCCGAGCAGGAACAGGCTCAGGGTGCGGCACGTCGACGACGAACCCTGCGCCCAGCACTCGTCGGGCTCCTCCCGGCACAGCTCGAGCGCCGCGTCGGCCTCGACGAGCCCCTCCTGCGGGCGGCCGCCGGACAGGGCGTAGGTCTGGGACTTGAGGTAGTGGTGCTGGATCAGCGCGCCGCGGTCCAGGTGTTTCAGCAGCGGCTCCGCCGCCGCGAAGTCGGCCATCGCGGCCTCGTGGTCGCCGAGCCAGTTGCGTACGCCCCCCGCGACCCGCAGCGCCTGGGCGAGCAGCCGCGGATCATCCAGCTCCTCGGCGATCTCGCGGGCCTGCAGCGCCCAGACCAGTCCCTCGGCCGGGCGGGCCCGGTAGCGGCCGTAGTCGGCCCGCCAGACCAGGGTGACCGCCCGGTCCGCGGCCGGTCCGCCGTGTGCCAGCGCCTTGGCCATCCAGTAGTCGCCCTCGCCCAGCCGGCTCGAGCAGGTCCAGTACGTCCACATGACGGCGGTCAGCGACACCGGATGCACGGCCGCGTCCGGGTCCTGCAGCGCGTAGCCCAGGGCGGCGCGCAGATTGTCGGCGTAAGCCGCCACGGCGCGGTAGAGCGGCAGTTGCCCGGAGGTGTAGAACCGGTCGGCGAAGTGGGCGAGCAGGCCGTGGTAGTGGGTGACATGCCGGGAGCGGCAGGCGGCGGTCTCGCCGAGCGAGTCCAGCCACTCCGCCCCGTATTCGCGGATGGTGTCCAGCAGCCGGTAGCGGGTCTCGCCACCCGTCCCCGGCGGGCCGTCGGCGCGCAGCACCACGGACTTGTCGACCAGGCTGATCAGCAGCGGGAGCACACTGGCCGCCGGCAGTTCGGGGTCTGCGCACACCGCCTCGGCCGCGGCCCGGTCGAAACTGCCCGCGAAGACCGACAGGCGCGCCCACAGCAGCCGCTCCTGCGGGGTGCACAGCTCATGGGACCAGCCGATGAGGGTGCGCAGGGTGCGGTGCCGCGGTTCCGGCACGGAGCGGCCCGCCTCCAGCACGTCGTACGCGTCCGCCAGGTGCTCGGCCAGCTCGTCGAGAGACAGCGCCCGCAGCCGTACGGCCGCCAGCTCGATGCCCAGCGGGATGCCGTCGAGGCGGCGGACGAGGGTGGAGGCCTGCTCACGATTGCCGTCGGTGATCTCGAAGCCGGGCACGGCCGCCGCCGCGCGCTGCGCGAACAGCGCCAGCGCGTCCGAGGAACCGGAGTGCTGGCCGGCCTCCGCCGGCTGGACGACGGCGAACGGCTGCACCGCGTAAAGGTGTTCACCGGGGACGTCGAGCGGCTGCCGGGAGGTGGCCAGGATGTGCAGCCGCGGGGCGGCCGGCAGCAGCACGTCGGCGAGCAGCGCGACCGCGTCCAGCAGATGCTCGCAGGTGTCCAGCACCAGCAGCTGCTCGCGCTCCGCCAGGGTGTCCACGAGCGCGTCGAGCACCGGCCGCGGATCCGAGCCGGGCAGCCCCACGGCGGCCGCGACGGTGTGCGGCAGCAGCTCCGGGTCCTGCAGCCCGGACAGCTGCACGAGCCGCACGCCGTCCGCATAGTCGCCCTTGACCTGGGTGGCGGCCCGCAGCGCGATCCGGGTCTTGCCGACGCCGCCGGGGCCGGTGAGGGTGACGAGCCGGGAGCGCTGCAACAGACGTCGTACGGAGGCCAGTTCGGCTGTCCGTCCGACGAAGCTCGTCACTTCCGCGGGCAGCCGCCCACCTCTGAAGCCGAACGTCATCGCTCCCCACCAACGCCGTCGGAGTGGTTGACTCCAGGTTACGCGGATTTCGGCCGCAGTTACCGGCAGAACCCGGCCCCGCGCATGTGCGGGTGGAATATCGCGGCATGCTTACGAGTGGCTGCTGCCCGATATCGCCCCACGGCGTCGGCCTCCCAACTACCCTGGGCGGCGTGGCATTCGGAGCGACATGGCGGCGCGGGGACCGGCTCCCCGCCGAGGTCACCAGCTTTGTCGGGCGTACGGCCGAACTGGCGGACGTCCATCGGCTGCTGGCGCAGTCCCGTATGGTCACGCTCGTCGGCCCCGGCGGGGTCGGCAAGACGCGGCTCGCGCTGCGGTCCGTGGCCGAGGCGGCCGTCCGGTTCGAGGACGGTGTGCATCTCGTCGAGCTCTCCGGTCTCAAGGGCGCCGAGCTGCTGCCCAATGCCGTATCGGAGGCGCTCGGGCTGCCCGAGCAGGCGGGGCGGCCGCAGGTCGACGCCGTCGTGGAATACGTCGCGGAGCGCGAGCTGCTGCTGGTGCTCGACACCTGTGAGCATCTGCTGGACGCCTGCGCGCTGCTGGCCGATCTGCTGCTGCCGCAGGCGCCGCGGCTGACCATCCTCGCCACCAGCCGGCAGGCTCTCGACGTGCCTGGCGAGCATGTGCTGCCGGTGCCGCCGCTGCCGCTGCCCGACGCGGAGAACGGCGGGGACGCGCTCGACCTGTTCGTCCAGCGGGCCAGGGCCGCGGTGCCCGGCTTCGAGCTCACCGACGCCAACCGCGAGCACGCCGTGGCGCTGTGCCGCCGCCTCGACGGCATCCCGCTCGCCATCGAGCTGGCCAGCGTCCGGCTGCGGGCGCTGCCGCTGAACCACCTGGTGGCCCGGCTCACCGACACTTTCGCGCTGCTGGCCGGCAGCAGGCTGACAACGCTGCCACGGCATCAGACGCTGCGCACCACCATCGGGTGGAGCCACGAGCTGTGCACCCCGCAGGAGCGGCTGCTGTGGGCGCGGCTCTCGGTCTTCGCCGGCGACTTCGACCTGGCCGCCGTGGAAGCGGTGTGCGCCGATGCCGAACTGCCCGCCGAGACCGTGCTGGAGCACGTCATCAGCCTGGTCGACAAGTCGGTGGTGCTGCGGGTCGGCGAGCAGGGCACCCGTTACCGGCTGCTGGACACCATCCGCGAGTTCGGCGCCGAATGGCTCACCTCGCTCGGCGAGCAGGAGGCGCTCCGGGAGCGGCATATCGCCTGCTACCGGCACCGCCTGGCCAAGCTCGGCATCGCCTTCACCACCTCCGAGCAGCCCGAATTGCACCGCGAGCTGTCGGCGGAGGAGGGCAATCTGCGCGCCGCCCTCGACTATGCCGAGGAGCGCGGTGAACTGCTGCACCTGACCGGCCTGATGTCCGCCTACTGGGCGGTCTCCGGGCATCCCGGCGAGGCCGCGTACTGGATGGACAAGGGCTTCCGGCAGCCCGGCGGCGCGCCGCTGGAGCGGGCCTTCAACCTCGGTGCGTACGCCATGTTCGCCGGCCACAAGGGCGATCACGAGGCGGCCATCCCCGCCGCCGAGCAGGCGCTGCAGCTCGCGGCGGAGCTGGACGACGACCGGATCGCGTCCATCGCCTCCGGTGCGTACGGGGTCGCGCTCAGCTACAAGGGCGAGCACGAAGCCGCCCTGAAGCGGCTCGAATTCGCCTGGGAGAGCTCGGCCGGCACCCCGGATCCGCTGCCGCGGCTGATGAGCAGCCTCGGTCTTTCCATCGCCCATGTGCTCGCCCGCCGCCCCGAGGAGGCCATAGAGGAGTGCGACCGCACGGTCGCGCTGCTCGGCCCCGGCGGCAGCGACGAGTGCTTCATCCAGGGCTTCAGCTACGTATTCCGCGGCCTCGCCCACTTCATGTGCGGCCGCCCCGACCGCTCGGCCGCCGCGCTGCGCCGTGCCGCCGCGCTGCAGAGCCGGCGGGGCGACGTGCTCGGGCATGCGCATGTGCTGTCCATAATGGCCTGGCTCGCCGTGGACGCGGGCCGGCACCGCAGGGCCGCCTGGCTGTTCGGCGCCGCCTCCGCGCACTGGTCGCTCGTCGGGCGGACCATCCTGCTCGGCAATCCGATGATGCAGTCGCTGCAGGAGAAGTCCGTCGCCGCCACCCGCGCGTCCCTCGGCGAGGAGCGCTACGAGCAGCTCTTCCGGCAGGGCGTCCGGCTGCCGTCGCCGCGCGCGGTGGAGTTCGCGGCCGGCGATCACGACGCGCTGCCCCCGGACCGCCCCGCGTACGGGGAGAAGGGCGGCAGCCGCGCCGACGCGCTGACCCGGCGGGAGCGCGAGGTGGCCGCGCTGGTCGCGCAGGGCCTGTCCAACCGCGAGATCGCCGAGCGGCTGGTCATCTCCAAGCGCACCGCCGACGCCCATGTCGAGCACATTCTCGCCAAGCTCGGCTTCTCGTCCCGCTCGGAGATCGCCGCGATGGTCTCCGGGGAGCAACCGGGGCAGCGGCTACCTAGGTAGATCCGCGCGGCCGCGCCGTAGGCAGCGGTGAAGGTACGTATACCGATTGGCGACCCGTACCGATGTCCGGGGCAACCGCCCGGAGCAGGCTGAATCCCGTGAAAACGATGGCGGTAGCGAGCAGACGACCGGGGAATGCCATGACACTCCACGGGCGCGCCGAGGCGCTCAGCACTCTGGGCCGGCTGATGGAAACCGAGCAGCTGGTGACCGTGACCGGTCCCGGCGGTGTGGGCAAGAGCGCGCTGGTGGCAGAGGCGGTGCGCGGCCAGCGGCGGCGCAACCGCCCGGACCTCATCCACCTCGACCTGGCGCCCGTGAGCGACCCGGAGCTGGTGCCGCGCTGGCTCTCGTACGGGCTGAAGCAGATCAACGGCGGCGGGCGGCGCCAGACGCTGCTGGTCGTGGACACCTGCGAGCACGTGGCCGACGCGGCCGGCGCCGCGCTGCGCGACCTCATCGCGGAGCGGCCCGCGCTGCGGGCGATCGCCACCAGCCGCATCCCGACCGCGGCCGACGGTGCGACGCTGCCGCTCGGCCCGCTGGACGTGGACGCCGCGGTGGAGCTCTTCCGCGACTGCGCCCCCGGGTACCGGGACGACGGCGCGGCCGAGGGCCTCGCGGACGACGACACCATCCGGGAGATCTGCGAGCTCCTCGACGGCCTCCCGCTCGCCGTGACGATCGCCGCGGCGCAGCTGCAGCGGCGCTCGCCCGACGAGCTGCTGACCCGGCTGGCCGGCGCCGACGGCGCGCTCGCCCTGGTCGGCGGCGGCCCCGAGGTGCCCGAGCGGCAGCGCACGCTGCGGGATTCGATGTGGTGGAGCCGCCGGGTGTGCACCCCGGGGGAGCGGCTGCTGTGGGCCAGGGCCGCGGTCTTCCCCGGCGCCTTCACCCTCGCGCACGCCACCGAGGTGTGCGCGGACGAGCGGCTGTCCGGGAGCGAGCTGGTACGGGCCTTCGCGGGGCTGCGGGCGCAGGGGCTGTTCGCGGCGGCGGGCGACAAGGACGACGAGCTGGTGTGGATGCCGCGCGCCGTGAGGGCCTACGGCAGGCAGCAGCTGGCGCGGCTGGGCGAGGAGACGGAGTTCCAACGCCGGTGCGTGGCCTGGTCGATGGATGTACTGAAGACTAATTCCGTCGAGTAACCAAAAGGAAACGACGGAATCCCTTGCCGCGAGCCACTCCCCCTGCCAGGATCATCCATCATTCCCGGCAGGAACGACACCACCGGAGTGGCCCGTGGCTTCTCGAATCGAAGCAGTCCGCTTCGACGCCCGTGCGCGCTATGCCCCCGGCGCCCAGTACGTCGCGGGCCGCCTTGTCCCCGGCAGCTCCGGGAGACGGCAGGCGGTCATCGACCCGGCGACCGGCGAGGACGTCCTCACGTACGAACTCGCCTCGCCCGCCGACGTCGACGCCGCCGTCGCGGCGGCCGCCGCCGCGCTGCCCGGCTGGGCCGGGGCGACGCCGGGGGAGCGGTCCGACGCGATGCACCGCTTCGCGGCCGTGCTCGGCGAGCAGGCGGAGGACTTCGCGTACGCCGAGTCGCTGCAGTGCGGCAAGCCGATCCGGCTGTCGCGGGAGTTCGACGTCCCCGGCAGCGTCGACAACACCGCCTTCTTCGCGGGCGCCGCCCGGCTGCTGGACGGCAAGGCCGCGGGCGAGTACAGCGGCGACCACACCTCGTACGTCCGCCGCGAGCCGATCGGCGTGATCGGCTCCATCGCGCCGTGGAACTACCCGCTGCAGATGGCCGCCTGGAAGGTCCTCCCGGCGATCGCCGCGGGCAACACGATCGTGCTGAAGCCCTCCGAACTGACCCCGCTCACCTCGCTGATGTTCGCGGAGGCGGCGGTCGCGGCCGGCATCCCGGCGGGCGTCATCAACATCATCAGCGGCGCGGGCGCCGACGCCGGCGAGCACCTGGTCTCCCACCCCGGGGTCGCCATGACCTCCTTCACCGGCTCGACCCGGGTCGGCCGGCAGGTGGCGGCCCTCGCCGCCGGCACCGCCAAGCGCGTGCACCTGGAGCTGGGCGGCAAGGCCCCGTTCCTGGTCTTCGACGACGCCGACCTGGAGGCCGCCGTGCACGGCGCGGTCGCCGGCGCGCTCATCAACACCGGCCAGGACTGCACGGCGGCGACCCGCGCGTACATTCAACGCCCGCTCTACGACGACTTCGTGGCGGGCGTCGCCGAGCTGATGGCCGCGGTCCGCATCGGCGACCCCTTCGATACGGCGACCGACCTCGGCTCGCTCATCTCGTACGCCCAGCGCGACCGGGTCGCGGGCTTCGTCGACCGGGCCCGTAGCGCCGGGGCCACGGTCGTGACCGGCGGTCGCGCGCCCGACGGCTTCAAGGGCGCGTATTACGAGCCGACGCTGATCACCGGCGCCGCGCAGGACAGCGAGATCGTGCAGGACGAGGTCTTCGGGCCGGTCCTGACCGTGCTGCCCTTCGACGGCGACGACGAGGGCCTCGCCCTCGCCAACGACACTCCCTACGGGCTCGCCGCCTCCGCCTGGAGCCGCGATGTCTACCGCACCGCACGCGCCGCCCGCGAGCTGCGGGCGGGCTGCGTGTGGATCAACGACCACATCCCGATCATCAGTGAGATGCCGCACGGGGGCTATAAGGCATCGGGTTACGGAAAGGACATGTCCGCGTACTCCCTGGAGGAGTACACGCAGGTCAAGCACGTGATGCAGGACGTTACGGGGGAAGCGCGCAAGAGCTGGCACCGCACCGTCTTCTCCGCCTAGGAAGGCCCGATAGCCCCATGGATGTGTTCGACTCTCTCCCCGAGCCGATAGCCAAGGCCTGGGAACGCAGCCTCACCGGCGGCAAGGCCGCCCTGTCCCGGCGCCGGCTGCTCGCCGCGACCGGCGCGGCCGCCGGCGGCGCCGCGCTCGCGGCGTGCGGGATACCCGCGTCCGACGACGGCAAGAAGAAGGGCGAGTCCAAGGACCCGGACTACTCCAAGAAGGAGAAGGAGCTCATCTTCTCCAACTGGACGCTCTACATCGACGTCGACGACAAGGACGAGAACAAGCGCCCCACCCTTGACCGCTTCCAGAAGGAGAGCGGCATCAAGGTCAAGTACAACGAGGACGTCAACGACAACGTCGAGTTCTTCGGCAAGATCAGGCCGCAGCTGGAGGCCGGGCAGAGCACCGGCCGCGACATCATCTGCTTCTCGGACTTCATGGCGGGCCGGCTGATCCGGCACGGCTGGGCGCAGCGCCTGGACCCCAAGAACATGCCGAACGTGGTCACCAACATGGAGCCCCGCTTCCGCAACGCCGCCCATGACCCGGGCCGCCAGTACACCGTCCCGTGGGCAGGACTCGCCACCGTCGTCGCGTACAACAAGAAAGCCACCAAGGGGCGGAAGGTCACCAGCGTCGAGCAGCTGCTGACCGATGAGTCCCTCAAGGGCAAGGCCGCGATGCTGACGGAGATGCAGGACACGGTCGGCATGACGCTGCTGGACATGGGCAAGGACTGCACGAAGTTCACCGAGGACGAATTCGACGCCGCGGTCGCCCGTATCCAGAAGGCGGTCGACAACAAGCAGCTGCGCCGCTTCACCGGCAACGACTACGTCGAGGAGCTCGACAAGGGCGATATCGCCGCCTGCCTGGCCTGGGCCGGTGACGTGGTCCAGATGCAGTTCGAGAACCCCGACATCGAGTTCGTCATCCCGCAGAAGGGCTATCTCTACGCGACCGACGACCTGCTCGTCCCCGCGAAGGCCCGGCACAAGGCGAACGCCGAGGCGCTGATGGACTTCTACTACGACCCCAAGAACGCGGCGGAGCTGGCCGCCTGGGTCAACTACATCTGCCCGGTGGCCGGGGCGAAGGAAGAGCTCGCGAAGATCGACAAGGAGCTCGCCGCGGACCCGCTGATCATCCCCGACGAAAAGATGATCAAGGCCGGGCGCGTCTTCATGGAGCTGGACGACGACGCGGAGACCACGTACGAGGACAAGTTCTCCAAGGTGATCGGAGCTTGACCGGCATGTCAGCAGAGCAAGCGGCCGGTGTCACCCTCACCGGCATCAGCAAGACCTTCGGCGATTTCACCGCGGTGCAGCCGATGGACCTGAGCATCCCCCAGGGCTCCTTCTTCGCCCTGCTGGGCGCCTCGGGCTGCGGCAAGACCACGACCCTGCGCATGATCGCCGGCCTGGAACAGCCCACGGCGGGCCGGGTGATGCTGGGCGACCGCGACGTCACGTCGCTCCCGCCGCACCGTCGCCCGGTGAACACCGTCTTCCAGAGCTACGCCCTCTTCCCGCACCTGTCCGTCCAGGACAACGTCGCCTTCGGCCTGCGCCGGCGCGGCAAGAAGCAGGTGCACAAGGAGGTCGAGGACGTCCTGGAGCTGGTCGAGCTGGGCCCGCTGGCCCGCCGCAAGCCGGCCCAGCTCTCCGGCGGCCAGCAGCAGCGCGTGGCGCTCGCCCGCGCGATCGTCAACCGCCCCGAAGTCCTGCTCCTGGACGAGCCGTTGGGCGCCCTGGACCTCAAGCTGCGCCGCCAGATGCAGCTGGAGCTCAAACGCATCCAGACCGAGGTCGGCATCACCTTCGTGCACGTCACCCACGACCAGGAAGAGGCCATGACCATGGCCGACACCATCGCGGTGATGAACCACGGCCGGGTCGAGCAGCTGGGTGCCCCCGCGGAGCTGTACGAGAGTCCCGGCAGCGCGTTCGTGGCGAACTTCCTCGGCCAGTCGAACCTGATCGCGGCCGAGATATCGGCGGCGGAGGGCGACGAGCTGGTGCTCCGCGCCGGCGATACGAAGCTGACGCTGCCCCGCGACCGGATGCGCGCGACGTCCGCGGCGTCCGGCACCAAGGTGCTGGCGGGCATCCGCCCGGAGAAGATAGCCATCCGGTCGCGGAGCGACGAGGCGGCCGTGCCGGAGGGCCACAACCGCCTCACCGGCACCATCAAGGACGCGAGCTTCACGGGCGTATCGACGCAGTACGTGGTCGCCAGCCCCTGGTGTCCCGAACTCGCGGTCTTCGCGCAGAACGTGGAATCCGCCGCCGGCCTCACCCCCGGCGCGGAGGTCGTCCTGCACTGGAACCCGGCGCACACCTTCGGCCTCGACGGCGACCAGGACGCCGACGCGGGCACGGGGGAGGACGCCCTGTGACGGCCCTGGCCCCACCGCCGCCGGCGGCGCCCGAGGCCGACGCACCGCCGCCGCCCCCGCCGGGCGGTCGCCGCAAGCTCACCCCGTACTGGCTGCTGCTCCCCGCGATCCTGTGGCTGCTGGTCTTCTTCGCGGTGCCGATGTTCTTCCAGGCGTCCACGTCCGTCCAGTCCGGCTCCTCCGGCGAGGGCTACGAGCTCACCTGGCACTGGGCCAACTACACGGACGCGATGAGCGAGTACGCCGAGCACTTCGGCCGCTCGATCATGTACGCGGCGGCGGCGACGCTGCTCTGCCTGGTGATCGGCTATCCGCTGGCGTACATGATCGCCTTCCGGGCGGGGCGCTGGCGGAATGTGCTGCTGGTGATGGTCATCGCCCCGTTCTTCACCAGCTTCCTGATCCGCACCCTGGCCTGGAAGCACATCCTCTCGGACGGCGGCCCGCTGGTGGGGGCCCTGGACGCGCTGCACCTCCTGGATGTGACCGCGACCCTGGGCATGACGGAGGACGACCGCCTGCTGGCGACCCCGCTGGCGGTCATCTGCGGCCTGACGTACAACTTTCTGCCCTTTATGATCCTGCCGCTGTACTCCTCCCTGGAGCGCATCAACCCGGCGCTGCACGAGGCGGCGCAGGACCTGTACGCCAAGCCGGCCACGGTCTTCCGCAAGGTGACCTTCCCGCTGTCGCTCCCTGGCGTGGTCGCGGGCACGCTGCTGACCTTCATCCCCGCGTCGGGCGACTACATCAACGCGAAGCTGCTCGGCTCCCCGGGGGAGCAGATGATCGGCAATGCGATCCAGCGGCAGTTCCTGAACGTGCGGGACTATCCGACCGCGGCGGCGATGTCGTTCCTGCTGATGGCGGCCATCTTGATCATCGTGACGGTGTATATCCGCCGGGCCGGAACGGAGGAGCTGGTCTGATGCGCGTACTCACCTTCGTACGGCGGAATCTGGTGGTCATCGCGGGCACGCTGGCCCTGGGGTATCTGCTGCTGCCGAACCTCGTCGTGCTTCTCTACTCCTTCAACAAGCCGGTCAGCCGCTACAACAACACCTGGCAGGAGTTCTCGACCGAAGCCTGGAGCGACCCCTGCGGGGCGCCCGGGATCTGTGATTCGGTGGGCCTGAGCCTGCAGATCGGGCTGCTGTCGACGCTGGCCGCGACCGCGCTCGGCACCCTCGCCGCGTTCGCGCTGGCGCGGCACCGCTTCCGGGGGCGGGCGGGGGTCAACTCGCTGATCTTCCTCCCGATGGCGATGCCGGAGGTGGTGATGGCCGCGTCGCTCGGGACCCTCTTCCTCAACATGCGGATCGAGTTCGGCTTCACCACGATCCTGATCGCCCACATCATGTTCTGCCTCAGCTTCGTGGTGGTGGCGGTCAAGGCACGGCTCGCCGGCATGGATCCGAAGCTGGAGGAGGCGGCGCGCGATCTCTACGCCGGCCCGCTGCAGGCCTTTGTGCGCGTGACGCTGCCGCTGGCGCTGCCCGGCATCGCGGCCGGGGCGATGCTGAGCTTCGCGCTGTCGCTGGACGACGTCATCATCACGCAATTCAATTCCGGTCCCTCGACGATCACTTTCCCGATGTTCGTGTGGGGCGCCTCGCTCAAGGGTGTGCCGGTGCAGGTGAATGTGATCGGTTCGGCGATGTTCTTCATCGCGGTGCTGCTGGTGATGGCCGGGCAGCTGCTGGGCAACGGGCGCGCACGGAGGAAGTCATGAGCAACGCGGCGGCTTCACTCGCGGACGCCCGCCCGGACCCGTACTGGCTGGACGACCCGGCGGCAAAGCCGGAGCCCTTCCCGGCCTTGGTGCGCGACGAGCAGGCCGACCTGCTCGTCGTGGGCGGCGGGTACAGCGGTCTGTGGACCGCGCTGCTGGCCAAGGAGCGCGACCCCGCGCGGGACGTGGTCCTGATCGAGGGCGAGGAATGCGGCTGGGCGGCCAGCGGCCGCAACGGCGGCTTCTGCGCCGCGTCGCTCACCCACGGCTTCGGGAACGGGGTCGCGCGCTGGCCGGGCGAGCTGCGGAAACTGCACTCGTTGGGGATGGAGAACCTGTCCGGCATCGAGGCGGCGGTGGCCCGCTACGACATCGACTGCGACTTCGAGCGCACCGGCGAGATCGCGGTCGCGACGGAGCCGTACCAGGTGGCGGAGCTCGCGGAGGAGGCCGAGCAGGCGGCGGCGTACGGCATGGAGCTGGAGCTGCTGGACGCCGCGGCTATGCAGAAGCAGGTGGCCTCGCCGCGCTTCCTGGCCGGCCTGTGGGACCGCGACGGCGTGGCGATGCTCAACCCGGCGCGGCTGGCGTGGGGCCTGCGGCGCGCCTGCGCGGAGGCGGGCGTGCGGATCCACGAGCACACGTGGGCCCGGTCGCTGTCGGCGGACGGGGGCGGGGTGACGGTCCGGACGCCGTACGGAAGCGTGCGGGCGGCGCAGGTGGCGCTGGGCACCAACGCCTTCCCTTCGCTGGTGCGACGCCTCCGGCCGTATACGACCCCGGTCTACGACTACGTCCTGATGACGGAGCCGCTGTCGGACGCGCAACTGGCCTCGATCGGCTGGTCGGGGCGGCAGGGGCTCGGGGACTCGGCGAATCAGTTCCACTACTTCCGCCTGACGGCGGACAACCGGATCCTGTGGGGCGGCTACGACGCGGTGCACCACTTCGGTGGCCGGGTGGCCGCCGAGTACGACCAGCGCCCGGAGACCCATCTGCGGCTGGCGGAGCACTTCTTCGGGTACTTCCCGCAGCTGGAGGGGCTCCGCTTCACCCACCGCTGGGGCGGCGCGATCGACACGTGCACGCGCTTCGCCCCGTTCTTCGGCACGGCGGCGGGCGGGCGGGTCGCGTACGCGCTCGGCTTCACGGGCCTCGGCGTGGGCGCGACGCGCTTCGGCGGCGAGGTGATGCTGGACCTGCTGGCGGGGGAGATGACGGAGCGCACCCGCCTGCAGCTGGTCCGGGAAAAGCCGCTGCCTTTCCCGCCGGAGCCGTTCGCGTGGGCGGGCATCGGACTGACGCGGTGGTCGCTGGCGCGAGCGGACGCGCGCGGCGGGAAGCGGAATCTGTGGCTGCGGGGCCTCGACCGGGCGGGCCTGGGATTCGACAGCTAGGTGCCGCTGTAACGCGGCCAACTGCAGGATGACCCCATGCTCATCGTGATCGGCGGCCTGCCCGGAACCGGCAAGACGACACTGTCGCGGCTGCTGGCGGCGCGTATCGGTGCGGTGCACCTGAGGGTCGACACGATCGAACAGGCCATCGTCCGCTCCGGCCTGACCGAGCACCCGGTCGGCGCGGCCGGCTACACCGTCGGCTACGCCCTGGCCGCGGACCAACTGGGCCAGGGCTTCACGGTGATCGCCGAGTCGGTGAATCCGCTGGCCGTCACCCGCGACTCCTGGCGGGACGTCGGGCTCAAGGCGGGGGTCCCCGTCGTGGAGGTGGAGGTCATCTGCTCGGACCCGGCTGAGCACCGGGACCGGGTGACCACGCGGTCCTCCGACATCGCGGATCTGCGGCTGCCCGACTGGGAGCAGGTGATCGCCCGGGAATACGAGCCGTGGGGCCGGGAGCACGTCGTCATCGATACGGCCGGCCAGGAGCCGCACGAGTCGGTCACCGTGCTCCTGGCCCGCCTTGGCCGTAGAGGCCGGTGAGTGTTTCCGTTGCCTCGCTCAGGCGTTGGGGGTGGAGGGTGCCGCGGAGGG
>NZ_JAAKZV010000192.1 GCF_011044975.1 Streptomyces coryli | reverse complement strand
CCCCCACCCCGCGTCGGCGAGCACCGCCGCCTGCCGCCCGCAGCGGCACGGGCCGACCGTCGCCGTACGGACCCGCTGCCGGGCATAGCGCAGCCCGCGCTCGAAGCGGATGTACCGGCCGAGGACGGCGATCTCCAGCAACAGCGCACTGCGATGCTCGGCGGTGGCCGTCAGCGCCTCCGCCTCCGCCTGCTCGCTGAGGCAGTGGAACCCGCAGTCGCACCGCCGGGACGGCGACGCGTGCCGCCGCCCGTAGGCGCAGCGGGCGTCGGCCAGCACCCCGTAGGGCCGGGTCCCGCCGAGGGACACCCCCAGGAACGCGGCACCGCCACCGTCCTGGGACAGCAGCGGATACGCGATCTTGTAGCCGATGGGCGGCTGCGCCGGACGCTCCTCGGGCAGCCGCAGCCTCATCGGACGGCGGCTTCGACGGGCGCCTCGGCGACCGTCTCCGTACGCTCCTCGGCGACTGGCGCTTCGCTCTCCCGCTCCTCAACGACCTGCTGCTCTTCGGCGACACCGGTGGCAACTGCCTTGCCGAGCTTCATAACGACCTCCGTACGTGACGGTGCTGGCTGTCTCGGTTCGGTCTCCTCATGGTGGCTCACCTGCGGCGTCCGGCCAAGAGCGCATACCGGCGCCGTGGGGGTACCCGGTAAGGTGTCCGGAAATTGATCGGAATGGGAACACAGGAGCGAACGATGTCGCAGCACCCGGGCTGGGGCCCGCAGGACGGCCAGCCCGGCCAGCCCGGCCAATGGCAGCCCCCGCAGGGCTACGGCCCGTACCACCAGGGTCAGCAGCAGCCCTATGGCTACGGCCAGCCCTACGCCCCGGGCCCGTACGCCCCGATCCCGCCCCTCCCGCCGAAGCCGGGCGTGATCCGCCTCAACCCGCAGGGGCTCAACTTCGGCGACATCTTCGGCGGTGCCTTCGCGACCCTGGGCCGCTGCTGGCGCACGTATCTCGCGGTCGCCGCCGCCGTCTTCGGCCTGACCGTGGTCGTGGGCGTCATCTTCTTTCTCATCGGCTGGCTGACGGCGGCGGACGTCTTCACCCGCGTCTTCGAGAAGAACGGCCCGGCCGTCTCGGGCTCGGACGTGGCGACGGTGGTCGCGATCCTCGGCACCGGCGTGCTGATCCTGTTCCTGATGTCGCTGTACTTCGCGGGTGCGCAGTCCGCGCTGGCCTACACGACGCTCGAGGAAGCGGTGGTCGGCCGACGCCTCACCACCCGGGAGGCGTGGCGGCGGGCCCGCTCGCGCGCCTGGGCGGTCGTCGGCGTCATGGTGCTGACCGGCCTGCTCGCGCTGCTCCCCATGCTCGCGGCGGCAGCCATCCTGGTGCCGGTGTGGATGGCGCTCCACGACGGTGGCGGCGGCGCGATAGCCGGCGGCGTAGCGCTGACGATCCTGGTGGCGCTGGGCCTGGCCGCCGCGCTGGCCTGGCTCTGGGTCCGCCTCGCCCTGGCCCCGGCCGCCGCGGTCCTGGAGCACGCGAGCCCGGCCGCAGCCCTGCGCCGCTCGACGACCCTGGTCCGCGGCTCCTGGTGGCGCACCTTCGGCTTCCTGCTGCTGGCCGGCATCATCGCGCAGACAGCCTCGTACATCCTCGCGACGCCCCTGCAGATCGTGGGCACCCTCGTCGCCGAGGCAAGCGGCGACAGCGCCGCCGTCTGGATCCCGCTGACCCTGCTGCTCCTCATCGCGTCCTTCGTCGGCAGCGCGATCGTCACGTTCTTCCCACCCCTGATCGCCGGCCTCCTCTACGTAGACCGCCGCATCCGCCACGAAAACCTCCACCCGGAGCTACTGACCGCCGCAGGCGAGAACCCGGGCCCCACCGTCAGCCCGACCTGACAAGCTGCCGGTCATGACGGACGCTCTGATCGGGACACAGAAACCGGCGCGCCGCATCACCGATCCGGACGAGGCGATCGCGGCACTGGAGCACGCCGTCCCAGGACTCACGGACCACCGCCGGCCGGCGCCCGCCGTCATCGACTGGGCGGTGCTCGAAGACGACCTGGGCACGGCACTCCCCGATGACTTCAAGCTCCTCGCGGAGCGGTTTCCGTCCTTCGTTCTCGGCGACTTCCTGCTCGTCGCCTTTCCCAGGCCGGGCAAGGAGCTCTACCGCCTTCGCGGCATACGCGAGGACCTGGAAGGAGTCCTTCAGACCTATTGGGAGGAGGAAATGTCCTGCGGCCTGCGCCCGCACCCCGCCCCGGGCGGCCTCCTGCCGTGGGCGGAGTCGAACGAGGGCGACATGTTCCTCTGGACCACTACGGGCCCCACCCCCCAGCAATGGCGCGTCACCGTCGCCTCCCGCAACGGCGGCTGGTGGCACTACGACGGCAGCGCGGTCCAGTTCCTCACCGACTACTGCACCGGCACCCTCAAGCTCTGGGCCCTGCCACCCCTCAACCCCCAAGCCACTCCCTGCTGAGCCCCGACCCGTATGATCCCGCCGCATGGTCATGGACATGGGGCAAGAGGGCAGGCAGCACACGGTCGAGCTCGACTATCGGCTGACGCGGCGCGACATCCTGAGGGGCGTCAGATTCCGCGAGCGCCGAAGACGGCTCGACCTGGTCCGCTGGGCCGTCATGGCGATGTTCCTGGCCTTCGCCGGGCTGATCGCCATCGGTCCGCATCCGTCCGCGGGGTCGAGCATCACCATGATCTTGTGCGCCGCCGGGTTCTGGTCGCTCCCCCACATCCAGGCGCACCACGCATGGCGCACCATCTTCTGGCAGGGCGACTACCACACGTCAGTGAGCGAAGCGGGGATCACGACCAGGACCGAGTACACGACGCTCATGCAGCGCTGGTCCGTCTTCCGTGGCTTCCGGGAGACCCGCGACCACGTCGTCCTGCTCAGCCGGGACCGGAACAATCTGCTCGTGGAGGTCCTCCCCAAGCGAGGCCTGAGCACGCCGCACGACGCGGAGCGCCTGAGCGCCCTCCTGGCGGAGCACCTCCCCCGCATCTGAGCTGGTCCGGATACGACGAAGGGCCGCCGGATCGAATCCAGCGGCCCTTCGTCGTACGCGAAAAACTCACACGTTGAAGCCCAGCGCGCGCAGCTGCTCGCGGCCCTCGTCCGTGATCTTGTCCGGGCCCCACGGCGGCATCCAGACCCAGTTGATCTTCAGGTCCTTCACAATGCCGTCCGTCGCGGACTTCGCCTGGTCCTCGATGACATCCGTCAGCGGACAGGCCGCCGACGTCAGCGTCATGTCGAGGGTCGCGATGTTGTCGTCGTCGATGTGGATGCCGTAGATCAGGCCGAGGTTGACCACGTCGATGCCCAGCTCGGGGTCGACGACGTCGTACAGCGCCTCGCGGACCTCGTCCTCGCTCGCGGGCTTGGCTACGGTCTCGGTGTCGCTCATGCGGGGGTCTCCTTCAGCGCCTGGGCGGTGGCGTCCTTCCATGCCATCCAGGACAGCAGCGCGCACTTCACGCGCGCCGGGTATTTCGAGACGCCGGCGAACGCTACCGCGTCCTCCAGCACCTCCTCCATTGCGTCGTCCGGCTCCAGCTTGCCCTTCGACTGCATCAGCTCCAGGAAGACACCCTGGATCTGCTGCGCCTCGGCGAGCTCCTTGCCGACCAGCAGCTCGTTCATCACGGACGCGCTGGCCTGGCTGATGGAGCAGCCCTGGCCCTCGTACGACACATCCTCGATCCGCTGGCCGTCGAGCTTCACGCGGAGCGTGATCTCGTCGCCGCAGGTCGGGTTCACGTGGTGCACCTCGGCGTCGCCGTCCCGCAAGCCCCGCCCGTGCGGGTGCTTGTAGTGGTCCAGGATGACGTCCTGGTACATCGAATCAAGCTTCACGCTGCAACCCGTCCATCCCTAACCGAAGAAGTTCCGTACGTACTCCAGCCCCTCGACCAGAGCGTCGACCTCGGCCGGCGTGGAGTACAGATAGAACGACGCTCGCGTCGTCGCAGGAATTCCGTACCGCAGGCAGACCGGCCGCGCGCAGTGGTGGCCGACCCGGACCGCGATGCCCTGCTCGTCCAGCACCTGCCCGACGTCGTGCGGGTGGATGTCGCCGAGGGTGAAGGAAATCGCGGCGCCGCGGTCATCGGCCGTCACCGGACCGATGATCTTGAGGTCCGGGATCTCCTGCAGCCGCTTGACGGCGTACTCCGTGATCGCGTGCTCATGCGCGGCGATCTTGTCCATGCCGATCGACGACAGGTAGTCCACGGCCGCGCCCAGACCGACCGCCTCGGCGATCGGCGGCGTGCCCGCCTCGAACTTGTGCGGCGCCGGCGCGTACGTCGACGAGTGCATCGACACCGTCTCGATCATCTCGCCGCCGCCGAGGAACGGCGGCAGGTCCTCGAGCAGCTCGAGCCGGCCCCACAGCACGCCGATGCCGGTCGGACCGCACATCTTGTGGCCGGTGAAGGCGACGAAGTCGGCCTCCAGCGCCTGCACGTCCAGGACGGAGTGCGGGGCGGCCTGGGAGGCGTCGATCAGCACCAGGGCGCCGACCTCCTGGGCGCGGCGGACGATCTGCTCGACGGGGTTGACCGTGCCGAGGATGTTGGAGACCAGCACAAAGGAGACGATCTTCGTCTTCTCCGTGATGACCTCGTTGATGTTGCTCAGATCCAGCCGGCCCTCGTCCGTCAGGCCGAACCACTTCAGCTTCGCGCCCGTGCGCTGCGCGAGCAGCTGCCACGGGACGATGTTGGAGTGGTGCTCCATCTCCGTGATGACGATCTCGGTGTCGGAGTCGACCCGGTAGGGCTCATCCGCCCAGCCGAGCATGTTCGCGACCAGGTTGAGCGACTCCGAGGCGTTCTTCGTGAAGATCACCTCGTCGCGGCTCGGCGCGTTGATGAACGCCGCGACCTTATCGCGGGCGCCCTCGTACAGCGCCGTGGCCTCCTCGGCGAGGACGTGAACGCCGCGGTGCACATTGGCGTTGGACCGCTCGTAGTACGCGTTCATGGCGTCCAGGACCTGGCGCGGCTTCTGCGAGGTCGCCGCGTTGTCCAGGTACACCACCTTCTTCCCGTCGTGGATCTCGCGGTCCAGGATCGGGAAGTCCTTGCGGATCAGATCGGTGTCGAGGAGGCCGCCCCCCGGCTGCAGTGTCACTCCGAGGTACCACCCTTCACGTAAGCCGCGTAGCCCTCTTCCTCCAGCTTGTCCGCGAGCTCCGGGCCGCCGGACTCGGCGATCCGGCCGTCGGCGAAGACGTGCACGTGGTCGGGCTTGATGTAGCGCAGGATGCGGGTGTAGTGGGTGATCAGCAGGGTGCCGACCTGGCCGCTCTCGCGGACCCGGTTGACGCCCTCGGAGACGGTGCGCAGCGCGTCGACGTCCAGCCCTGAATCGGTCTCGTCGAGGATCGCGATCTTCGGCTTGAGGAGCTCCAGCTGCAGGATCTCGTGGCGCTTCTTCTCACCGCCGGAGAAGCCCTCGTTGACGTTCCGCTCCGCGAAGGAGGGGTCCATCTTGAGCGCCTCCATGGCCTCCTTGACCTCCTTCACCCAGGTGCGCAGCTTGGGGGCCTCGCCGCGGATGGCGGTGGCGGAGGTGCGGAGGAAGTTGGAGACGGTGACGCCGGGGACCTCGACGGGGTACTGCATGGCGAGGAAGAGGCCGGCGCGGGCGCGCTCGTCCACCTCCATCTCCAGGACGTCCTCGCCGTCGAGGATCACCGTGCCGCCGGTGATCGTGTACTTGGGGTGGCCGGCGATCGAGTACGCGAGGGTGGACTTGCCGGAGCCGTTCGGGCCCATGATGGCGTGGGTCTCGCCCTGCTTCACGGTCAGGTCGACGCCCTTGAGGATCTCCTTGGGGCCGTTCTCGCCCTCGACGGAGACGTGCAGGTCGCGGATTTCAAGCGTTGCCATGTGCTTCAGGACTCCTGGGTGAGGGAGACGAGCACATCGTCCCCTTCGATCTTTACGGGGTATACGGGGACGGGCCGCGTCGCGGGCAGCCCGGACGGCTTTCCGGTGCGCAGGTCGAAGCTGGAGCCGTGCAGCCAGCACTCGATCTGGCAGTCCTCCACCTCGCCCTCCGAGAGGGAGACGTTCGCGTGCGAGCAGATGTCGTTGATCGCGAACACCTCGCCCTCGGTGCGGACGATGGAGATCGGCGTGCTCTCGAGCTCGACCCGCTTCGGGGTGTCGTCCTCGAGCTCGCTGAGCGCACAGACACGGGCAAAAGCTGACATCAGACCGAGGCCTCCAGCTCTTCCTCGATCTTGGTGATGAGGCGCTCCTCCAGCTCCGCGACGCCGATCTGCTGCACGAGCTCGGCGAAGAAGCCGCGGACCACGAGGCGACGGGCCAGGTCGGCCGGGACGCCGCGCGACATCAGATAGAAGAGCTGCTCGTCGTCGAAGCGGCCGGTCGCCGAGGCGTGTCCGGCGCCGACGATCTCGCCGGTCTCGATCTCCAGGTTCGGCACGGAGTCGACGCGCGCGCCGTCGGTGAGGACGAGGTTGCGGTTGAGCTCGTACGTGTCGGTGCCCTCGGCCGCCTTCTGGATCAGCACGTCGCCGATCCAGACCGCGTGCGCGTCGTCGCCCTGCAGCGCGCCCTTGTAGGTCACGTGGGAGCGGCAGTTCGGCACGGAGTGGTCGACGAAGAGGCGGTGCTCCTGGTGCTGGCCCGCGTCGGTGAAGTACAGGCCGTAGAACTCGGCCTCGCCGCCCTGCGCCCCGTAATTGACCCGCGGGTGGATGCGGACGAGGTCGCCGCCAAAGGTGATGACGACGGACTTCAGGCTCGCGTCGCGGCCGAGCAGGGCGTTGTGCTGGGAGGTGTGCACCGCGGTGCGGTCCCAGTCCTGCACGGAGACGAAGGTGACCTTGGCGCCGTCGCCGACGAGGATGTCGACGTTGGCGGCGCGGACGCCGTCACCGGTGTGGTCGACGACGATGACGGCCTCGGCGAAGGCGCCGATGTCGAAGACCGTGTGCCCGAAGGTGGTGCCGCCCTCGCCGTGCAGGCGCACACGCACCGGCTCGGCGAGGACCGCGTCCTTCGGGACGGAGATGACGGTGGCCTTCTCGAAGGCGGAGTACGCCTGGGCGGCGACCCGGTCGACCGGCGTGCCCGCCTTGCCGACCCGGGCGTCGTCGCGGCCGACGGCCTCGACGGTGACGCCCTCGGGGGCGTCCACCTCCGCCTTGATCGCACCGTCGGCGGTCGCCGAGCCGTCGTGCAGGCCCTTCAGCCGCTCCAGCGGCGTGAAGCGCCACTCCTCCTCGCGGCCGTGGGGCACGGGGAAGTCCGCCACGTCGAACGAGGGCGGTGCGCTCATCCGGGTGGCGACGGTGGACTCGGCAGCCACCGCGATGGATCCGGTGGTGGTGGCACCCGCCGGGATGTTCTGGACGTCAGCCATGGCTGTCGTGTTGCTCGCTTTCTTCTCTGTACGACGAAGGGGTTGCGGGTCGGCGGGTCAGCCGACCGCGCCCTCCATCTGCAGCTCGATCAGCCGGTTCAGCTCCAGCGCGTACTCCATCGGCAGCTCCTTGGCGATCGGCTCGACAAAGCCGCGGACGATCATCGCCATGGCCTCGAACTCGGTCATGCCGCGCTGCATCAGGTAGAACAGCTGGTCGTCGGAGACCTTGGAGACGGTCGCCTCGTGGCCCATGGTCACGTCGTCCTCGCGGACGTCCACGTACGGGTACGTGTCCGAGCGGGAGATCGTGTCGACGAGCAGGGCGTCGCAGAGCACGTTGGACTTGGAGCCGGCCGCGCCCTCGCCGATCTCGACCAGGCCGCGGTACGAGGTGCGGCCGCCGCCACGGGCCACCGACTTCGACACGATGTTGGACGAGGTGTTCGGCGCCATGTGGACCATCTTGGAGCCGGCGTCCTGGTGCTGGCCCTCGCCCGCGAAGGCGATGGAGAGGGTCTCGCCCTTGGCGTGCTCACCCATCAGGTAGACGGCCGGGTACTTCATGGTGACCTTGGAGCCGATGTTGCCGTCGATCCACTCCATGGTCGCGCCCTCGTACGCCACGGCGCGCTTGGTGACCAGGTTGTAGACGTTGTTCGACCAGTTCTGGATGGTCGTGTACCGGCAGCGGGCGCCCTTCTTGACGATGATCTCGACGACCGCGGAGTGCAGCGAGTCCGACTGGTAGATCGGCGCGGTGCAGCCCTCGACGTAGTGGACGTAGGCGTCCTCGTCGACGATGATCAGCGTCCGCTCGAACTGGCCCATGTTCTCGGTGTTGATCCGGAAGTAGGCCTGCAGCGGGATCTCGACATGCACGCCCTTGGGGACGTAGATGAACGAGCCGCCGGACCACACGGCCGTGTTCAGCGAGGCGAACTTGTTGTCACCCGGGGGGATGACGGTGCCGAAGTACTCCTTGAAGAGCTCCGGGTGCTCCTTCAGCGCGGTGTCGGTGTCGAGGAAGAGAACGCCCTGCTCCTCCAGGTCCTCACGGATCTGGTGGTAGACGACCTCCGACTCGTACTGAGCGGCGACACCGGCGACCAGGCGCTGCTTCTCCGCCTCCGGGATGCCGAGCTTGTCGTACGTCGACTTGATGTCCTCCGGCAGGTCCTCCCAGGACTGGGCCTGCTTCTCGGTGGAGCGGACGAAGTACTTGATGTTGTCGAAGTCGATGCCGGAGAGGTCCGAGCCCCAGGTGGGCATGGGCTTCTTGCCGAACAGCTTCAGACCCTTCATCCGGGTCTTGAGCATCCACTCCGGCTCGTTCTTCTTCTCGGAGATGTCCCGGACGACGGCCTCGGACAGGCCGCGCTTCGCCGCGGCGCCGGCCGCGTCGGAGTCGGCCCAGCCGTATTCGTACCGACCGAGACCCTCGAGCTCGGGGTGCTCCGAGGTCGGTGTCTCTGTGGGCGCAGTCATGCGGGGTTCCTCCCGGCCTTGCTGGTGATTGGTGGCTTTGCGTCGTGCTGAGGTGCTGCGTCTTCCGGGTCTGCTGCTGACGGATCAGACGGCATCTTCGGAATGAAGGTCGTGCAGACCCCGTCGCCATGGGCGATGGTGGCGAGACGCTGCACATGGGTGCCGAGCAGGCGGGAGAAGACCTCGGTCTCCGCCTCGCACAGCTGCGGGAATTGCTCGGCGGTGTGCGCCACCGGGCAGTGGTGCTGGCAGAGCTGCTCGCCACCCTGACCAGCGGCCGTCGCGGGCGCGCTGCGCGCAGTAGCAGCGTACCCGTCCTCGGTGAGCGCCTTGGCCAGGGCTTTCGCGCGGTCCTCGGGCGGGACCTGGTCCAGCCGCCTGGCATAGCGCTCGGCGGCCTTCTGCACTCGGGCGCGGGCGAACGCGGCGACCGCCGCCTCGCCCATTTCGCCGCCGCCCGCGGCCTGCGCGATCCAGCGCAGGGCGTCGGCGGCCAGCTGGTCGTAGGCCTGGTCGAAGGCGTCCCGGCCGCAGTCGGTCAGGGCGAACACCTTCGCCGGGCGGCCGCGGCCCCGGTTGCCGTACACCCGCCGCTCGCGCGGCTCGACGATGCCCTCGGTGACGAGGGTGTCGAGATGCCGGCGGACGGCGGCCTGGGTCAGACTCAGCCGCTGAGCGAGGTCGGCCGCGGTGGACGGGCCGTGGTCGAGGATCGACCGGGCCACCCGCTGCCGCGTGCCGTGCTCGGCGGGCAGGGCAGGGCTGGGCGCCGGCGGTGCCCCCGCCGGCGTCTGCTCCCCTTCGCCCAGAGTTTTCACAACACCATTGTTGCGTAATTCGGCGCGCAGAGACAAGCCGGGATTCGATCACGCTCTGGTGGGGTGTATCACTAAGGGTCACCTAAGTGGAGCGCCCTCGCGTTGCGGCCTGTCCGGGGCCACCGGAAGATCAATACGGAAAGTGGACACCCGGCTTCGGAAAGTGGATCTCCCGTACTCCGACGTGAGAGAGGGCGTATGGCTGACCGCGCGGCTGCACACGCTACGGGTGATGTCCGCCGGCGCCTGCGGTACTGGTTCGACAACACCATGGCCCGCGGCACCCCCGCCCTGATCGGCTGGCTGGCGCTCGTCTGCCTGCTGATCGTCATCCCGGTCAGCGCCGCGCTCGTATGGGCGGACAAGGAGACCCCGACGACGCTGCGCAACCAGCTCGTCGCCATCTGGAAGAACATCGGCGAGACCTTCAGCCTGGGCGGAGCCATCGGCACCCCTGCCTACGTGCTGCTGTCCGTCCTGCTCGCCGTGGTCGCCCTGCTCTTCGCCTCGACCCTGGTCGGCCTGATCACCACCGGCGTACAGAACAAGATCATGGATCTGCGGCAGGGCCGGTCGATGGTCCTGGAGGACCGGCACCTCGTGGTGCTGGGCTGGTCGGACCAGGTCTACCCGATCGTGAGCCAGCTGGCGGAGGCCGAATCCAACCAGCGCAAGGCCGTGGTCGCCATCCTCGCCGCCCAGGACAAGGTCGAGATGGAGGAGAACATCCGCGCCAAGGTGCCCGACCTCAAGGGCACCCGGGTCATCTGCCGCACCGGCGACACCGCCGACCCCGCCGTCGTGCGCCTGGTCAACCCGCACACCGCCCGCTCGGTCATCGTCGTGGCCCGCGACGAGGCGGCCACCACCGCCGACGCCCAGGTCATCAAGACGCTGCTGGCGCTCAACAGCGGGCCGGGGCTGCGCCCCGACGGCCATGTCGTCGCGGTGGTGCGCGACAGCCGCAATCTCCTCGCCGCCAAGCTCGCCGCGGGCGAGCGCGGCCGGGTGCTGAGCATCGACGACGTCACCGCCCGCCTGATCGTGCAGACCGCGCGGCAGCCCGGGCTTTCCCTCGTCTACACCGACCTGCTGAACTTCGAGGGCGACGAGTTCTACACGGTGGCCGAGCCCCGGCTCGTCGGCCGGCCCTTCGGCGAAGCGCTCCTCGCCTACGACTCGTCCTCTGTGGTCGGCCTGGTGCGCGCCGACGACGGCATCGAGCTGAACCCGCCCGCCGACTCCGTCATCCGCGAGGACGACCTGATCATCGTCATCACCGAGGACGACGACACCGCGGTGCTCGCCGAGCGCCCCGCCGACGTCGACGAGGGCGCCATCGTCGAGGTGCCGGACGCGCCGGCCGCACCCGAGCGGGTCCTGCTGCTCGGCTGGAACCGGCGCACCGGCACGGTGATCGAGCAGCTCGCCGGTTACGTCGCCGACGGCTCCGTCATCGACGTGGTGGCGCGCGGCGCCTCCGCCGCGGCGGAGGCGGAGCAGCTGCCGCCGTACTCGAATCTGACGGTCAACTTCCGCTCCGGTGAGACCTCCCAGCCGGAGGTCCTCGAGTCGCTGGACATCGGCTCGTACAGCAGCGTGATCCTGCTCGGCTACGAGAACGAGGACGAGGCCGAGGAGACCCGCCCGGAACCGGACGTGGAGACCCTGGTCACGCTGCTCCACCTGCGGGCCATGGAAGCCGAACTGGGGCGGGAGCTGCGCGTCGTCACGGAGATGTCCGACGACAGCAACCGGGCGCTCGCGCCCATCAGCGAGGGCGCCGACTTCATCGTCAGCGGCAAGGTCATCAGCCTGCTGATGACGCAGATCTCCGAGAACCACCGGCTCGCCGACCTCTTCCGGGAGCTCGGCAACCCGGACGGCTACGAGATCTACCTCAAGCCGGCGACCCACTACGTGGCGCCCAGGCGCGAGGTGACGTACGCGACGGTCGTCGAGTCGGCCCGGCGGCAGCGGCAGTGCGCCATCGGCTACCGGCTGCACGAAGAGAGCGCCACAGGACCGGCCTTCGGGATCCACCTCAACCCCGACAAGCGGTCCACCGTGCGGTTCGGCGACGGCGACTCGGTCATCGTGCTCGCCGAGGACTAGCGGACCGGCCGCCCCCGTCAAGCGCCCGCCGGACAGTCCTTAGACTCGCTCTCATGCAGCAGCACCCCCCGGCGGTCGAGGTAGCGGGCCTCGTGAAGCGCTACGGGACGAAGACCGCCGTCGACGGACTGGCACTGTCGGCCGCCCACGGCGCGGTCACCGCGGTCCTCGGCCCGAACGGGGCCGGCAAATCCACCACGATCGAGATCTGCGAGGGCTACCGGCCCGCCGACGCCGGCACGGTCCGCGTGCTCGGCCTCGACCCGGCGGCGGACGGCGCGGCGCTGCGGCCGCGGATCGGCGTGATGCTGCAGAGCGGCGGCGTGTACCCGAGCGCGCGGGCCGAGGAGATGCTGCGGCACATGGCGCGGCTGCACGCTCATCCACTGGACGTGGGTGAGCTCATCGAACGGCTCGGCCTGGACAGCTGCGGGCGGACCCCGTACCGGCGGCTCTCGGGCGGCCAGCAGCAGCGTCTGGCGCTGGCGATGGCGGTGGTCGGGCGGCCCGAGCTGGTCTTCCTGGACGAGCCGACCGCGGGCCTCGACCCGCAGGCGCGGCGGGCGACCTGGGAGCTGATCAGGGAGCTCCGTACCGACGGCGTCTCGGTGCTGCTGACGACGCACCACATGGACGAGGCCGAGCAGCTCGCCGACGAGGTCGCGATCATCGACGCCGGCCGGCTCGTGGTCCGCGGCACCCCGGAGGAGCTGTGCCGGGGCGGCGCCGAGAACACGATGCGCTTCAGCGGCCGGCCGGGACTCGACCTGGCCTCGCTGCTCAAGGCGCTGCCCCCGGAGACGGCGGCGATCGAGCTGACGCCGGGCGCGTACCGGGTGGCCGGGACAATCGACCCGGAGCTGCTCGCCACGGTGACGACGTGGTGCGCGCAGAACGGGGTGCTGCCCGAGCAGATGACAGTGGAGCGGCGGACGCTCGAGGACGTATTCCTGGAGCTGACCGGCAAGGAGCTGAGGTCGTGAGCGCGGGAACCTTTGTGCCGGCGCCGGGAGCCGCGCCGATCGGGCGGATGATCCTCACCCAGGCCGGGCTCGAGACGCGGATGCTGCTGCGGAACGGCGAGCAGCTGCTGCTGACGGTGATCATTCCGTCGGTGGTGCTGGCGCTGTTCAGCGCGGTGGACATCATCGATACGGGCGCGGGCGAGCGGGTCGACTTCCTGGCGCCGGGGGCGCTGGCGCTGGCGGTGATGGCGACGTCCTTCACCGGGCAGGCCATCGGGACCGGCTTCGAGCGGCGGTACGGGGTGCTGAAGCGCCTGGCGGCGTCGCCGCTGCCGCGGTGGGGGCTGATGGCGGCGAAGACGCTGTCGGTGCTGGTGATCCAGCTGCTGCAGGTCGTCCTGCTGACGGCGATCGCGCTGGCGCTGGGCTGGTCGCCGCACGGCAATCCGCTGGCGGTGGTGCTGCTCCTGCTGCTGGGCACGGCCGCCTTCTCCGGGCTCGGCCTGCTGATGGCGGGCACGCTGCGCGCGGAGGCGACGCTGGCGGCGGCGAACCTGGTGTTCATCCTGCTGATGGTGGCGGGCGGGGTGATGGTGCCGCTGTCGAAGTTCCCCGACGGGGTCAGGACGGTGCTCGAGTACACGCCGATCGCGGCGCTGTCGGAGGGCCTACGGGATGTGCTCCAGCACGGGGCGTCGATGCCGTGGGGCGCGGCGGGCGTGCTCGCGGCGTGGGCGGTGGTCGGCCTGGCAGCCGCGGCCCGCTTCTTCAAGTGGGAGTGACTTAGCACACCCGCCCACCCGTTGCTCCGTGCAATAGGGCAACTGCGCGCGGCGCGCGCCGGGGGCGGTGCACATCGCCACCAGCCCGCCGCCTAAGCTATGCGCCGTGTTCAACCCACTTGCCCTCATCGCCCAGCGATGGACCCCGGCACCCCGCACCGTCCAGCGCGCAGCGCTGATCGCGCTCGCGATGAGCATTCTCATCGTCATCACCGGCGGTGCCGTGCGCCTCACCGGGTCGGGGCTCGGGTGTGACACCTGGCCGAAGTGTTCCGGGGAAAGCCTGACCCCCACCGGCGAGATGGGCATCCACGGGGCCATCGAGTTCGGCAACCGGATGATGACGTACGTGATCTCCGCAGCCGTCGGCTGGGCGATCATCTGCATCCGCGCCGCGAAGCCGCGCCGCCGCCCGCTGACCCGGCTGGCCTGGTCGCAGTTCTGGCTCGTGATGAGCAACGCCGTCATCGGCGGCATCACGGTGCTGACCGCCCTCAACCCGTACAGCGTCGCCGGCCACTTCCTGGCCGCCAGCGGCCTCGTCACCGTCGCGTTCATCACCTGGTACCGCACCCGCGAGGGCGACGGCGGCCCCGATTGGCTGGTCGGCCAGATCGTCCGCAAGCTGGCCCGCGTGCTGGTCGGCTTCACCGCCGTCCTCGTCGCCGCCGGCACCGTCGTCACCGGCACCGGCAAGCACGCCGGCGACTCCAGCGACGTCCCCCGGATGGGCTGGATCAGCTGGGAGAACGCCGCCCACGTACACGCCTTCACCGCCTGGGCGGTGGTCGCGCTCACGATCGCCGTCTGGATCGCGATCAAGGTCATGGACGGCCCGCGCGGCCCGCTCAACGCCACCCGCGACCTCTTCCTGGTGCTGATGTCCCAGGCCGTGATCGGCTACGTGCAGTACTTCACCGACACCCCGGAAATCCTCGTCGCCGTCCACATGCTCGGCTCCACGCTGGTGTGGATCGCGGCGCTGCGGGTGCTGCTGTCGCTGCGCCACCGCCCGGCCGCGGAGTCCCCCGACATCCCCAGCCCGGCCCCGGCGACCGGACAGCACGCCGGCTCGGTCGCGTAGCTCAGTCGCGCAGCAGGAAGTCGTACACCGCCTGCCGCCCCGCATCGCTCGCCGCCCTGCTCTGGATGCCGTGCGCGGCGCCCTTCACCACCACGACCTCACCTCGCGGCGTCAGCTTCTCCTGCTCGTAGAGCCACTCCAGCGGCGTCGACAGATCCCGGTCCCCGCCGAGCAGCAGCACCGGCACCTCGGGCAGCTTCCGGCCCGCGGGCGGCGCCTTCGGTACGGGCTCACGCGGCCACCACAGGCACTGCAGCAGCGACCCGGTCCCCTGCGCCGCATCCGCGTCGTACGGACCGTAGTCCCGCGGCGTCAGCCGCTCCGCCGCGGCCGCCAGCTTCGCCGCCCGGCCCTCGACCGGGCTGTCCGTCGTCCCCCACGGGAAGCGGCCGTCCAGACAGAGCGTCGAGGCATGCAGCCCCTGGCTCAGCTGCTCGGCGGGGGTGTCGTCCTGGCGCGTCCGCTCGATGAGCTCTTTCAGATCCGACGCATCGCCCCGCGCCGCCTTGTGCAGCGCCGCGATGGCCGCCTCGTAATCAGGGTCGAAGAACTCATACGTAGTGAGCATCGCCAGCAGATCAGCACCGTTGCCATACGTCCGCACCACCTCCCGCAGATCCGCCACCGGATCCGTCCCGCAGCCCTTCGCCGCACACGCCGCCCGCAGAATGCGTGCCGTCGCCCGCATCGGGGTGAGCCACATCGGATCGTCGAGTGTCTGCGGGACAACGGAATCCAGGACCAGCCGCCGCACCTTCCCCGGATGGGCGAGGGCATAGCGCTCGGCGGTGAACGTCCCGTACGAAACGCCGTCCAGGGTCCACTTCCGCTCCCTCAGCGCCCGCCGCAACAGGTCAAGATCCGCGACGGTGTCGGCGGTGGCGTAGAAGCGCCGCTTGTCACCGAGCGCGTCGGCACAGTCGGTGACGGCCTGCTGCGTCGGCGGGGTCAGGTCCGAACTGCCCATCTCCTCCTGCAGCTGCGGACACTGCAGCGCCGCGCCCCCCGTACCCCGCTGATCGACCATGACCAGCCGGTAGTCATCCAGTACGGGCTTCAGCTTCTCGCTCAGCCGCTTCACGAACGGCACCCCGGGCTGGCCAGGACCACCGGTCAACAGCATCAGCACACCCTTGGGCGCATCGGCATTGTCCGCCATCGCGACCTGGAGACCGAGCGTCCCCGGAACCCGCCCCCCATGGTCGAGCGGAACGGGCAGCGTGGCGCAGGTGTAACCGGGCAAGTCTGCACACGGCGCGCGATCGGCGAGCGCCGGACGACGCCCCTTGTCATACGTACCGCCCGCCGCACCGGGCTCCCGGCCGCCGTCCTGGCGGGAGTCCGGTGCGGCGGACGAGCAACTGCCCGCGAGGGCGAAGAGGGCCGCCGAGATGAGCGCCGCTGCGCGCCGGGTACTGCGGTGCATGAACTCTCCCCCGCCCTGGTGTCACCC
>NZ_JAAKZV010000191.1 GCF_011044975.1 Streptomyces coryli | reverse complement strand
GTTCTAGGCGGCGGGTGGGCAAAGCGACCCACCCGCCGCCTAGAACAGTCGCCTAAAAGAGCCGCAGCTTCTCGTCGTCGATCCCGCGCAGCGCGTCGTAATCAAGCACCGCGCACTGTATTCCGCGGTCCTCCGCCAGCACCCGCGCCTGCGGCTTGATCTCCTGGGCCGCGAACACGCCCTTGACCGGCGCCAGATGGGGATCCCGGTTGAGCAGCTCCAGATATCGCGTGAGCTGCTCGACACCGTCGATCTCCCCGCGGCGCTTGATCTCCACCGCCACGGTCTTGCCGTCCGCGTCCCGGCCGAGGATGTCAACGGGCCCGATCGCCGTGGGGAATTCGCGGCGGATCAGCGACCAGCCCTCGCCCAGCGTCTCCATCCGGTCGGCGAGCAGCTCCTGCAGATGCGCCTCGACGCCGTCCTTCACCAGACCCGGGTCCACGCCGAGCTCATGCGACGAGTCGTGCATGACTTCCTCGAGCGTGATGATCAATTTCTCGCCAGCCTTGTTCACCACGGTCCAGACGTCCACGCCGTCCTTTTGCCCCTCTTTCAAGGTGCACGGGGGAGACATCCAGTTGAGGGGCTTATAGGCGCGGTCGTCGGCGTGAATGGAAACGCTGCCGTCCGCCTTCACCAGGATCAAGCGGGGAGCAGAGGCGAGATGGGCGGTGAGGCGTCCGGCGTAGTCGACGGAGCAGCGGGCGATCACGAGGCGCATGGTCGGTCACGTTACCAGTGGCCGGTCTTATGCCCATTCTGGTGGTGGGGCCGCATCCGCCCCCTTACCGTGGAAGCAGGCGGTCGCCAGACGTTCACTGTCCGTGGCGTCCGCTTGTCCTGTCCACAAGGCTCCGGCGCCAGGTCCCTGTCCGGAGCCGCGAGAGGAGAAACTCATGTCGCTGGACGTCTCACCGGCGCTGCTCGATCAGGCCGAGCGAGGCGAGGTCGACGAAGCTCAATTCGTCGACTGCGTCCGGACCTCACTGCCGTACGCCTGGGAAATGATCAGCTCGCTGGTCGCCCAGTTGAAGGTGGACGGCGGGGAGTTCGCTGACAATGAGGTGCCGCCGCCGGACGAGCAGGCACGAGGTCAGCTGCTCCGGGCACTGGCGAGCGACGCGATTCGCGGCGCACTCCAGCGCCACTTCGGCGTACGACTCGCTTTCCAGAACTGCCACCGGGTGGCGGTCTTCCCGCTCGACCCCTCGGTCGACGAGACGCTCGCACGCTTCACTTCGGTGCGCAACCAGCTGCTCAACCAGTCGCCGGAGCTGCGTGACTGCTGATCCGGCCCGATAGGCACCACCCGCACGAACCGTGGTGCATCCGCTGCCGCTCCAGCCGCCGTCTCGGCGCTCAAGCCATCCCCACCCGCATGGGGCTTTTGCTGTCGAGGAGCGGCAGCACCTCGGCACCCAGCCGCGCCACATTCTGCTCCGTGGCATCCAGATCTCCCGAACCCTCCACCAGCAGCGCGAAGCGCGTGATGCCGGTGCGCTCGGCGGTGGCCGCGAGCCGGTCGGCCGCGAGCCGCGGCGGGCCGACGGCGTGCAGCCGGGTGAGGAGTTCGGTATACGCATAGGGGTCGCGCATCGTGCGCTGCCGGCCGTCCACCGTGACATGCGCGCCAAGTCCCGTACGCAGCCAGCCCGGCATGGCCTTCATCAGCGCCTCCGCGGCATCTCGCTGCCGATCCCCGATCTGCGCGACGCCGGCGGACACATGCGGGGCATCCGCCACCGCCTCGGGATGAACGCCGGCCTCCAGGGCCGTACGCCGCCAGAGCCCGACCATCTCGGCCTTCTCGTCATCCCCGCAGTGCATCCCCAGCAGCATCGGCAGCCCGCGCTCGGCGGCCAGCCTCACGGACCCGGGGGAGGTGCAGGCGACGACCACCGGCGGCCCCTGCTCGGCCCCTATGGCGTCGTCCGCCCGCGGCACGACGGCGACTTCACGGAACTGATACCGCTCCCCGGCGGCGCTCACGCGCGGCTCGCGCAGCCAGCGCAGCAGCAGGTCGAGCGACTCGGGGAAGCCCTTCTCGTACGCCTCCACGCCGCTGCCGAAGACCTCCAGGTCCACCCACGGTCCGCCGCGGCCGACCCCGAGCGTGAAGCGGCCGCCGGAGGTGATGTGCAGCAGCGCGGCCTGCTCGCCGAGCGCCACCGGGTGCTGCGTGGGCAGCACGCTCACCGCGGTGCCGACGCCGATGCGCCTGGTGCGGCCCAGCAGATAGCCGGCGAGGGTGACGGCGGACGGGCAGGTGCCGTACGGGACGAAGTGGTGCTCGGCGAGCCATACGGCGTCGAGCCCGGCCAGCTCGGCGGTCTCGGCGCTGCGCACGGCCCGGTGCAGCGCTTCGGCCTGCCCCTGTCCCGGGAACTGCGCGCCGAGGATGAAGGCCCCTACTCGCATCCTTTCCCCCAGTTCGTCATATCGTCCGGTGATGCCCCCGTAGGCATTAACGAACGGCACGTGCCAAGGGCACGGTCGCGGTTGGCGATGTGGTGCTGATTCTGGTGGAGAGCGGTCTCGCGGATCACAGCTTGCCCGGAGCCTATGACAGCGGCCGGATAGCCTGGTAAGGGCCGTGTGGCCCCATGTGGACAAGAGAAAGGCCGGGTACCGCATGTCTCCGCGACGAAACCGTCCGCGCAATGCCGCCGGGGGCGGCGGTGACAGCGGTTTCATGCCGCGCGCGTACTCGGAGCGGCGGGAGTCGTGGCGCGGCGAGGACTGGCTGGTCAGATCGGTGGGCGGCGGCGCGGGCGGTAAGAGCTACCGCTGCCCGGGCTGCGACCAGGAGGTCGCGGGCCCCACCCCCCACGTGGTCGCCTGGCCGGAACACGCAGGCGCCGACGACCGCCGCCACTGGCACACGGCGTGTTGGAGCGCGCGGGAGCGCAGGGGCGCACGCGACCTTCGACCGGGACGGGCCCCGCGATACTGATCGCCTTGCGGCGGGCTTCGGCGCCGCGCGCCAGGGCTATGCCACCCACCCACCCGCCGAGCCGAGCGCAGCGGTTACGCGTCGCGGTTCTTCAGTACCAGGAAGCCGCCGACCAGGGCCGCCGCTACCCACAGCAGCATGATTCCCAGGCCGCCCCACGGGCCGTAGGGCGCCTTTTCGCCGCCCATCGCGTCCGGGACGACCTGCATGATCTTCGAGCCCGCCTGGTCCGGGAAATACCGGGCGACCTTCTTCGCGCCCGGCACCGCGGACAGGATCTGTGAGATCAGGAAGAAGAACGGCATCAGGATGCCCAGCGACAGCATCGAGCTGCGCAGCATCGTGGCGACGCCCATCGAGAAGAGGGCGATCAGCGCCATGTAGAGGCCGCCGCCGACCACCGCGCGCAGCACGTTGTCCTCGCCGAGCGTCGTGCGCAGCTCAGAGCCCAGCAGCGCCTGGCCGAGGAAGAAGGACAGGAAGCTCGTCGCCAGGCCGACGACCAGCGCCAGCACCGTGGCCACCGCGATCTTGCTGAACAGGAACGTCCCGCGCTGCGGCACCGACGACAGCGACGAGCGGATCGAGCCGGAGCTGTACTCCGTGCCCACCACCAGCACACCGAAGACGATCATCGCCAGCTGCCCCAGCATCATCCCGGAGAAGCTGATGAACGTCGGGTCGAAGGTCGCCTTCTCGACATTGCTGAGATCGTCGAAGGTCGACTTCATCAGCGCCGAGAGCGCCGCGCTCAGCGCGACGGTCACCAGCAGCGCGGTGGCCAGCGTCCACGTCGTGGAGGACACCGTACGGATCTTGGTCCACTCCGACTTCAGGACCGCGGGAATCGATGCCATCGTCGTTCAGCCCTTTCCCTGACCCTGATCCTGGTCCGGACCCGGGCCTTGACCCCAGCCCCCGCCCCACTGCTGCTGCGGCGGAGGCGGCGCCGCGCCCGGCGGCATCTGCGGCGGCGGCATCGGCGCCCCGCCCACACCGGACGGAGTGTCGAGATTGTGCGCGTGATATTCCACGGACCCCGCCGTCATCTGCATGAACGCCTCCTCCAGCGAGGCCTGCTGCGGGCTCAGCTCATGCAGCGTGATCTGGTTCTGCGCGGCAAGCTCGCCGATGCCCTTCGCCGCGCCCACGCCGTCGATCTCGAACGACCCGTCGCCCACCTCGATCGCCGTCACACCGGCCCGGTGGAAGACATCCCGCAGCCGCTCCTGCTGCGGGCTGCGCACCCGCACGTACGACCGTGAATTCGCCGCGATGAAGTCGGCCATCGAGGTGTCCGCCAGCAGCTTCCCCTGCCCGATGACGATCAGGTGGTCCGCCGTCAGCGCCATCTCGCTCATCAGGTGGGACGACACGAAGACCGTGCGGCCCTGGGCCGCCAGATTCTTCATCAGATTACGGATCCAGTGGATGCCCTCGGGGTCGAGGCCGTTCACCGGCTCGTCGAACATCAGGATCCGCGGGTCGCCGAGCAGCGCGAAGGCGATGCCGAGGCGCTGGCCCATGCCGAGCGAGAAGCCCTTGGACTTCTTCTTCGCCACCGCGGTGAGGCCCACGATGTCGAGGACCTCGCCGACCCGGCGCTCCGGAATCCGGTTGGCCTGGGCGTAGCAGAGCAGGTTGTTGTACGCGCTGCGGCCGCCGTGGAAGGCCTTGGCGTCCAGCAGCGCGCCCATGTATTTCAGCGGCTCGGCGAGCTCCCGGTAGCGCTGCCCGTCGATGCGGACGCGCCCCGCCGTCGGGTTGTCGAGGTCGAGCATCATCCGCATCGTGGTCGACTTGCCGGCGCCGTTCGGGCCGAGAAAGCCCGTCACATGGCCGGGGTGCACCTGGAAGGACAGGTTGTCGACAGCGGTCTTCTGCCCATACCGCTTCGTGAGCTGTTCGACCTCGATCATGTGACGACCCTATGCGCACGGAACGGCCCCCGCATCCCGTACAGGACATGGGGGCCGATCAGTTCACCAGAGATTCAGGCGTCAGTTTCCGCTCTGCTGCGCCGGCACCGTGGCGGCGCTGTCGCTGGCCTCCGGGTTGGCCTGGGCGGCGACGGCCGCGCCGGTGAGCGTGGCCAGCATCTCGCGCACGTTGGTGAGCTGCGCGTTGATCGAGTCGCGGCGGTTGGTGAGGGCCGCGAGCTCGCGCTCGGACTCGCTGCGGATCCGGTCGGCCTTGGCGTTGGCGTCGGCCACGATGTCCTCGGCCTGGCGCTGCGCGGTCTCCACCGTCTGGCGGGCCCGGCGCTCGGCGTCGGTGCGCAGCTTCTCGGCCTCGAGGCGGAGCTGCTCGGCGCGGTGCTCGATCTCGGCGAGCCGCTTCTCGGCCTTGGCCTGGCGGTTGGCGAGGTCGCGCTCGGACTGCTCCCGGCGCTTGGCCAGGTTGGTCTCGAAGTCGGCGGCGGCCTGTGCGGCCTTGGCGCGGGTGTCCTCGAAGAGGCTGTCCGCCTCCTCGCGCTTGGACTGCGCGTCCTTCTGCGCCTCGGCCCGCAGCGCGGACGCCTCGCCCTTCGCCTTCTCGACGATCCGGGCGCCCTCGTCCTCGGCCTTGGACTTGCGCTCGGCGGCGAAGGCCTCGGCGTCATTGCGCACCTGCTGGGCGGCGGACTCGGCAAGCTCGCGGTGCTGCTCGGCGGCCCGGCGGGCCTCCTCGCGCAGGTCCTTGGCCTCCTCCTCGGCGAGGCGGAGGATCTTCTCAACCCGCGCGCCGAGGCCCGCATACGACGGCTCGGCCTCATTGACCTGGGCCTGTGCGTTCTGCGTCTCGAGGTGCAGCTCCTCGATGCGCTTCTCGAGGGCGGTGATACGCGCGAGCGCGCTGTCGCGATCGGCGACGAGCTTGGTGATGCGCTCGTTCACCTGTTCGCGGTCGTATCCACGCCGCACGAGCTCGAAGCCGAAGGGGGAGGAAGTGTCGCTCATGGGGTTCCTGTCGAAAGAGACCGGGTGAGGTGATAGAGGGAATCTTAGGGGGGCGCGCGGAGTGTCGAAGCGTCAATTCAGGTTTGATCTGGAGAATGACCCTTCTTTCGAGTGGCTAGTCACCGGACGGCTTGCCACCCGATCGTGTCACTCCTGCGCCCGCACCCGCCTTGACGCCGTTTCCGCTGCCGGCGGCACCACCGCCGGTGGCTGATTTGCCACCCCCGGCGGGCGGGGACTCGAAGGATTCGAGCGCCTCGAGGACGTCCTGTACCCGCGAGATCTCGGCGTTGATGTCCTCGCGTCTGCGGGTGAGGGTGTCCAGTTCGCGCCGGCCCTCGTCGACGATCCGCTTGGCCTCGTTCTTCGCCTCGATCTTCATGCGCTCGGCCTCGTCGTAGGCCTCGGTCTGCTTCTTCTCGGCGTCGTTCAGCAGCGTCTCGGCCTTCTTCACCGCGGCGATACGGACCTTGCCGGCCTCGCCGTTGGCTTCCGTGACGATCTGCTTGGCCTTCGACTCGGCCTCGGTGAGCTGCTCGTTGGCGGCGGCGACCAGCTTGTCGACGCGCTCGCCCGCGGCCCGTACCGCCTCCGCGGTCTCGCGCCGGGCGCGCTCGTGCAGCTCCTCGATCTCGGCGTCGGTGCGGGCGCGCAGCTCCTCGGCGCGCTCGCGGATGGCCGTGGCGTCGCGGCGGGCCTCGGTGAGCATGGTGTCGGAGTCCGTACGGGACTTCTCCACCAGCTCGTTGGACTCGGCGGTGGCGGAGCTGAGCAGCCGCTCGGACTCCCGGCGGGCGGCGGCGACCATCTTGTCCGCCTGCTCCTCGGCGGCGGCGGCCGCGCGCAGCGCCTCGGCCTGCGCCTTCTCCACCAGCTTGTCGGCCTGCTCGGCGGCCTCCCGGCGGCGCTGGGCGGCGTCCGTACGGGACGAGTCGAGGGTCTGCTCGGCCTCGCTGCGCATCCGCTCGGCCTCGGCGATCGCGTCGGAAACGGTCTGCTCCGCCAGGGACTTGGCGGCGTCCGTCTCCTCCTTGGTCTCGCGGCGGAGGGTGGCGGCGTAGTGCTCGGCGGCGGAGCGCAGGCCGGAGATCTCCTCCTCGGCCTGCTCGTGCAGATCCTTGACGGATTCCCGTACCTGCTGGGCGGTGGCCTCGGCGGCGCCGACCAGGTCGCGGGAGCGGCGCTCGGCGTCCTGCAGCAGCCGCGCGGCCTCCGCCTGCGCCTCCTCGACCCGCTTACGGGCGGTGGCCAGCAGCTCGTCGCTCTGTTCGCGGGCCTGGCCGCGCTCGCGGTCGGCGTCCTGGCGGGCGGAGGAGAGCAGCTCCTCGGCCTCGCGGCGGCGCCGTCCGGCCTCTTCCTGGGCGGCCTTGAGGGCCTCGGCGGCCTCGGTGGACTGCCGCTCGGCGGCGGAGGCGGCGTCGCCGCGGATCCGGTCGGCGGTCTCCTGCGCCTCGGAGCGCAGCCGCTCGGCCTCTTCGGTGGCATCGGCGTGCAGCCGTACGGCGGCGGACTCGGCCTCGGCGCGGGCGGCGGCCGCGGCGGCCTGCGCCTCGGTGCGCATCCGGTTGGCCTCGTCCTCGGCCTGCGACTGCAGGGAACGCAGCCGGTCGGCGGCCTCGGCGCGCAGCCGGTCGGTCTCCTCGGCGGCCTCGCGGCGGATCCGCTCGGCCTCGGCGCGGGCGTCGGTGAGGGACTCCTCGGCGGCGACTATCCGCTTCTCCGCCTCGCCGTGCAGCCGGGTGAGCTCCTCGCCCATCTCCTGCCGCTTGGCCTCCATGGCGGCCTCGGCGTCGGCCCGGGTCTTACGGGCGGCCTCCTCGGCCGCCGTGGTGATCCGGCCGGCCTCGGTCTCGGCCTGCTCGCGCAGCTCCTGCGCCTCGGCCTGCGCCTTCTCCAGCGCCTCGTCGGCCTGCTTGCGCAGCCCGGTGGCCCGCTCGATGGCCTCGCCGCGCACCCGCTCGCCCTCGGCAGCCGCGGTCTCGCGCAGCTCCTCGGCGTCGGCGCCGGCCTTGGCCAGCAGCTCCTCGGCGGAGGACGCGGCCTCCTCGATCTTGGCGACCGCCTCGCGGCGGGCCTCGCCGCGGATCCGCTCGCCCTCGGCGACGGCGTCCGCGCGCAGCTGCTCGGCCTCCGAGCGCAGCCGCCCGGCCTCGTCCTGCAGCTCCTTGGTCTTCGCCCGGAAGGCCGCGGTGTCGTCCTTGGCCGCGCCCTTGAGCTGCTCCGCCGCCTCGGCGGCCTCGCTCTCCCGCCGCTCGGCCTCGGCGGCCGCCTCGGAACGGATCTTCTCCGCTTCCTTGGCCGCCTTGTCGATGGTGGCCTTGGCGTCGGCGGACGCCTTCGCCAGGACGTCCTCGGCGGTCTTCGCCGCCTTGGCGACCTGGTTGGCGCTCTCCTCGGCCGATTTCGTACGGGCCGTCTCCTCGGCCTCGGCAACCAGCGCCTCACCGCGGGCACGGGCGTCGGCGAGGGCCTGCTCGGCCTCCGCCTTGATCTTCTCCGCGTCCTTGGTGGCCTCGGCGACCAGCCGGGCCGTCTGGGTGCGGGTGGTGGCCATCCGCTGGTCGGCGCCGGCCTCGGCGTCGGCGACCTTCTTCTCGGCCTGCTCGGCGGCCTGCGCGACCAGCCGGTCCGCTTCGGTACGGGCTTCGCGGAGCTTCGCCTCGGCGTCGGTCATCCGCTGCTCGGCCTGCCGCTGCGCCTCGACGGCCTTCTGGCGGGCCTCCTCGGACTCGCTCGCGGTGGTGGAGCGCAGCTGCTCGGCATGCGAGGTGGCCTCGGCGGCCTGGCTGGAGGCGGACTGCAGCAGCCGCTCGGCGTCCGCGCGGGCCCGGCGCAGGATCTCCTCGGCCTCGCTGCGGGCGGCCTCGGCGTCGGAGCCCGCACGGTGGCGGGCCTGCTCGGTGATCCGCTGGGCCTCGGCCCGGGCATTGGCGACGGCCTGCTCAGCCTCGGCCCGGGACTCGTCCATCAGCCGGCGGGCCTGCGCCTCGGTGCGGGTGCGCAGCTGTTCGGCCCAGGAGACGTTCTCATTGACATGCGTCTCGACGCTGGTGCGGCGCTCGGTGAGCTCCTGGTCGAGCCGCTGCCGCCGGGCGATCGCCTCGGCGTGCAGGTCGGCCTCCATGCGGGCCTGCCGCTCGGCCTGCTCCTGCAGCAGCCGCTGCGCCTGGGCGCGGGCCTCGCGCACCTCGCGCTCGGCGTCGGTGCGCATCTGGTCGGCCTGCAGCTGGGCATTGCGCAGCAGCTGCTCGGCCTGGTGGGAGACATTGTCGAACGAGGTGCGCTGGCTCAGCCCGCGGCGCGCTTCATGCAGCTTGGCGCGCAGGACCTCAACCTGATAGCCGAGGTCCTCAGCATGCTGGACGGCCTTCGCCCGCTCCTTCTTCAGCCGCTCGATCTCGGCTTCGAACTGGGAGAGGCCGTCAAGACTGGCCTGGCGCGCGACGGCAGGTGCTTCGCTGCCGTAGCTGCCGTGATCAGTCCCGTAGCGGTCGTAGCCCCGCACTGCGCGGTCCCATCCGTCCCCTGGTCGGTCATCGAACGCCGGGCCGCGTTCTTACGGTGCTGCTGCCCGGTGTCTGCAATGAATGGTGTCAGATCATCAGGCCGCCCCATGCCGGGACGGCCCCCTGCACTCTACCGGCCGCGGAAGCGGAAGGTCAGTGTGCGTCTGAAGCGTCAGCCTTGCGAGACGCTGCCGTGACGAGCTCGGTGAGCACGCCGTGGCAGTCCTTCGGATGCAGGAAGGTAATACGAGAACCCATCGAACCGATGCGCGGCTCGTCGTACAGCACTCGCACACCCTTGTCGCGGATGGCCTCGCTGTCCCCGTCGACGTCGGCGGTCCCGAAGGCGATGTGATGGACCCCCTCGCCGTTCTTGGCGAGCCACTTGCCGACCGCGGAATCCTCCCGGGTCGGCTCCAGCAGCTGCAGATACGAGGCGCCGCCGTCCGAGGTCTCGTTGATCTTGAGCATGGCCTCGCGTACGCCCTGCTCCTCATTGATCTCTTCGTGGAAGACGGTGAAGCCGTACGTCCGGCGGTAGAACTCGACGGTGACGTCGAGGTCATGACAGGCGATCCCGATGTGGTCGATGCGCGTCAGCATGGTCCAAGTGCACCGCCCGCACGCATGGTCACGCAACGTGCGGACGGTCACAGCGCCGGACCGGTGACCGGGCGGTGACCCGTCAGTAGGGTGAGATTAACCCTCGTTCACTCCTTACCGAAGGGGTCAGGAATGACTGGCACCACCGGCACCACCTCAGTGATCGTCGCAGGAGCCCGAACGCCCATGGGGCGGCTGCTCGGCTCCCTCAAGTCCTTCTCCGGCGCGGACCTCGGCGGCTTCGCCATCAAGGCGGCGCTCGACCGGGCCGGCATCGGCGGCGACCAGGTCGAGTACGTGATCATGGGGCAGGTGCTCCAGGCGGGGGCAGGGCAGATCCCCGCACGTCAGGCCGCCGTGAAGGCCGGCATCCCGATGAACGTGCCGGCGCTGACCGTCAACAAGGTCTGTCTGTCCGGTCTCGACGCGATCGCGCTGGCCGACCAGCTGATCCGCGCCGGCGAGTTCGACGTCGTCGTCGCCGGCGGCCAGGAGTCGATGACCAACGCCCCGCACCTGCTGCCGAAGTCCCGGGAGGGCTTCAAGTACGGCGCCGTCGAGATGCTCGACGCGATGGCGTACGACGGTCTGACGGACCCGTGGGAGGAGATCCCGATGGGTGCGTCGACCGAGAAGCACAACACCCGGCTCGGCATCCAGCGCGCCGAGCAGGACGAGATCGGCGCCCTGTCGCACCAGCGCGCGGCCGCGGCGCGGGAGAGCGGGGTCTTCGACGCGGAGATCACGCCGGTGGAGATCCCGCAGCGCAAGGGCGACCCGGTGCTGTTCGCCAAGGACGAGGGCATCCGCCCGGAGACGACGGCCGAATCCCTCGGGAAGCTGCGGCCCGCCTTCGGCAAGGAGGGCACCATTACGGCCGGGACCGCCTCGCAGATCTCGGACGGTGCGGCCGCCGTGGTCGTCATGAGCAAGGCGAAGGCCGAGGAGCTCGGGCTTTCCTGGATCGCCGAGATCGGCGCGCACGGGAATGTGGCCGGTCCCGACAACTCGCTGCAGTCGCAGCCTTCCAACGCGATTCAGCACGCGCTGAAGAAGGAAGGCCTGTCGGTGGAGGACCTCGATCTGATCGAGATCAACGAGGCCTTCGCGGCGGTCGCGGTGCAGTCGATGAAGGACCTCGGCGTTACGCCTGAAAAGGTGAACGTCAACGGTGGCGCGATTGCGCTGGGGCACCCGATCGGCATGTCGGGCGCGCGACTTGTGCTGCATCTGGCGCTTGAGCTCAAGCGGCGGGGCGGCGGTGTCGGTGCGGCCGCCCTGTGCGGGGGCGGCGGCCAGGGCGACGCGCTGGTCGTGCGGGTGCCGTCGCGCTCGTAAGGGACCAGGCCGGAACGGAAGTGCAGGAGCTGAGCGGAGAACCATGGCGGACGTAGCCCACCTCGTATCGCAGGCCCGGGAGGGCAATCCGCGTGCCGTCGCGCGGCTCATCTCGCTCGTCGAGGGAGCCGCCCCGGAGCTGCGCGAGGTCATGGCCACCCTCGCGCCGCTCTCCGGCAGCGCGCACGTCATCGGGATCACCGGCTCGCCGGGTGTCGGGAAGTCGACCTCCACGTCCGCGCTGGTCACCGCGTACCGGCAGCGCGGCAAGCGGGTCGGCGTGCTCGCCGTGGACCCGAGCTCGCCGTTCTCCGGCGGCGCGCTCCTCGGGGACCGGGTGCGGATGGGAGAGCACGCCTCCGACCCCGGCGTGTACATCCGGTCCATGGCCACCCGCGGCCACCTCGGCGGTCTGGCCTGGTCCGCGCCGCAGGCGATCCGCGTGCTCGACGCGGCCGGCTGCGACGTCGTCCTCGTCGAGACCGTCGGCGTCGGGCAGAGCGAGGTGGAGATCGCCGCGCAGGCCGACACCTCCGTCGTGCTGCTCGCGCCGGGCATGGGTGACGGGATCCAGGCCGCCAAGGCCGGGATCCTCGAGATCGGCGATGTCTTCGTCGTCAACAAGGCCGACCGCGACGGCGCCGACGCCACCGCCCGCGAGCTGAACCACATGCTCGGCCTCGGCGAGGCCCGCGGCCCCGGCGACTGGCGGCCGCCGATCGTCAAGACCGTCGCCGCCCGCGGCGAGGGCACCGACGAGGTCGTCGAGGCGCTGGAGAAGCACCGCGCCTGGATGGAGGAGCACGGGGTGCTCGCCGAGCGGCGGCTGAAGCGCGCGGCGCAGGAGGTCGAGACGATCGCCGTGACGGCGCTGCGCGAGCGGATCGCCGACCTGCACGGCGACAAGCGGCTCGGGGCGCTCGCGGAGCGGGTGGCCGGCGGCTCGCTGGATGCGTATTCGGCGGCGGACGAGCTGGTCGAGGGGTTGACCGGGGAGAAGTAGCGCAGGGGTGAGGGGCGGCGGGTCGTTTTCCACGGCCCGCCGCCCCTCTCGTATGCGCTGTCGCGTCAGGTCTGCGGCATCTGCCGGCCGGTCGCGGCGTTGAACGTCTGCTGGATGGAGTTGCCGCCATCCCACGACCGGGCGGTGAAGGCCTTCTGCCCGGCGTTGTAGACGATCTCCGTCGGGGTGCGGCCCGCGTCCGCGACGTGGTCCGAGACGGCGGCCACGCCGCTCGCCGCGGCCGCGGCGTTGCGGTGGTCGCGGATGTTGATGCGGTCGGACACGTCGGTGTTGCCGATGACCTTGCCGTTGCCCGGGTCGATGCTGACCTTGTGCAGCTCGCCGTTCTCGCCGAGCACCTCGACGTCCCAGGCCGCGCGGCCCTTGTCCGTCTCCAGGCTCTGCGCGGTCACGGTGCCGTCGAACCGGTCGGTGGCGCGGTCGCGGGCCTCGGCCGGGTTGATCTTGGCGCGCTCGACGGCCTGGCGGACCTGCGTCGGGTACGGCAGGTCCTCGCTGACCTGCACCGAGGAGGCGCCGAGCCGGCCGTTGTCCTCCTTGGAGGCGAACAGGCCGGCGAAGATGCCGGTGGTGGCGAGCGCCAGCAGGGCCAGCGGGAGCGCCCACTTGTAGTTCGGGCGCGGTACCTGGGCCGTGTGCGTCGTCGTCGTGGTGGTGACGGGGCGCTCAGGGGCGCGGGTGGCGCCGGTGTAGCGGGTGTCCCGGGCGGTGGAGGCCGCGGCGGGACGCGAGGTGTACTTCGCGCGCGCCGCCTCCGCGGTGGGCCGGCTCTCCCGGGTCGCGTACGAGCCGGAGACCGGCTTGGTCGCCTCGGTGACGTGCTCCTGCCCGGTCGTACGCGACGTGTCGTGGGCGGCCGGGGGAGCGCTGCGGTCGTTGCTGACCTGCGAGGACTCGGATACGAGATGAGTGTCGGGGGTGCCCGGTATGTCTTCCCGCGCGCGGCGGGCCGCATCCGGGTTCTCGGAGTTGGTCATGTCACCCAATCTCCGGCATCACACCCCCGGCGCAACTCGAACCGTGACGCTCAGTCGTCGTTGTCGACCGACTTCTCCAGGACCTTGGCATTTGCGGCGTCGATGGTCACGCTGTGCCACTTGCCGTCCTGGCCGAGCACGTCCACATCCCAGGCGGCGGGCCCGTGGTCGTCCTCATCGTCGAACTCGACCGAGTCGACATCACCGGGGACGGCCTTCAGGGCGGCTCCAGCGGCGTCGGAGGCGGAGACCTCGGCGTTCTGCAGGGCCTTCCGCTCGGCCTTGTCGTCCTGGTCGAGGTCGTCCTTGCCGTCGTCGTCCCGGTCGTCGCGGTCATCCCGGTCGTCGCGGGCGTCGTCGTCCTTGCCCTCGTCGTCCCGGTCGTCGTACTTGCCGTCGTCGTCGTGGTCCGCCTGCTGCGCCGCGGCCGCCTTCGGCTCGGGGCCGCTGCCGGAGTCGTCGCCCGCGGCGGCGACCGCGGTGGCGGTGCCGCCGCCGATGAGCAGGGCGGCGATGGAGGCGATGGCGATGTTGCGCTTCATGGTGGTGGACCCTTCCGTCGGGCTTCGTTCGCTGACGAGATCCACAGTGCCGAACCCATCCTGAAGCCACGCTGAAGGAACCTGAAGCGGCTTTCAGGTTCGAACTGCCACCCTTCTCCGTATGCGCCTGCTCATCGTCGAGGACGAAAAACGCCTCGCCACCTCCCTGGCCAAGGGGCTCACCGCCGAGGGCTTCGCCGTCGACCTCGCCCACGACGGCCGGGAGGGCCTGCATCTCGCCACCGAGGCCGAGTACGACCTGATCATCCTCGACATCATGCTGCCGCTGCTGAACGGCTACCGGGTGCTCGCCACCCTCCGCGCCGCCGGCGACGAGACGCCGGTGCTGATGCTCACCGCCAAGGACGGCGAGTACGACGAGGCCGAGGGCCTGGACACCGGCGCCGACGACTACCTGACCAAGCCGTTCTCGTACGTCGTCCTCCTCGCCCGCATCCGCGCCCTGCTGCGCCGCCGCGGCCGCACCGCGTCGCCGGTGCTGCGCGCCGGCGACCTGGCCGTCGACACCGCCGCCCGGCGGGTGCACCGCGGTGACGAGGAAGTGGTGCTCACCGCCAAGGAGTTCGCCGTGCTGGAGCACCTCGTGCAGCGGCCGGGCGAGGTCGTATCGAAGGCGGACATCCTCGAGCACGTCTGGGACTTCGCGTACGACGGCGATCCCAACATCGTCGAGGTCTACATCAGCGCCCTGCGCCGCAAGCTCGGCTCCCGGCTGATCCAGACGGTGCGCGGCGCCGGCTACCGGCTGGTGGCGCAGGATGGCTAGGCCCTTCAGGACCGTACGGGCCAGGGCCGCGCTCGCCGCGACCGCCGTGGTGGCCGCGGCGCTGCTGGTCGCGGGGATCGCGGTGACGCTGGCGCTGCGCGCCAACCTGCAGAACCAGGCCGGTCTGGAGGCCGAGGTGGCGGCCAGGGAGGTGGCGTCGCGGCTGGCCACGGGCACGCCGGTGGGCAAGCTCGACCTCGACGAGGACCACCCCGTGCAGGTCGTGGACGAGGACGACCGGGTGTGCGCGGTGAGCGAGGACCTGCAGGCGATCAGCGGCACGGTGTCCGGTTCTGTACGCCCGGCGTGCCCCGCGGACGGGGCCGGTTCCGGCTCCGGCGATGACGACGACGAGGCCGACGACCCCGGCGAGAGCGAGGTCTCCGACGACGACCCGGAACTCACCGACGGCAGCGCGACCATCGACGGCGAGCGCGGCCCGTACCGCTTCGCGGCCGTCGAGACGACCACCGCCGCCGGCGCGACCTACACCGTCTACGCGGGCGCCTCGCTGGAGACCCAGCAGAGCGCGGTCTCCACGGCCGTACGCTCCATGCTGATCGGCCTGCCCCCGCTGCTCGCCGTCGTCGCGGGCGTGACCTGGCTGGTCACCCGGCGGGCGCTGCGCCCCGTCGAGGGCATCCGCGGCGAGATGGCGGCGATCACCGCCTCCACGGATCTGTCGCGCCGCGTCCCCGAGCCGGACAGCGGCGACGAGATCGCCCGCCTGGCCCGTACGACGAACGAGACCCTCACCGCCCTGGAAGCCTCGGTGGACCGCCAGCGACGCTTCGTCGCCGACGCCTCGCACGAGCTGCGCAGCCCGATCGCGTCGCTCCGCACGCAGCTGGAGGTGGCCGAAGCCCACCCGGAACTGCTCGACATCGGCGGCGCGGTGGCGGACACGGTCCGGCTGCAGGGCCTGGCAGCCGACCTGCTGCTGCTCGCCCGCCTGGACGCGGGGGAGGAGCCGCGGAACGGCCAGGTGTCGCTGGCGGATGTCGTACGGGAGGCCGCCGGGCGGCGATCGAAGGTCCACTGCGGTGAGCTCGACGAGGTCGAGATCACGGGCTCGCGCGGCCAGCTGGAGCGGGTGCTGGCGAACCTCCTCGACAACGCGGAGCGCCATGCCGCGGACCGGGTCGACGTCTCGCTGCGGCGGGAGGAGGGCAAGGCCGTGCTGCGGGTCGCGGACGACGGACCCGGGGTGCCGGCCGCCGACCGGGAGCGGATCTTCGAGCGCTTCGTCCGGCTGGACGAGGCGCGGGCCCGGGACGACGGGGGCGCGGGGCTGGGGCTGGCGATCGTGCGCGATGTGGTCGTACGCCATGGAGGCCAGGTCACGGTGGGCGACGGACCGCGCGGTGGGGCCTGCTTCACCATGCGGCTGCCGGCGGTGAGGTAGCGCGGGCCGGCCCCCCTGCTGTGCCGGAGACAGCGACGGGC
>NZ_JAAKZV010000190.1 GCF_011044975.1 Streptomyces coryli | reverse complement strand
CAACCCACCGCCAGCCGCCCAGGCCGCACCCGGCGAGCAAAGGGCGCCCCGCCGCCCCACTCCTCCCGTAACCGGCCAACTCACCGGCACCGAGCCGCTCCGGACCCGGCGGCGCGGCCGTCACCATCCGATGCCAAGCCGCCCGCCCGATCTGCCGCCGGCCCTACGGTCGTGCGGTGCGGCCTACGCCCGCGCGAACCGGAGCGATTCCCCCAACGCCCCCGCCCGCCACAGGTCCTGACACGCTTCAGCCATCCGATCGAGCCCATCGACGATCGTGCCCCACACAATGCCGGGCACCCACCCCTGATCACCATTGATGAGCAGGTTGTTGCGCTCGTAGAAGAGGGCCAGGTCGACGACCTGGGTCCGCCCCTGATGCGCCGCCGACTGTTCGTAGCCGGCCGCCGCCTGCTCGTAGCCGTACGACTTCGTGCCCAACTGCGTGTCCGTAAAGGTGAAATAGCAGAGATCGCCCGGAATGGGCGTGATGGTCGGGTTTTCGAGCGGGGGCTCGGAGGGCGCGAAGGTGGGGATGAGGGTGTAGATCTCGTTCCGGGCGTACTTCGCGTGATAGACGTCGCCCCCCAGCGGAAGGGCGTTCCAGACGGCCTCGCAGGTGATCGGCGCGCGGTCCTGCAGAAGCTTTGCCGTGCAGGTCACGCCCCTTTTGGCCAGCGAAACTTCGATGAAGCGGTCGGTCACAGCTCGTACCTCCCTCGACGGCCATGGTCACGGCGAGATCGCAGGCTGAAAACGCTCGGCATATCTTCAGCCAAGTCGGGTAGTCGCGCGGCCATGGCTCCACCACATGAGAACGACTACAACGGAATCACACATAGACGCCTAAGTCGCCGATCTCTGCTTGCAGGAACGGCTTCTGTGGGGGCAGTGGCCGCGATGGGCGCTGCCGCCGGCTGCAGTCGGGCCGAGGCGGGGGAGAGCGTCGAGGGGGGCGACCTGCTGGAGGAGTTGCGGGATCGCGGCATGGTCAAGGTAGGCATCGCCAGTGAGCCGCCGTTCGGCTTCCTCGACGAGGACGGTGAGGCCACCGGAGAGGCGCCCGCGATCGCCAAGCGCATCTTCAAGGCTCTCGGCGTGCCGAAGATCGAGGCCGTGCCCGTGGAGTTCGGTGCGCTGATCCCGGGCCTGAAGGTCCAGCAGTTCGATGTGGTCTCCGCGGGGATGTACATCCAGCCGGACCGCTGCGCCCAGGTGATCTTCTCCGACCCGGACTACCTGATGAAGGACGCCTTCATCGTCAAGAAGGGCAATCCGGAGGGCATCAGGAACTATGAGGACATCGCCAAGAAGGGCCTGAAGCTGGCCAGCGGCACCGCGTACGCCGAGATCGCCTACGCGGAGGCCCACGGCATCAAGGACATTCTCATTCTCCCCGACCAGGTGGCGGGCCTCGAAGCCGTTGCCCAGGGGCGCGTCCACGCCTTCGCGGGCACGAACGTCACCGTTCAGGGCGTGGTGAAGGGATCGGCCAAGGCCGAGGCGACGAAGCCGTTCCAGCCGTACGTGGACGGGAAGCCTGCCTACGGAGCCGGCGGCTTCGCCTTCCGGCCCGCCGAGAAGAACCTGCGTGATGCCTTCAACCGCGAGCTGCACAAGCTCAAGGACAGTGGTGAACTGCTCCGTATCGTCAAGCCCTTCGGCTTCACGAAGGCGGAGATGACGGACCTCACCGCGAAGGAGTTGTGCGGCTGATGATGACGTCAAAGTTCTTCTTCGAGTGGTTCCTCCCCGGCATCTGGATCACCATCCAGGTGCTCGTGTACAGCGCCGTGCTCGCGGGCGTCGTGTCCTTCGTCATCGGCACGCTGCGCACCTCGCGGTTCTGGATCGTGCGCTTCCTGGCGGGCACGTACTTCGAGATCTTCCGCGGCATGTCCGCGCTGATCATGATGTTCTGGATGGCCTTCGTCGTCCCGCTGATGCTCGGCTGGCAGTTCGTGCCGATGTTCTCGGGTGTGCTCGCGCTCGGCCTGACGTATGGCGCGTACGGGTCCGAGATCGTCCGCGGCGCACTTGCCGCCGTGCCGCCGGCGCAGCGCGAGGCGGGGATCGCGCTGAGCTTCACGCGGATGCAGCGGCTCCGCCGCATTGAGCTGCCGCAGGCCTGGCCCGAGATGGTGCCACCGTTCAACAACCTGCTGATCGAGCTCATGAAGGGCACCGCGCTGGTGTCCGTCATCACCGTGGCCGACATGACGTTCGCGGGCAACCTCGTCCGGCTGTCCAAGAACGAGAGCATGCCGATCTACACGCTGCTGCTGGTGCTGTACTTCGTCCTCGCCTTCATCCTCACCCGCGGCATGCGGATGCTGGAGCGCAAGGCGAAGGCCGGTGTGGGCCGTGCGCCGGAGGGCAGGACGATCCTCACCCGCAAGCTGAGCCCCAAGGGTGAGTTGGACCAGGCGAGAGCCGGCACCGCCGGTGCAGGAGGTGCGGGATGACATTCGACTGGGGAGTCGTCGACGACTTCATGCCGCGCTTCTGGGACGGGGTGCTCATCACCCTCCAGGCGCTGGCGCTGGGCACATTGATCGCCTTCGCGCTCGGCCTGGTCTGGGCCATGGCCCAGCGTTCCGAGCTCAAGTGGATCCGGTGGCCGGTGACGGTCGTCACCGAGTTCATCCGCAACACCCCGCTGCTGGTGCAGCTGTTCTTCCTCTTCTACGTGGTCCCGGAGTGGGGCCCTTCGATGTCGCCGCTGACCACCGGCATCGTCGGCCTCGGCCTGCACTACTCGACCTACACGGCCGAGGTCTACCGAGCCGGCATCGACGGTGTGCCCACCGGGCAGTGGGAGGCGTCGACCGCCCTCAGCCTGTCCAAGGGTCACACCTGGAAGGCCGTGATCCTGCCGCAGGCGATCCGCCGCGTGGTGCCCGCGCTGGGCAACTACGTCATCGCCATGCTGAAGGACTCGCCGATGATCGCGATGATCGGCGCGCTGGACATGCTGGGCGAAGCCCGCGGCTTCAGCAACGAGACCTTCACCACCGAAGCCCTGACCTTCGTCGGAGTCGCGTTCATCGTCATCGCGTACCCGGCATCCCTGCTTATGAGAGCCCTGGAGCGTCGCCTTGTCCTCAAGTAAGAACGAAACCGAGAACCCGGCCGTCGACGGCAGCGAGCTCATCCGCTTCGACAAGGTGACGAAGCGCTACGGCAGCAATGTCGTGCTGGACCAGCTGGACTTCAGCGTGAACTCCGGCAAGCACATCACCCTCATCGGCCCGTCCGGATCCGGCAAGACCACGATCCTGCGGGCGCTGATGACCCTGGTGAAGCCCGAAGAGGGCACCATCAAGGTGAGCGGCCAGTACCTCTTCCACGAGGAGAAGGACGGCAAGCTCGTGGACGCCGGGGAGTCGCACATCCGCGAGGTGCGCAAGAACATCGGCATGGTGTTCCAGCAGTTCAACCTCTTCCCGAACATGAAGGTGCTCCGGAACATCACCGAAGCGCCGGTGCATGTGCTGGGGCTGGACAAGGACGAGGCGGACGAGCGCGCCCGGGAGCTGCTCGAGCTGGTCGGTCTGACCGAGCACCTCGACAAGTACCCGAGCCAGCTCTCCGGCGGCCAGCAGCAGCGTGTCGCCATCGCGCGTGCGCTGGCCATGCGCCCGCAGATCCTGCTCCTCGACGAGGTCACCTCGGCTCTCGACCCGGAGCTGGTGGCCGGCGTCCTCGACCTGCTCCGGGACATCGCACGGTCCACGGACATCACCATGCTCTGCGTCACCCATGAGATGGGATTCGCGCGCGACATCTCGGATGACGTACTCATGTTCAACGAGGGCAAGGTCATCGAGTCCGGGGCGCCGGAGAAGATCTTCAGTGAGCCGGAGCATGAGCGCACCAGGGAGTTCCTGAGCGCGGTTCTCTGAGTCTCGGCAAACCGGCCTATGGCCGGGGCATATGCCATCAGGCGCGCTCCCGTCAGCGGACGGGAGCGCGCCTGGTTTTGTGGGCAACTGCCGCTCGCCTTGCGCATATTCGTCGCTATCGTGGTTGTGTTATCGCCGCGTCACGCTCGGTCAGGGGGATGCTGTGGCCGTCAAGCCGGAACCCACGGCGCCGTTCCACTCGGTGCAGCATGCCTTCCGCGTGCTCGAGTCCGTAGCCCGGCACGGGGACGGAGTCACCGACGCCCAGCTGGCCCGCGAGACCGGGCTGCCCATCGGTCATCTCGCGCACATGATGCTGATGCTGCGCCGTGAGGGATACGTCGAGCAGGTCGCCGACGGCGCGTACGTGGTCGGCGAATCGCTCCTGCTCCTCGGCTCCGCCACCGACCGCGAGCGGGCGCTGCGGGAGAAGCTGCAGCGGTCGCTGGACGACCTGCGGTCCGCGGCCGGGGCGGCGGTGTACATCTGCCGGTACACGGACGGCGAGATCAGCGTCGACCAGTACGCGGACGGGCCCGCCACGCCGCGGGTCAACGAGTGGGTCGACTTCCGCTCCGCCGCCCACGCCACCGCGATCGGCAAGTGCCTCCTCGGCCAGCTCGACCACGACGCCCGCCGCGACCACCTCTCGCGGCACAAGGTGGCCCGGCTCACCTCTCGTACGATCACGGACGAGCGCGCGCTGCTGGCCTCCCTGGACCGGCATCCGGCCTCGGTCCCGGCGCTGGATCTCCAGGAGTACGCACTGGGCACGGTCTGCTCCGCCGTGCCGCTGACCGCGGGCAGCACGGTCGGCTGTCTGGCGCTGTCGCTGCCGGTCGAGCACGCCCACCGGCTGCGCACCGCCACGGACGCGCTCAGCAAGAAGGCGTCGCCGCTGTTGCTGTCCCTGGCGCTCTGAGCCCACGAGGGTGCCGTGGTCAGGAGCACCCCTCCGGAGCAGGTAGTATTTCTCTCGCAGGCGCCGTTAGCTCAGTTGGTTAGAGCAGCTGACTCTTAATCAGCGGGTCCGGGGTTCGAGTCCCTGACGGCGTACCGGAGCAAGGCCCCGGCCGATGCGATCGCATCGGCCGGGGCCTTTGCCGTGCGGGGTTGCGGGGGCGGGGACAATGGTTGGTGGTCCACCCTCAGGAGGAAGCGCATGACCGAGCCGGAGGCTCACCGCAAGACGCCCCGTCGCCCCGCCTCGCTCATCTTCGAACCCCCCGAGGCCGTCACCGACCCCGAGCACTTCTTCGGCCTCGAGGCGCTCGAGGATCCGCGCGAGCTGCTCGCCCGCGCCACCGACCTCGCGCTCGCCTTCCGGGCCGCTACGGACCGCGCGCTGGAGTACCAGGCGGTGGCCGCCGCCCAGCTCGCCGACCCGCGCCGCTTCGACCGGCTGTCGCCGGCCGCCGTCGCCGAGCGGGCCGACTGGTCGGTGGACTACGCGGAGCGGATGATCGAGTTCGGCCGGGACCTCATCAAGAGCGGCGAGAACCCCGAGACCGACGCCTGACGGGCGCTGCGCGGGCGGGGAGGTTACCCCCGGAATCCCCGCCCTGTCCTGGTTTCCGGCGATCCGGGAAGGTGGCGCGCGGGCCCTCGCGATCGTATTGGCATGACCAACGATTCGCCCCGGGGGAACGGGACCACCACCGCCTCCGCGGCCGCGGACGTCACCCCGTCCGGCGCCGCCTGGCTCACCTCCGCCTCGCCCTTCCCGCGCAGCGTGCGCGCCCTGTGGAGCGCCCGGCCCACCGCGCCGACGGTGCTCCCCACCGGCAGCCTCTTCGACGTCGTCAGCCTCCCCGACCTCTTCGCCCGCCGGGTCCTGGACCTGCTGTGGACCGACGGCCCCGGCAGCGGGCCCGTCGCGGCGCTGCCCGACCGCATCATGATCTTCGCCGCCCCGGGCACCGCCGACCGGCTGCCGGCCCTGCTGCGCTGGGAGGAGTGGGGGCGCGGCGACGGGGCGCGCGACGTACCGGCGCCGCTGTGCCACGGTCCCGGGGACGCCGTGACCATCCCGCCGCTGCGGCGGCCCGAGCCGGGCGGCGAGGGCGCTTCTGCGGGCGAGCCGCGGGTGCGCTGGCTGGTCGCGCCCGAGGTGCGTTATCCCTGGCTGCCGGGGCCGCAGGTGCTGCTCTGGGCCTGCACCAAGGCCCGTGCGCAGGTCGCGGCGGGGGCCGGGGCCGCCCCCGATCCCACCCCCCGCGGTAATGGATTTTCGATCTCGGGCGACCGGGTGCTAGAGTTTTCACGTCACCAGGCGCCGTTAGCTCAGTTGGTTAGAGCAGCTGACTCTTAATCAGCGGGTCCGGGGTTCGAGTCCCTGACGGCGTACGTGCTGTGTTGTTGAAAGAGTGAAAGGCCCCTCGCGCGAAGCGAGGGGCCTTTCCCGTTGCGCCCGGGCCGAGGGGCAGCGGCCGGGCGCAAGTCCTGCGGGCGGCTAGCGGCGGTCCACCCGTACGTTCCAGGCGCCGCCCGGGCCCCGCCCGGTCACCGTCACCCGCACCCCGTCGGCGGCCAGGTTCATGCTCTCGCCGGCGCCCAGCGGGGCGTCCGCGAGGTCCGGGTAGACCGAGGTGTCCCAGCAGGCCTCCTTGCCCGGATGGCCGTCCAGGACCTCGATCGGGCCGGTGCCGGAGGCCGCCTCGGCCTGCACCCGGTAGACCAGCACGCCCTCGGTGCAGGACTGGGAGTCGTTGCCGGAGCGCTCCCGGGCCTCGATCGCCAGCGCGGAGGTCTTCGAGGTCCGTACGACCACCAGCCGCGTCGAGCGCAGCGCGGCGCGGTCGCCGGTGCGCGACAGCGGGGCGATGGCGTGGGTGCTGGAGCCGCGCTGCCGTACGCAGTCCACCTGGCCGTCGGCGATCCAGCCGAGCCGCCACTTGTGCCAGCCGAAGGGCTCGGGGGCGAGGCCGAACTGGCTGCCCATGAGGTCCCAGTCGCCGACGTACGTGTCCCAGTCGCCCTTGCCGTCCTCGGGGCGGTGGTAGAGGTCCGGCAGGTCGAAGACGTGGCCTGTCTCGTGGGCGAGGACGTTGCGGTCCGGCGGGTGCTGCTCGAAGACCGTGACGATACGGCGCAGCGCGGTGCCGTCGGCGATCATCGGCTGGTCGAAGTTGACGACCTTGGTGGCGTCGGAGTCCACGCCCGGGGCGTCCGGGTCGGCGACCAGGTAGACGACGTCGTAGTCGCTGAAGTCGGTCTGCTTGTCCGCGGCCGATATGGCGTCGCGCAGATAGCGGGCGCGCTTGTCGGGGGCCCAGTCGCGCTGGATGCCGTACGAGGTGGACTTGCGCGGCATCTCGATCCACTGCCGCTGCGGCTCGGCGTGCAGCTTGAAGCGGCCGTAGCTCGACTTCTCGAAGAATTCGGAGGTGGCCGGGAAGTGGTCCGCGGCCAGCTCCCGCGGGGTGGTGACGGGCTCGGAGTCCGGGAAGGACAGGAAGACCATCGCGGCGCGCAGGTTCTTCTGCGGCTTGGGGTAGTCGGCGTTCCAGGTGGAGACGCCCTCGGAGTGGTGCGCGTCGGTGCGCGTGAGGGCGCACGGGCGGGGCACGTCGGCGTCCGCGGACGCGGATATCAGGGAGCCGGCCGCCACGGCGCCTATGACGCCGCCCACGGCGAGACCCGCGCGCAGCCGGCGCGGGCGCTGCCGCCGGTGGCCGGCCCGGACCCCGGATATCTCTGACTGCCCCACATCGACCTCGCAGGCTTCGCTTCGGAACGGATTAAGCCCACCCTGTGTCGATACGGGGTGATTCGTCCTGTTCCGATGCACCGGAAGGGTGACGGGGTTTTCGGGAAGTGCAACCAAGTGGGGCTACGCTGCGTCACAATCGATCGGGTGACGTGCGGCCGCAGACAGATTCGGACGGCTTCGGGCATGGTCCACCGATAAGGTGCCTGCCTCGGCGACGTGTTGCTGGAACGGTCCGTCGCAAAGCCTCTATGATCGGCCTACTTTAAGTAGGCGGTGGCGACTCGATACGAACTCCCCACGGACGGGAGCAAGCGGTGAACGGAACTCCCCCCGGGTCCGTCTGCGGGCCCGGAACCACCCTGCAGACGGTCACGGAACGTCATCTCGTGGCGGCAGCACCCGTGGACGACTTCCGCGCGGCCTTCGACACCGCGCACCTCGCGATGGCGGTCATCGGCAGCGACGGCCTGGTCCGCGCCGCGAACGACAGACTCATCGCGCTCTTCGGCGCCGACCTGCCCGACGGCCTCGCCGGCAGCTCCGCCGCCGAGCTGTGCGCGCTCCGCGACGACTCCTGGACCTGGGGCTGCTTTCTCGACGTGCTGCAGGGCCGCCGCCCGCAGCTGCGGGTCAGCCGCCGGCTCAAGGCCTCGGAAGGCAATCCGGCCTGGTACGACGTGACCGTCACCCCGCTCGCCGAGGGCGGCGCGCTGCTCTCCGTCGCCGACATCAGCGAGCCGCGCGAGCTGCGCGCCCGGCTGCGCCATCTGCAGATGCACGACCCGGTCACCCGGCTGCCCAACCGGGCGCTGTTCTTCGAGCGCCTCGCCGCCGCCCTGGAGGCGGCCCGCGAGCAGGGCAGCGGCCGTATCGGACTCGCCTATCTCGACCTCGACGGCTTCAAGGCGATCAACGACACCCTCGGCCACCGCGTCGGCGACCGGCTGCTCACCGCCGTCGGCCGCCGGCTCACCGACATCGCGGCGGAGGGCGGGTATCTCGTGGCCCGGCTCGGCGGCGACGAGTTCGCCGTCCTCGTCGAGGACTCCACCGGCACCGACCAGCTCTGCGACCTCGCCGGGGACGCGCTGACCGCGCTGCAGAAGCCTTTCGACATCGCCGGGCAGCGGCTCGCGCTGTCGGCGTCGATCGGGGTGGTGGAGCGGGCGGCCACGGGCACGACGGCCACCGCCCTGATGCAGGCCGCCGACACCACGCTGTACTGGGCCAAGGCCGACGGCAAGGCCCGCTGGACCCTCTTCGACCCCGAGCGCAACGCCCACCGGATGACCCGGCAGGCGCTCTCCTCGACGCTGCGGCCCGCCGTCGAGCGCGGCGAGTTCGCGCTGGAGTACCAGCCGCTGGTCGGCCTCGGCGACGGCGCGGTGCGGGGCGTGGAGGCGCTCGTACGGTGGCGGCATCCCACGCTGGGCGTGCTGGCGCCAAATCGTTTCATCGGACTGGCTGAGGAAAACGGCGCCATCGTCCCGCTGGGGCGGTGGATCCTGGAGACCGCCTGCCGGCAGGCGCGCGAGTGGCAGCTCGCCCGGCCGCACGAGCCGGTCTTCGTCAGCGTGAATGTGGCCGTACGGCAGGTGTGGGACTCCGACCTGGTCGCGGATGTGGCGGCCATCCTGGAGGAGACCGGGCTGCCGCCCGGGCTGCTGCAGCTGGAGCTGACCGAGTCGGCGGTGATGGGCTCGGCGGGGCGGCCGCTGCAGGCGCTGCAGGACCTGCACGAGATGGGCGTCGGCATCGCCATCGACGACTTCGGCACGGGCTACTCGAACCTGGCGTACCTGAGCCGGCTGCCCGTCACGACCCTCAAGCTCGACGGCTCCTTCGTCCGCGGCTTCCGGTCGGCCGAGCACCCCAACCCCGCCGACGAAACGATCGTCGAGGCCCTCGTCCACCTCGCCCACCAGCTCGGCATCTCGGTGACGGCGGAGTGCGTCGAGAGCGAAGAGCAGGCGCAGCGGCTGCGCCGCATCGGCTGCGATACGGCGCAGGGCTGGTTCTACTCGCGGGCGGTCGCCGCCGAGCGGGTGTCCGCGCTGATCGGCGTGGAAGGCGTGTCGACGGTCTGAGGGCCTTCGTTATCGGACTGCGGGACCGCCTGAGTACGGGTACTCAGGCCGGCTCCGTCGTTCGCCCCTGTCCGGGCTGGTCAGCGCGCACCACGATGGGCCCCGTATCGAGAGAGGTGCTCATGAGTCGTGATCTGCTGCAGCTGCGCAGTGCCACCGCGGAGGATCTGGAGTGGATCCATGAACTGCGCCATCGCGTGTACGCCGAGGAGCTGGGGCAGCACGCCCCGGATCCGGCCGGGCGGCTGCGGGACGGCCTCGACGGCGACAACGTCTACCTGGTCGCGGCGCGCGGCGCCGCCCGTATCGGCTTCGTCAGCCTGACGCCGCCCTGGGTGGGGCGGTACGGCCTCGACAAGTACCTGACCCGCGACGAACTTCCGCTGCTGTCCGGCAGCGATGTGTTCGAGGTGCGCATCCTGACCGTCGAGCCGCGCTGGCGGTCCACCGTGGCGGCGCCGCTGCTCATGCACGCGGCGCTGCGGTGGATCGCCTCCCGGGGCGGCCGGCGGGTGGTGGCGATGGGGCGCAGCGAACTGCTCGCCATGTATCAGGCCGTCGGCCTGCGGCCGGTGGGCCGCACCGTCCACAGCGGCGCCGTGACCTTCGAGGTGCTGACCGGCGCGGTGAGCGAGCTGACGAAGCTGACGATGGAGCGGTACGGCAGCACGCTGGAGCGGCTGCGGTCCGCGGTCGACTGGCGCCTCGACATGGCGTTCACGCCGCGGGCGGACGGCTGCGAGCACGGTGGTGCCTCGTTCGCCGCGATCGGCACGGACTTCCGTACGCTCGACCGGCGCGGGCGGATCGTCGCCGCGGATGTGCTCGACGCCTGGTTCCCGCCGGCCCCCGGGGTGCTCGCGGCGCTCGCCGAGGACCCGGCCTGGGCGGCGCGGACGTCGCCGCCGACCGGCGCCGATGGCCTGCTCGGTGAGATCGCCGCGTCCCGGGTGCTGCCGGTGGACACCCTTGCGGTCGGCGCCGGTTCCTCGGATCTGATCTTCCGGGCGTTCGGCCGGTGGCTGACCCCGGAGAGCCGGGTGCTCATGACCGACCCGTGCTACGGCGAGTACGCGCACGTTACGGAGCGGGTGATCGGCTGCCGGGTCGACCGGCTGCCGCTGCGGCGGGAGGACGGCTGGCGGATCGATCCGGACCGGCTGGCCGCCGCCGTCGCGGCGGGCGGCTACGACCTCGTGGTGCTGGTCAATCCCAACAACCCGACCGGACGGCACGCTCCGGCCGCCGAGCTGCGCTCGGTGATCGCCGCCGCGCCCGCCCGTACCCGCTGGTGGATCGACGAGGCGTATCTGGGCTACGTGGGCCTGGACGAGTCGCTCGCCGGCCTCGCCGTGACCGACCCGCGGGTGGTCGTCTGCACCTCGCTGTCGAAGATGTACGCCCTGTCCGGCATGCGGGCCGCGTATCTGGTGGCCGAGCCGGGCACGGCGGCGGAGGTGCGCCGCTGGACGCCGCCCTGGCCGGTCAGCCTTCCGGCGCAGCTGGCCGCCGTGGCGGCGCTGCGCGATCCGGCGTACTACCGCGAGCGCTGGCTGAGCACCCACGTGCTGCGTGGGCAACTGGCCGGCGAACTCGGCGAGTTGGACCCGGAGGTGGCGATCGAGGAATCCGCGGCCAACTTCCTCTCCCTCACCCTGCCGTCCGATGGGCCGAGCGCCGCGCAACTGGTGCGCGAGTGCCGCCGCCACGATGTCTATCTGCGCGACCTGTCACCGCTGTCGCCGGGCTACGAGGGGCGCACCGTGCGCATCGCGGTCCGGGACACCGCGGAGAACGCGCGCATCGTCGCCGCCTGCCGCGCCGCCCTGGAGGCGCTGCGACCGGGCCGTGCCGTGTACGCCGGCTCCAGCCGATGATCACTGTCGCGTCCCTTGCGCCCTACCTGGGCGGGGCGTTGGTGCTCGGTGGCATCGCGGTGGCGGTGTCCCGGCGCCGCGAGCTGCTGATCCGGTGGTGCGCCTGGGCGGTCGGAGTGCCGCTGATCACCGCGGCGTTCTGGTGGGGCCGTCCGGGCGCCGCCGTCGTCGCCCTCGCGGCCGGGGTGGTCGCGGCGCTGGAGTTCGGCGCCCTGTTGCGGCTGACCCGGACGGACCGCGCGGTCCTGGCCGCGGCGGTCGCCGGGGTGATCCTCGCCGCCTGGCTGGAGCCCGGACAGCTGCTGCGGGTGGCTGCGGCCGGGGCGCTGGCGATGGCCGCGGTCCCGCTGCTGTCCGGCGACGCCGACGACGGCCTGCGCCGGCTGGGATCCGGCCTGCTCGGCCTCGCCTGGCTGAGCGTGCTCGCCGCGCTCCCGTCGCTGGGGGCGACCGCGCTGGCGCTCTTCGTGGCGGTCTCGGCGGCCGACATCGTCGCGTACTTCGCCGGCCAACGGCTGGGCGGGCCACACCTTTCGCCCCTGTCCCCGGCCAAGCGCTGGAGCGGCACCCTCGCCGGCGCCGCGGCCGGCATCGGCGTCCTCGCCGTACTGTCCGCGCTGAGCTGGCCGATGGCGGTGGCTGTCGCAGTCGGTGGCCCGGCGGGCGACCTCCTCGAATCCATGATCAAAAGAGGTGCCCGGGTCAAGGACTCCGGCAGCTGGCTGGCTGGGGCAGGGGGTCTGCTCGACCGGATCGACTCGCTGCTGGGGGCGTTGGCCATTCTGCTGGTGCTGAGCTAGTCGCCCTTGGGGGCGGTGGGCAGGCCGTAGGCGTCGGCGAGGAGCTCGTACGAGCGGACCCGGACGGCGCCGTCGTGGGCGTTGCTCGTGATCATCAGCTCGTCCACGCCGGTGCGGGCGACGAGCGCGTCGAGCTGTTCGCGGACCTCGTCGCGGGTCCCGTACGAGACATTGGAGAGCCAGGAGGACGCGAACTCCTCCTCCATCGGGCTCCACGCGTGTGCCTCGGCCTCCTCGGGCGAGGGGACGAGGCCGGGCCGGCCGGTCCGCAGCCGCACCATCGACAGCGCGTGCGTGCGCACCTGCCGGTACGCCTCCTTCGCGTCGTCCGTGGCCAGCGCGGAGGCGCCGATCATCGCGTACGGCTCGCTGAGCGCCTTCGATGGGCGGAAGCTCTCCCGGTACAGCTCGAGCGCCGGGAGCGTATTGGCGGCCGAGAAGTGGTGCGCGAAGGCGAACGGCAGGCCGAGCTGACCCGCCAGCTGCGCGGAGAAACCGGACGAGCCCAGCAGCCAGATGTCGGGGCGGTCACTGCTCTGCACGCCGCCGTCGGCCGTGCCCTGGACCGGGCCGGGGACGGCGTGGATACGGGCGTACGGATGCCGCGCCGGGAAGTCGTCGTCGAGGAAGCGGGTCAGCTCGGCGAGCTGCTCCGGGAAGTCGTCGGCGCCCTGGTTCAGGTGATCGGTGCGGCGCAGTGCGGCGGCGGTGGCGCCGTCGGTGCCCGGCGCGCGGCCGAGGCCGAGGTCGATACGGCCCGGGGCGAGCGCCTCCAGGGTCCCGAACTGCTCGGCGATCACCAGCGGCGCGTGGTTCGGCAGCATCACGCCGCCGGAGCCGAGGCGGATCCGCTCGGTGTGCGCGGCGAGGTGCGCCAGGATCACGGCGGGGGAGGAACTGGCGACCCCCGGCATCGAGTGATGCTCGGCCACCCAGAAGCGGCTGAACCCCCTTCGGTCCGTGAGCTTCGCCAGCTCTACGGACGTCTGCAGCGCCTGTGCGGCGGTGCGCCCGGTGCCTACGGTGGCGAGGTCCAGGACGGAGAGTGGGACGGTGGGTGGCATGCGTGCGCCTCCAGGTGGTTCTGCCGCTACGGGGAGGGGAACTGGAGACAGGCTCCGTTTTATTCCCGGGGCCCGCGACCGGGTGGCCAGGAGACGGCGATGGCCGGCCGCGGATGTGCGCGGCCGGCCATCATCGGTGCGGCGGGAGGGATTCGAACCCTCAAGCCCGGTAAGGGGCCACAGGACCTAAACCTGCTGCGTCGCCATTGCGCCACCGCCGCTTGGTCATCAGTCGCCAGCCATGCTAGCGGCTGGTCCGCGACAGCCTCTCAGCGCACCGTGTGCCGCGCCAAGTGCGCCAGTACCGCCTGGTTCGCCTCCCAGCCGTCCGGGAACTTCACCGGCGCCCCGAGCCGTACCGGCTCAGTGGACGGATGGGCGTCCAGGAGGGCCGGAATGCCGGCGCGGGAGACGACGATGCAGGCGTGGCGGTGGCGCGAGGTCAGGACGCAGAGGCGGCCGGTCTCCAGGTGGAAGGCGGTGGCGTCGGGGCGGCCGGAGAGGGGGTGGAGGATGACGGTGACGTCGTATTCGCGGCCCTGGAGGCGGTTGGCGGTGTCGACCGTCACGCCCTCGACCTCGCGGGTGGCGAGGGCCGCCCGTACCGCCGCGGCCTGGTCGCGGTGGGCCGTACCGACGGCGATGCGGTCGGCGGTGAGGGGGGTCGGGCCGCCGCGTTCGCTCCGGGTCTCGCCCTCGCGGTCGAGGAGGCGGCGGACCACGTCGGCGACGGCGGCGATGGCCTCCGGGTCGGTGCGGGGGGTGACCGCCTCGGGGAGTTCGAGGAGCGCCCAGCCGGAGGCGGCCGCCTCGTCCACGGCGTGGTCGGCGGGGGTGTCGGCGGGCGGGGTGGTGAAGGAGAGGTGGCGGTCGTCCGGGCCGGTGCCTGCGCGGAACGGGGTGTACGGGTAGAAGGCCTCCGAGACCAGCGGCGCGGCGGAGGCGGGGAGGCGCCAGGAGACCGGGAGGCGGTGCTGGGGGAGGTCCGGGTTGTGGGCCAGGAGGGTCGTGACCGCGCTGGTGGACGGGTCGTACGACAGGCCGGCCCACTGGTCGGCGCCGACCACGCTGAAGGGGTCGAGTTGGCCGGGGTCGCCGACGAACAGGGCTCGTTCGAAGAGGCCGCCGACGGCGAGGAGGGCGTCGGAGCGCATCTGGTACGCCTCGTCGACGATCGCCTGCGGCCAGCGCTCGTCGAGGTCGGCGGACTTCACGTAAGCCCATTTCGCGGCCGTGGAGACCGTGACGGGGAGGCCGGCCAGGTCCGAGAGCGAGGAGGACGGGCGGACGTGCTCGTGGTCGTCGAGGACCGGGTCGTACGGGTGCGGGTCGCTGCTGTGCAGGCGGCCGATGGGGAGGTCGGGGGCGGCCGTCGCGAGGCGGTCGACGAGGTCGTCGACCTGGGCGTTGGTCTGGGCGACGATCATCAGGCGGCGGCCGGTGGCGGCGATGCGCTGGGCGGCGGAGACGACGAGGGTGGTCTTGCCGGCGCCGGGCGGGGAGTCGACGACGACGCCGCGATGGCCGCCGTCGAGGACGTCGGCCAGGATCGCTTCGGTGGCGGCGGTGGCGGCGGTGGCGGCGGTGGCGGCGGTGGCCGCGGTCGCGGCCGGGTTCGGCTGGGTGGTGGTCGTGGTCATCGGTCCTCCGCTGCGCCGGGCGCGGGGTCTTCGGGTGCGGGCCGGGGTGGTGGCGTGCGGTCGCTCCGGGGCGTCACAGGAAGTCTTCCGCCGTCGGCGGGTCCGCCGACTCCGCCGTGAGCGAGCCCGGCGGGCCGCCGTGCGTCCACGGGGTGTCCTCCGGGTCCGGGAGGCCGGGGCCGCCGCGGGGGGAGTGTTCGAAGAGCGTGAAGCAGAGGCGCTCGCCGGGGTCCGGGATGCTGCCCGGGTCGGGGTCCTTGCCGCGGCCCATGCGGTCGGTGAGGCGGAGGGTGAGTTCGGCGGGGGTGTCTGTGGCGGGGTCGCCGGGCTCGTACGAGACGACCTCCGCCGTCTGCGGCTTGCCGCTCTCCGTGTCGCGGTAGACGCGGGTGCCGGCCGCGGCGTGCGGGGTGTCGGCCGTGCGGAACGTGAGCAGCGGGCGGGGGCGGGGGCGTTTGCCCTCCGAGTACGCCATGACGACGTCTGTCACCTCGCCTGCGAAGGCCTCGCCGGTGAGGCGTCTGCCCGCCATGACGAGGGGGTCGTCCAGGGCTTCCTGGGCGTCCAGTTCGGCCTGGGCGCGTTCGCGGGAGGCGAGTTTACGTGCGGCGGTGACGGCGTCGTCGCGGCGCGGCTGCGGGGGTTCGCCGGCGCGGACGCGGTCGCGGTGGCCGGTGTACGACCAGCGGTCGCCGCGCCAGCGGGCGGCGGCCCGGGGGGCCTCCGGGAGCTCGCGGAGGAGGTCGAGGCCGGTCCAGACGGCGTCCCAGGTGGGGTGGAGGACGGTGTGGAGGAGGTCGGCGATCTCCTTCTCGGCGCCCGGCACGCCGGCGTCGTAACGCGCCATCGCCGGGGCGAGGAGGCGGTTGTCGAAGGCGGGGTCGGTGGCCGGGCCCGCCGGGGGGACGAGGAGCTGGCCGCGGGCGTCGCGGGCGAGTTCTGCGTGGGTGGGGTCCTCGCCGCGGATCCAGGCGAGGAGGGCGCCGAGGTGCTGGTCCTCCAAGTGGCTCTGGCCGGTGGTCCAGTGGCGGGTGAGGAGGCCGGTCATGGGGAGGAGCAGGCAGGAACCGGGGACGCGGGCGCGCTCCGCGTAGTGCGTCAGCCAGCGGCCGAGGAGCGGGACGCGGGGCGGGGCGGGGTACGGGG
>NZ_JAAKZV010000018.1 GCF_011044975.1 Streptomyces coryli | reverse complement strand
CCCGGGTGCCGCACCCCCGCCCGCGGTGCCCTGCGTCGCCTCCCCCGCCAGCCCGACGATCCGCGCCGCGGTCGCCCGCTCCCGGCCGGCCAGCAGCAGCCGGCGGAACTCCAGGGCGTCGGCGGGCCGGTCGTCCGGCTGCTTCGCCATCAGGCCGAGGACCGCCCGCTCCAGGTAGTCCGGCACCTCCGGTCTGCGCCGCCGCAGCGGCTCCGGCTCCGTATCGCGATGGCCGATCAGCACCGACCAGGAGTCCTCCAGGTCGAACGGCGGGACGCCGGTGACGAGTTCGTACAGCACGCAGCCCAGCGAGTACAGGTCACTGCGGTGGTCGATGCCGGAACCGGCGATCTGCTCCGGCGACATGTAGTGCGGCGTGCCCATCGCCACCCCGCCGGTGCCCCCGCCCACCTTCGACGTGAAGCCGATGTCGTGGGCCAGCCGCGCGATGCCGAAGTCGCAGATCTTCACGGTGCCGTCGGGGGCCCGCAGGATGTTCTCCGGCTTGAGGTCCCGGTGCACTATGCCCTGGTCGTGGGTGTACGCCAGCGCGGCCGCGGTCTGCTCGGCGATGTCGACGATGTCGTCGACCTCCAGCAGGGCGCCGTTGTTGCCCTGCAGCACCTGGCTCAGGTTGCCGCCGAGCATCAGCTCCATCACCAGGAAGAGGACGCCACCGTCCTCCCCGAAGTCGTGCACGACGGTGATCCCGCGGTGCTGCAGCGAGGCGGCGACCCGGGCCTCGCGGCGGAACCGCTCGCGGACCACCTGCGTGAACGTCTGCTCGTCGCCGCGCGGTCCGGAGGCCGGCTTGAGGCACTTGACCGCGACCCGGCGCCCCAGGGACTCGTCCAGCGCCAGCCAGACCTCGCCCATGCCGCCACGCCCGATCATCTCCAGCAGCCGGTAGCGCCCCTGGACCGGCCTGGTGGCCGTCCCCTCCGACGCCTCCGTCGTATCCGCCGCGTCCGCCATCCGCCTGTCTGCCCCACCCCGTCGACTTCGAACTCCCGCCCTACTGCTCGTCCAGTATGGCCGGGTGCCTGCGGAGCTTATAGGGGGAGGGCCGGGAGCCGGGGCCCAGCCGGTCCATCGCGCGCAGGATGTGCTTGGGCGGCAGCTGCCAGCGCACCCGGGGCGGGATGGCGCGGAGGATGTTCGCGGTGGCGACGAGGCGGCGGGTGACCGTGGCCGCGGGTGGGGCCGGACGGCCGTAGAGCTCGTGTGCGTACGGGGGCAGCGTGCCGTACGCGAGTCCGGAGACCCGCGACCAGAGCACTTTGCGCGCGGGAACGAGCGGGAGCGGGGTCGGCGGCCGGCGCAGGAAGTCGTCCACGGCGGTGGAGTCGGGGGTCGCGGCCAGCTCGGGGCGGACCTTTTCGAAATACGCCGCCAGCGCCGCGCAGTCGGCGGGCACGTCCTGGGGATCGAGACCCACCTGCTGTGCGGCCACCCGCTGTTCGTCCACGTACCGGTCCGCCTGCGCGTCGGAGACCGGCAGCCCGGAGCGGCGGGCGATGTGCAGATACGAGTCGATCTCCGCGCAGTGCACCCACAGCAGCAGGTCCGGATCGTCGATGCGGAAGACCTCCCCGGTGGCCGGGTCGGTGGCGGTGAGCCGCCGGTGGATGCCCCGGATCCGCGCGCCCACCCGGTCGGCGGCCTCCGTGGTGCCGTACGTGAGCGTGCCGACGAAGTTCGCCGTCCGCATCAGCCGCCCCCACGCGTCCCGCCGGAAGTCGGAGTTGGCCATCACCCCGCGGACCGCGCGCGGGTGCAGCGCCTGCAGATACAGCGCCCGCACCCCCGCGATCCACATCACCGGGTCGCAGTGCAGCTGCCAGGTGACCGACGCCGGGCCGAAGAGACCGGGATCCCGCTCCTGCACCGCCATCTGGCCCCGCCTCCCGGAGGTCGACCGCTCTGCCGGCCTTCAGCGTCGCACGCGCGGCATTCCCAGGCCGATCCAGGAGATGATTTCGCGCTGGATCTCGTTGTTGCCGCCGCCGAAGGTGAAGATGACGGCGGAGCGGTAGGCGCGCTCCAGCTCGCCGTGCAGGATCAGCCCGGCGGAGCCGTCCTTCAGCGGTGCGGCCGCGCCGGTGATCTCCATCATCCAGGCGTACGCGTCCCGGCGGGCCTCGGAGCTGTAGACCTTGACGGCGGAGGCGTCCTGCGGGGTGAGGGTGCCGCGCTGCAGCGCGTCGACCATCTGCCAGTTCATCACCTTCATCGCCTCGAGCCTGGTGTGCGTACGGGCGATCAGCGCCCGCACCCAGCCCAGGTCGGCGACGCGGCGGCCGTCGGGCAGCTTGGTGGCGGCGGCCCATTCGCGTACGTCGGCGAGGGCCCGCGTGGCCATCGTGCCGTGCGCGGCGAGGGTGACGCGCTCGTGGTTGAGCTGGTTGGTGATCAGCCGCCAGCCCTTGTTCTCCTCGCCGACGCGGCGGGAGACCGGGACGCGGATGTTCTCGTAGTAGCTGGCCGTGGTGTCGTGTCCGGCCAGGGTGTTGATGACGGTGCAGGAGTAGCCGGGGTCGGTGGTCGGCACCAGGAGCATCGAAATGCCCTTGTGCGGGGGCGCGTCCGGGTCGGTGCGGACGGCGAGCCAGACCCAGTCGGCGGTGTCGCCGTTGGTGGTCCAGATCTTCTGCCCGTTGACGACGTACTCGTCCCCCTCGCGCACGGCGCGGGTCTTCAGGGAGGCGAGGTCCGTGCCGGCGTCCGGCTCGCTGTAGCCGATGGCGAAGTCGATCTCGCCGCGGAGGATCTTCGGGAGGAAGTAGTCCTTCTGCTCGTCCGTGCCGAACTGCATGATCGTCGGGCCGACGGTGTTGAGCGCCATCAGCGGCAGCGGCACCCCGGCCTGCGCGGCCTCGTCGAAGAAGATGAACTGCTCCATGGGCGTGAGCCCGCGCCCGCCGTACTCCTTCGGCCAGCCGACGCCGAGCCAGCCGTCGGAGCCGAGGCGCTGGATGGTGCGGCGGTAGAACTTCTTCGCCGCTTTGGGGTCGGTGTGCCGGGCGTACGCGCCTTCGGGCACGAGTTCCGCGAAGTAGCTGCGCAGTTCGGTGCGGAGTTGCTGCTGTTCAGGCGTGTATTCGAGGTCCACGGGCCCCTCCAGGCGGGTCGCGATTCGGGGGCAGAGTAGAACGTGTTTCACAAATGTGGAAGGGGTCGCATGACGGCACGTCAGATCAGACGCCCAGCGGCCGGTCCACGGGCGCGACGGGTGCGTGCAGTGTCGTCTCGCCGGTGAGGTACCGGTCCACCGCCGCCGCGCACGACCGCCCTTCCGCGATCGCCCACACCACCAGGGACTGTCCGCGCCCCGCGTCGCCCGCCACGAAGACCCCGTCCCGGCCGGTCTCGTAGCCCTCGCCGCGGAGGAAGGTGCCGCGCTCGTCGGCCTCCAGGCCCAGCTGGTCGGCGAGCGGCCCGAGTTCGGGCCCGTCGAAGCCGAGCGCCAGCAGCACCAGGTCGGCGGGCAGCTCGGCGTCCGTGCCGGGCAGCGGCGTGCGGGTCGCCGGCTCCACCTCCGCCACGTGCAGCGCCCGTACGCGCCGGTCGCCGGCGAAGCGCAGCGTCGACGTCGCGAAGACCCGCCCGTGCTCACCGCGGCCGACGCCCGCCCCCGCCTCCTCGTGGGCCGGCGAGACCCGGTGCACCTTGGGGTGTACGGGCCACGGCTCGTGCGGCGCCCGGTCGTCGCCGGGCCGCGGGTTGATGTCCAGCTGCACCACCGAGCGCGCGCCCTGCCGCAGCACGGTGCCGAGGCAGTCGGCGCCGGTGTCGCCGCCGCCGACAATGACGACGTCGCGGCCGCGGGCGTCGATGGGCGAGACGGCGTCGGCGCCGAAGTCGCCCTCCTGGACCCGGTTGGCGAGCGGCAGGAACTCCATCGCCTGGTGGATCCCGGCCAGCTCCCGCCCCGGCACGGCGAGTTCCCGGCACGCCGTGGCCCCGGTGGCGACGACCACCGCGTCGAAGCGCCGCCGCAGCTTCGTCGCGTCGAGATCGCGGCCGACGTCGCGGCCCGTACGGAACTTGGTGCCCTCGGCGGTCATCTGCGCCACCCGCCGGTTGATGTGCCGCTTCTCCATCTTGAACTCGGGGATGCCGTACCGCAGTAGCCCGCCGAGCCGGTCGTCGCGCTCGTACACCACCACCGTGTGTCCGGCCCGGGTGAGCTGCTGCGCCGCGGCGAGTCCCGCGGGTCCGGAGCCGATCACCGCGACGGTACGGCCGGACAGGCGCTCGGGCGGCCGGGGCGGGGCGTGGCCCTCGGCCCAGGCCTTGTCGGCGATGGTGACCTCGACGTTCTTGATGGTGACCGGGTCGGAGTTGATCGCCAGCACGCACGCGGACTCGCACGGCGCGGGGCAGACGCGGCCGGTGAACTCGGGAAAGTTGTTCGTGGCGTGCAGCCGCTCGCTCGCGGCCGCCCAGTCGCCGCGGTAGGCGTAGTCGTTCCACTCCGGGATCAGATTGCCCAGCGGGCAGCCGCTGTGGCAGAAGGGAATACCGCAGTCCATGCAGCGTCCGGCCTGCGCGCTGATCACCGGCAGCAGGGCACCGGGCCGGTAGACCTCGTGCCAGTCCCGTACGCGCTCTTCGACCGGCCTTCGCTCCCAGAGCAGGACCGGGGTGGTGAGAAAACCCTTCGGGTCAGCCATGGGCTGCCCCCATCAGTCGTGCACCAGCTTCTTTTCACGATACGACCGGGCTGCCGGGATCGCCTCCCGTGGCTGATACTGGCCGTGTGCCCAGCCACAGCCCGTCGTAGTTCTCGGAGGCCGCCGTGAAGATGCTCATCAACGTGCCGGAAACCGTCGTCGCGGACGCGCTGCGCGGCATCGCCGCAGCCCATCCGGAGCTGACCGTGGACGTGGAGAACCGGGTGGTGGTGCGCCGGGACGCGCCGGTGACCGACAAGGTCGGGCTGATCTCCGGCGGCGGCTCGGGACATGAGCCGCTGCACGCCGGGTTCGTCGGCCCCGGCATGCTCGACGCCGCCTGCCCCGGCGAGGTCTTCACCTCCCCCGTGCCCGACCAGATGGCGCGGGCCGCGGCCGCGGTGGACGCGGGCAAGGGCGTGCTGTTCATCGTGAAGAACTACACCGGCGACGTCATGAACTTCGACATGGCGATGGAGCTCGCCGAGGACGAGGGCGTCCAGGTCGCGAAGGTGCTGGTCAACGACGACGTCGCGGTCACCGACAGCCTGTACACCGCGGGCCGCCGCGGCACCGGCGCGACGCTCTTCGTCGAGAAGCTCGCGGGCGCCGCCGCCCAGGAGGGCGCGCCGCTGGAGCGCGTCGAGGCGGTCGCCCGCCAGGTGAACGAGGCCTCGCGCAGCTTCGGCGTCGCGCTCTCGGCCTGCTCCACCCCCGCAAAGGGCAGCCCCACCTTCGACCTGCCGGCCGGCGAGCTGGAGCTCGGCATCGGCATCCACGGCGAACCGGGCCGCGAGCGGCGGGCGATGATGACGTCCCGCGAGATCGCCGACTTCGCGGTGGACGCCGTACTGGAGGACCTGAAGCCCACGATGCCGGTGCTGCTGCTCGTCAACGGCATGGGCGCCACCCCGCTGCTGGAGCTGTACGGCTTCAACGCCGAGGTGCACCGCGTCCTCGCCGAGCGCAAGGTCCCGGTGGCCCGCAGCCTGGTCGGTAACTACGTCACCTCCCTCGACATGGCAGGCTGCTCGGTGACGCTGTGCCAGGCCGACGAGGAGCTGCTGCGGCTGTGGGACGCCCCGGTCGGCACCCCGGCGCTGCGCTGGGGCATGTGAGCCGTACGAAAGAGGCATGGGAAAGGAACGCGACGTGCGCGACGCCGAATTCATCCGCCGCTGGATGCTGGCCATGGCCGAGGCGGTGGAGTCCGAGGCCAAGCACCTGACCGACCTGGACTCCGCGATCGGCGACGCCGACCACGGCGCCAACCTGCAGCGCGGCTTCACCGCGGTGGCCGAGGCGCTGCGCGCGGAGCTCCCGGCCACGCCCGGCGCCGTGCTGGTGCTCGCGGGCCGGCAGCTGATCTCCAAGGTCGGCGGCGCCTCGGGCCCGTTGTACGGATCGCTGCTGCGCGCCACCGGCAAGGCGCTCGGCGACGCGGCCGAGGCCGACGACGCGCAGCTGCGCGAGGCGCTGCAGGCCGGCGTGGACGCGGTGGTCAAGCTCGGCGGCGCGCAGCCCGGCGACAAGACGATGCTGGACACCCTGGTGCCCGCCCTCGCCGCGCTCGCGGACGGCTATCCGGCCGCCCGCGCCGCCGCGGAGAAGGGCGCGAAGGACACCATCCCGCTGCAGGCCCGCAAGGGCCGCGCCAGCTACCTGGGCGAGCGCAGCATCGGCCACGAGGACCCCGGCGCGGCCTCCTCGGCGCTCCTGATCACGGCGCTCGCGGAGGTGGCCGCGGATGTCTGACGGCAAGCATGTCGGCGTCGTCCTCGTCTCGCACAGCGCCGCGGTCGCCGAGTCGGTCGCGGCGCTGGCCGCGGCGCTCGCCGGCGGGGCGGACGCGGTCCCGCTCAAGGCCGCCGGCGGCACCCCGGACGGCGGCTTCGGCACCGACGCGGACCTGATCGCCGCGGCCGCGCGGGAGGCGGACGAGGGTGCCGGCGTGGTGCTCCTCGTCGACCTGGGCAGCGCCGTGCTCACCGTAAAGGCGCTCGCGGAGGACGACGAGCTGCCGGAGGGCGCGCGGCTGGTGGACGCGCCGCTGGTGGAGGGCGCGGTGGCAGCGGTGGTCACCGCCTCGACGGGCGCGGATCTGGCGGCGGTCGAGGCGGCGGCGTCGGAGGCGTACGACTACCGGAAGGTCTGAGCCCGCTCAGATCCCCCGCGCCGCCAGACTCAGATCCCCCGCGCCGCCAGATACGTGTCGAAGGCCGCCGACTTCTCGGTGTCCTCGAAGGTCTCGTACTCGTAGACCTTCCCCCACCGCACATGCGCGACGATCGTGCCCTCGTTCACGTACACGGTCTCGCCGTGCTCGTCCGTCGCGTAGTCCGTGAAGCGCATGCACACCTTGGTGTGCCACGGCGGCCCGGAGACGAGGATGTCGTCGAAGACGATCTGGATGCCGGCGGCCCGGAACCGCAGCAGCCACTCCTCGACGGCGTCCTTGCCGTGGAACTCGCCGCTCCATGAGCTCTCGCCCGGGAAGCGCATCACCACGTCCTCGTGATACGCCCGCAGCGTCGGCTCGATGTCGCCCTCGCGCAGCCGCCGGGCGCTGTGCTGCAGCATCGCCCGTACCCCGGCGGCATACAGCGCCGGCAGCGCCAGGCCGCCCAGGCCGGCTGCGACTATTGCGGATCGGCTCGTACGGGACATGTCCGCCCTCCCTCGCAATTGCGGTGCGCCTGCGGAAAAGACGCTACTCGCTCCGCAGGCGCCACGCCCATCACGCCCAGGACCGCCGTCTTGGGGCAAGAGCGACGCGATCAGGGCAAATTCACCGAGCCGCCGCCATACTGTTCCTACCTTGGGGGGCCCGGTGATGGCTGACTTACAGCAAGGCACGTCGCTGCGGGGAGATACCGGCGTGCGGGGTGCCGGCTCCGGTGATGACGGTGTCGGTGGCCGGGCCAGTCCCTCGGTTCCGCCGGCGGTGACGCTGCCCAAGGGCGGCGGTGCGGTGCGCGGCATCGGGGAAAAGTTCGCCGCCAACCCCGTCAACGGCACGGGGACGTTGTCCGTCCCTGTCGTCACCAGCCCGGGGCGGTCCGGCTTCGGTCCCCAACTCGCCCTGTCGTACGACTCCGGCGCCGGCAACGGCCCCTTCGGATACGGCTGGGCGCTGTCGACGTCCGCCATCACCCGCAGGGCCGACCTCGGTATGCCGCGCTATCACGACGACGAGTCCGATGTGTTCCTGCTCTCCGGGGCCGAGGACCTGGTGCCGCTTCTCGACGCCGACGGCGACCGCGTCGAGGACACCGACACCGCGCCCGGATACCGCATCCATGCCTACCGGCCGCGGACCGAGGGCCTGTTCGCCCGGATCGAGCGGTGGACCAGCATCCCGCACCCCGAGGACGTACATTGGCGATCGCTGTCCCGTGACAACGTGCTGACCGTGTACGGCCGGGACGCCACCTCGCGCGTCACCGACCCGGACGACCCGCGCCGCATCTTCAGCTGGCGCATCAGCGAGTCGCGCGACGACAAGGGCAACGCCATCGTCTTCGGCTACACGCCGGAGGACGGGTCCGGTGTCGACGTGGGTGCCGCCCACGAACATAACCGCACCGAGGCGATACGGGGCACCAACGGCTATCTCAGAAACATCCGCTACGGCAACCGGGTGCCGCTGCTGACCACCTCCGGCGTCGGCGCCGGGCGGCGGCCACGGTTCGTGAGCGACGCCGAGTTCGACGCCGCGGACTGGTGCTTCGAGGTGGTATTCGACTACGGCGACCACGACCAGGACGTGCCCGCTCCGCTGCCGGCTCCGGGCAGCCACCGGCCGAGCCGACTGGACCCGTTCTCGTCCTACCGGCCGGGGTTCGAGGTCCGCACCTACCGCCTCTGCCGACGCATCCTGATGTTCCATCACTTCGAGGACGAGCCCGGCGTCGGGCTCGGCTGCCTCGTCCGGTCGACGGACCTGACGTACCGGGAGACCGCGGTCGCGTCGTTCGTCACCTCCGTCACGCAGAGCGGGTACCGGCGTGCCGGTGGCGGCTACCTGAAACGGTCCCTGCCCGTGCTGGAGTTCAGCTACAGCGAGGCAACGATCGACGACAGCGTCCACGAGGTGGATGCCGGCACGCTGGAGAACCTGCCGGTGGGCGTCGACGGCACCACGTACAGCTGGGTCGATCTGGACAGCGAGGCCATGCCGGGCGTCATCAGTCGGCAGGCCGGCGCCTGGTACTACTGGGCCAACGACGGCGACGCCCGGCTCGGACCGGTGCAGGTCGTGGCGCGGCGCCCGTCGACGGCCGACCTGGGTGCCGACCGCCGGCAGTTCCTCGACCTGGCCGGTGACGGTTCGATGGATTTGGTCCAGTTCGCTCCCCCGCTGCCCGGATTCCACGAACGCACGGCCGATCGCGACTGGGCGCCGTTCCGGCCGTTCCGGTCGTTGCCGAATCTCGACTGGGACGATCCGGACCTGAGCTTCATCGACCTCGACGGCGACGGTCACGCCGACCTGTTCCGCCTGGGCGACGACGACTCGACCTGGCATCGTTCGCTGGGCGAGGACGGATTCGGCGAGGCCGTACGGGTGCCGCAGCCGTCCGACGAGGAGCGCGGTCCGCGCCTGGTGCACTCCGACAGCCGGCAGCAGATCCTCCTCGCCGACATGAGCGGCGACGGCCTGACCGATCTTGTCCGGGTGCGCAGCGGCGAGATCTGCTATTGGCCGAACCTCGGTTACGGCCGCTTCGGAGCCAAGGTCGCGATGGACAACCCGCCGGTGTTCGACACGCCTGACCAGTTCGACCCGCAGCGGATACGCAGCGGCGACGTCGACGGGTCCGGCCACGTGGACCTGTTCTATCTCGGCCGCGACGGCGTAAGGCTCTACGTCAACCAAGCGGGCAACTCGTGGAGCGGCGCCCGCCCGCTCGGCCAGTTCCCGGACGTCGACAACCTCACCAGTGTCGCCGTCACCGATCTGCTCGGGAACGGCACCGCCTGTCTCGTGTGGTCGTCACCGCGGCCGCACGACAGCGGCCGGCAGCTGCGCTACCTCGACCTGATGGGCGGCACCAAGCCGCACCTGCTGATTCGCACGGCCAACAACTTCGGTGCCGAGACGCGCGTGTCCTACGCGCCCTCGACGCGCTTCTACCTCCAGGACAAGCACGACGGGAACCCGTGGATTACCCGGCTCCCGTTCCCCGTTCACGTGATCGACCGGGTCGAGACCTATGACCACATCAGCCGGAACCGGTTCGTCACCCAGTACGCCTACCACCACCCCTACTTCGACGGGGTCGAACGCGAGCCGCGCGGCTTCGCCATGGTGGAGTCGTGGAACACCGAGAGCTTCGCGTCGTTCAGCACCGACGGCGCGCTGCCGGCCGGGGACAACGCCGACGCGGCGAGCCACGTCCCCCCGGTGCATACGAAGACGTGGTTCCACGTCGGCGCCCCCGACCCGCTGCCGCCCTTGTTCGCCGGCGACCTGGCCGTTCCGGACCTGCCGGCAGGACTCACCGACCAGGAGCGGCGGGAGGCGTTTCGCGCGCTCAAGGGGTCGATGCTGCGTCAGGAGGTATACGCCGACGACGGCACGAGCCGGGCCGGCACGCCGTACCTCGTCACCGAGCAGGCCTACACCGTGCGGATGCTGCAGCCCCGGCACCGTAACCAACACGCGGTCTTCCTGACCCACATGTGCGAGACCCTTGCCCACCACTACGAGCGGAACACCGCAGATCCGCGGGTCTCGCACACCCTCACCCTTGAGGTCGACCCGTTCGGCAATGTCCTCAAAGAGGCGAGCGTCGCGTACGGGCGCACCACGTCGCCGCTGGCGCGCAAGGACGACCGCGACCGGCAGACCACCACGCTCGTCACCTACACCGAGAACGCTTTCACCAACCCGGTGACGGGTGACGATCACCGCACACCGCTGCCGGCCGAGATCCGCACCTACGAGCTGACCGGTTACCCGCCGTCGGGCCCGAGGTTCCGGCCGCCGGACTTCGTCGTCGTCCCCGACCCCGGCCACCCCGGGCGGTTGCGGCACCGTTTCGACAGCGACCGCGGCTACACCGAGCCGCCCGGCACCGGCCGGCAGCGTCGCCTCATCGAGCAGGTCCGCACGCACTACCGGGCCGACGACCTCACTGGGCTGCTCGGCCTCGGCGCGCTCGAGCCGCGGGCGCTGCCCGGCGAGGCCTACCGGCTGGCGTACACCGCCGACCTGATCGAGACGGTCTACGAACGGCCGCGCCCCGGGCGGCCGGCCGAGAAACTCGTCCCCGACCCGGAGACGACGCTCGGCCAGGACGGCGGATACGTCGACCTGGACGGCGACGGCCGCTGGTGGATCCCGAGCGGCCGCGTCTTCCACTCCCCCGCCACCGGCGACAGCGCCGCACAGGAACTCGCCCACGCCCGGCAGCACTTCTTCCTCGACCAGCGGTTCCGCGACCCGTTCGGCCGCACCACGACCATCACCTTCGACGATCACGACCTGCTGACGCGGGAGACCCGCGACCCTCTCGGCAACCGGATCACGGTCGGCGAACGCGCGCCCACCGGCGACATCGACACCACCAAGCCGGGTAACGACTACCGGGTGCTCCAGCCGGCGGCGGTGATGGACCCCGACCGCAATCGCGCCCAAGTCGCCTTCGACACCCTCGGGATGGTCGTCGGCACCGCGGTGCTCGGCAAGCCCGAGGAGACCCGCGGCGACACGCTCGTGGGTTTCGTGGCCGACCTGCCCGAGGCGACGGTGCTCGGCCACCTCGACGATCCCCTCGCCGATCCGCTCGCCGTCCTGGGCGGCGCGAGCACCCGGCTCCTCTACGACCTCACCGCTTTCGAGCGCACCGGAACCCGGCCCGCGGTGGCCTGCACCATGGCACGCGAGACCCACCACAGCGACCCCGGCGGCCGGCAGCCGCCCGTGCAGCAGTCGTTCGCCTACTCCGACGGATTCGGCCGGCAGATCCAGCTGAAGGGCCGGGCCGAGTCCGGCCCCGTGCCACGTCGTGACGCCGCCGGCGAGATAATTCTGGACGCCGAGGGCCTGCCCGTCATGACGACTGCCGATGTGTCACCCCGGTGGGTCGGCACCGGTTGGACCGTCTTCAACAACAAGGGCAAGCCCGTGCGGAAGTACGAGCCCTTCTTCAGCGACACGCACCGGTTCGAGTTCGGGGTGCGGGTGGGCGTCAGCCCCGTTGTCTTCTACGACCCGCTCGACCGCGTCGTCGCCACGCTGCACCCCAACCACACCTACGAGAAGGCCGTCTTCGACGCCTGGCAGCAGGTGGCGTTCGACGTCAACGACACAGTCGCTGCAGACGGTGACGAGACCGGCGACCCGCGAACCGACCCGGATATCGGCGGGTACGTGGCGGCGTACTTCTCCGGCCGGCCGCCCACCTGGCAGACGTGGCGCGCAGAGCGGCTGGGCACTGCGCTCGGCGTCACTGAACAGGAGGCCGCGACCGCGGCCGTCGTCCACGCCAACACGCCGACCACCGTCCACCTGGACCCGCTGGGACGCCCGTTCCTCACCGTCGCGCGCAATCGCTTCATCCGCGCCGGAGCCAGGGTCGACGAGGCGTACCCCACCTGCATCGTGCTCGACATCGAGGGCAACCAGCGGTCGGTACGCGACCCGCTCGACCGCACGATCATGACCTACGACCAGGACCTGCTCGGCAATCAGATCCACCAGAACAGCGTCGACGCCGGACAGCGCTGGACACTGAACGACGCCACCGGCAAACCGATCCGTGCCTGGAACGGCCGCGGCCACGGCTTCCGCACCGAATACGACGCGCTGCGGCGTCCCGTCCGGTCCTTCACCGCGGGCCTGGACCCCGGCGACCCGGCGGTGGAGACGCTGACCGACCTCCTCGTCTACGGTGAGCAGCACCCTGGGCGTACTACCGGCAACCTGCGCGGAAGGGTCTGCCTCCAGTGTGATCAGGCCGGCGTGATCGCCACCGAGCAGTACGACTTCAAGGGCAACGCGATGACCTCGGTGCGCCGGGTCGCGACCGGCTACCGCGAGGCCGTGGGATGGGAGGCGGTCGACGCCGCGATTCCGCCCGCCGGCACGGTATTCGACCCGGCGCGGCTGTCGGCCGCGCTCGCCACACTCGTCGAGGCCGAGACCTTCGCCGGCGCCACCACGTATGACGCCCTCAACCGCGCCGTGACGATCGAGGCGCCCGATGCGAGCGTCATCCGGCCCGGCTACAACGAGGCGAATCTGCTCGACCGGCTCGACGCCAACCTCCAGGGCCTGCGCGACGGGTCCGGTGACCCCGTCTGGTCGCCCTTCGTCACGGACATCGACTACGACGCCAAGGGCCGGCGCACCCGGATCGCCTACGGAAGCGGCGCCACCGCCGGCCGCGAAGGCGTCACCACCACCTACACCTACGACCGCCGCACCTTCCGCCTGACGAAGCTCACCACCCGCCGCGACCCGGCCGCGTTCCCCAACGACTGCCCGGCGCCGCCGGTAGCCGGCTGGCCCGGTTGCCGGATACAGGACCTGCAGTACACGTACGACCCGACAGGCAACATCACCCACATCGTCGACACCGCCCAGCAGGCCGTGTTCTTCCGCAACAAGCGCGTCGAACCCAGCTCCCGGTACACCTACGACGCCGTCTACCGCCTGATCGGGGCAACCGGCCGGGAGCACCTGGGACAGGCGGGCGCCCCGACGCCGTACACCAGCGACGACTCCGCCAGATTCGGCGCCCTGCATCCCAACGACGGCCCGGCGATGGGCACGTACGCGGAGAGCTACACCTACGACGCCGTCGGCAACATCTCCCTGCTGCACCACTCCGGCTCCGATCCGGCGAACGCCGGCTGGCAGCGCACCTACGCCTGCCAAGCGGGCACCAACCGCCTGGACACGACGACGCTGAACGGAACGAACCCGCCGGTCGAGCGGTACCGCCACGACGCCCACGGCAACCTCACCCGCATCCCCCACCTGGGCGGCTCCGACCCGTCCGCGAACCTGCACTGGGACCACAGCGACCAACTGCACCAGGCCGACCTGGGCGGCGGCACGGCGTACTACACGTACGATTCGGCCGGCCGGCGCGTGCGGAAGGTGTGGGAGAAGGCGCCCGGACTGATCGAGGAGCGCATCTACGCCGGTGAGTTCGAGGTCTTCCGCAGCCGGGACGGCCAGGGGACGCTGCGCTTCGAACGCGAGACCCTGCACCTCTCCGACGACGAGCGCCGCATCGCCCTGGTGGAAACCCGCACCGTCGACCTGGCGGGCAAGGACACCAGCCCCCGCCAGCTGCTCCGGTACCAGATAGGCAACCACCTGGGGTCAAGCCACCTCGAACTGGACGCGGCCGCCCAGATCATCTCGTACGAGGAGCACAGCCCCTACGGCAGCACGACATACCAGGCGTCGAGCGGCCGGACCGAGGCCCCGAAACGCTATCGGTACAGCGACAAGGAACGCGACGAGGAAACCGGGTTCACTTATCACGGTGCCCGTTACTACGCGCCGTGGCTCAGCCGTTGGGTGAGCTGTGACCCGGCGGAGCTTTCCGTCGATCTAGCCCTCTACCTCTACTGCCGTTGCAATCCCGTGATCGCCCACGACCCGACTGGGCGCGCACCGCAGCCGGTCGGGTACGTCTACCACTTCATATTGCCCGTGGATGACGTGGACTTCCACTACATCGGTTCCGCCGTGGACCTTCAGAGTCGCCTTCAGCCGCGACACCCCTGGTGGGAACTCATGCAAGACCTGAATGCGAAAGGCACAACGTGGGAGACCAAGGCCAATCTCAACGTGAAGGCCTCCGGCAGCGGAACCCGTCTCAGCGCGCAATTGGAAGCGCTGCGGAGTCAGGAAGAGAAGGTCCTTAACCGTGTTGCCCGTCAGGTCGAGAAACAGAACTTCAGGCAGAAACCCGGCCAGCGGCTGGGCCACATCCTCAACAAGAGCCACGCGGCGGAGGATCCGGCGCTCTTTGCCACGCGCCATAGCACCAGCCTCGGTCGCGGCCAGGTGATCAAGCAGGCCGGTGCCGCGTTCGAACCACCTCCCATGCCGAGTCGGTCCCTCGCCAGCACGCTCAAGGTTGTCGGCACGGTCGGAACGATCGCCGGAGCGGCGGCGTCCCTGTACGCGCCGATCGCGGCCGCGCAGGAACTCGATGCGGCCGGCGAAGCACTGGGCGATGCCTATCTCCCGGCGTGGGAGTCCAACGCTAGATTCAACAACTCCGGGATGGTGATGATCGGCAATCGGATCGACGGTCAGGCCTTCATGTTCGAGCCGAAGGAATTCGGAGGATCGCCGCTTTTCCGAGTTATCTCGAACCCGATCGAAGCGGGCGATCAGGGCGTGGAGCCCGGCAGCCTGGAGAAGGTCGGGGAGCTCTACTGGAATGGGTCCGACCGATGGGCGACCGATGACCTGAGCGGCGTCGCCAAGATCGGTGTTCTCGACTGGCTCCAGGGAAAGAGGCAGGTGACCGCCTGGATCGCCCAGTACCCGGAATCCGGCAATGGCTACTTCCTTAACATCAAAAGGGACTAGCTGGTATCAGTTGCGCCAACCTGGCGGACGCCGACCTGGTCGATGCCCTCAGGTGACACCGTTCGCCCTCACCTAAGGGCGCACCTCGGACCACACGCTTCGTAGCATGTGCGCCATGGACCAGCCGCCCGCGATACCCACCCGCCTTGTCCGCTGGGAGCAGCGCACCCAGCGCCTGCTGCTCGCGCTTGCCCTCGTCTTCGCCGTGGCGTACGCGGTCCCGATCGTCGATCCGGGCGCCGACGCGTCGCTGCGGTCGGCCTGCCATGCCATCGAGTGGGCGGTATGGGCCACTTTCGCCGCCGATTACGCGATCCGCGTCTTTCTCGCCGAGGAGCGGCTGCAGTTCATCCGCAGCCATCTGCTCGATCTGATCGTGGTGCTGCTCCCGCTCATCCAGCCGCTGCGGCTGCTGCGCCTGGTCGCCGCGCTGATCCTCACCGGCCGCCGGGTGCGCGCCACCGCGCAGGTGCGGGTGACCACGTACGTCGGCGGCGCCGTGGTGGCGCTCCTCGTGTTCGGCTCGCTCGCGGTGCTGGAGGTGGAGCGGAACGCGGAGGGCGCCTCGATCCGCACCCTGGGCGACGCGATGTGGTGGGCGTTCACCACGATGACCACGGTCGGCTACGGGGATCTGGCCCCGACCACCGGCCTCGGGCGCCTCCTCGCCGTCTCGCTGATGATCTCCGGCATCGCCCTCCTCGGTCTGGTGACCGCGAACATCGCGGCCTGGTTCATCGCCAGGTTCGAGGAGGACAACACGTACGAGGTGGAGCAGACGGAGACCCTCAAGCAGCTCACCACCGAGATCGCCGCCCTGCGCGCGGAGGTCGCCGCGCTGCGGGCGCAGGACTCACCGCGCAGCGGCGGTTAGCGCCTCCAGCGCGCTGGCCTGGGTGCGCCAGTCCTGCTGGTTGGGCGCGGTGCCCGCCCAGCGCTGGCCGAGGTCGTTCAGGTGGTCGCGGTCGGTGGTCCAGAGGGAGTCGGCCTGGCGGTCGGCGTAGTCGCGATACGTGGTGGAGCCGGTGGCCGCGGCGAGGTCGGCGAAGTAGCGCATGAAGACGCCCTTGAACTGCTTCTGGTTGTCGTCGCAGGTGCGGGTCCCCGTATCGCAGGATTCCGTGAGGACGCCGTCGCGGGTCAGCTCCGGACGGGCCAGCGCAGCGTCCGCGAGCCGCTTCGCGGCGTCGAGCATGCGGGTCTCGCCGGTGCCGCGCCACAGCTCCAGCAGGCCGCCGATGGCGAGGCCCTGGTTGTAGCTCCAGACGGTCTGCCCATTGTTGCGGCAGTCGCCCGTCAGCCCGTCATTGACCAGCCCGGCCGCATTGATCATGCCGCTGGACAGGAACCACTCCCCCGCCGTCCGCGCCCGCTCGCCCCACACCGCGTCGCCGTCGAGCCGCCGGTGCAGCTCGGCGGTGAGCCGCAGGTAGAGCCCGCTGGTGACGGCGTTCTTGTAGGTCCGCTCGCGGTCCCACCAGACCCCGCCGCCACAGCTGCCCGGATCCCAGTACCCGTGCACGTACTCGGCGATCGTCACCGCCTCGTCCAGGTAGCGGCGTTCGCCGGTGTGGTCGTACGCCGCCAGCCAGGTCAGGCCCCACCAGGCGGTGTCGTCGATGGCGCGGCTGCGGAAGTGGCCCTCGACCGCGTCCGTGCTGCGCTCGCCGGGCGCGAAGGTGCCGCGGTTGACCTCGAAGGTGCGGGCGATGGCCCAGTCATAGTCCTGGGTGCCGGTGCGCCGTGCGAACTCGGTCAGCGCGGTCAGCGTCGCCGCGCTGTTCCACCAGCTGCGCGGCCACCAGGCGTCGCGGGGGTCGTACGACCACATCAGCGCGTCCGCCGCGGCCCGCGCCCGGGTCGGCACCGGTCGCACCCACGCCGTGCAGCTGCCCTCCTGGTGGCTCGCCTCCTTGCCGCAGGCGCGCACCGCGCCGCCGTAGAGCAGTCCGGCGGGGTCACGGGTGGCGTGCATGGTCGAACGGGCCGCGGTGGCGCCGGCCGCGACGGACGTACGGCCGAGCGACGAACCGTCGGGCCAGGAGGAGCCCTTGTTCCAGGAGCGGTCGAGCCAGACCTCGTCGCCCTGTCCGCCGTCCTCGATCGAGGCCCATGCCATGGCGTTCGCGTGGTCGGCGTGGAGGCGGATCGTGCGGCCGAAGAGCGTGGTGGCGGGGACCGGTTGGTCGTCGCCGGCCGCGTCCGCCGGATCGGCGCCGTCGCACAGCTCGTCGCACACCCCGGGGCGGAACCAGGCGGTGCAGCCCACCCCGGCCGCGTCGCCGCAGGCGCGGATCCAGCCGCGGCGGTGGGTGCGCGGGTCGGTGATGTTGTACATGAGGGTGCGGGTGCCGGTCCGGGAATCCGGGACGGTGGCCTTGCCCAGCACCGGCTCCCACGTCGCCCCGGCGTCCCAGCTGCGGTCGAGCCAGACCGCGTTGCCGCTGGTGGCGTCGTCGATGGAGGCCCAGGCCATGGTGTCCGGCTGGGATACGTGCAGCCTGATCACCCGGCCGTTGAGGTTCTTCTCCGGCACCGGGAAGGTGTCCTGCTGCGCCTGCGACGGGTCGAGGGTGTCGCAGTGCAGCGCGCACACCGGGTCGGCAGCGGCGGCGGGTGCCGCGGTCAGCGGGACCAGGCCGGTGGCCAGGAGTGCGGCGGCGAGCAGGAGACGCAGGGAGCGGGCGATCATCGCGGATCCCTTCGGGCCTTGATGCCTTCCAACGTTGCAGAGCATATTGACGCCTACATGACACGTAGGCAACGTTGTCAGCATGAGGTGTTTCCGGATTCTCCTTGCGGCCGCCGCGCTCGCGGCCTGCCAACTGGCCGTCCCCGCGGCGACGTCGCAGGCCGTCCCGCACGCGGCGGCCCCGGAGCGCAGCGAGGCCGCCGCCACCGCCCAGATGTCGTTCTACGACAACGACACCGGCCTCTTCACCACCACCGGCTGGTGGAACTCCGCCAATGCCCTCACCGCGGTGATCGACACCATCCGCACCACGGGCAAGGACGACCACCGGCACGCCATCGCCACCACGCACGAGAAGCAACTCGACGCCAAGGACGGCCAGTTCCGCAACGAGTACCTCGACGACACCGGCTGGTGGGGCCTGGCCTGGATCGCCGCGTACGACCTGACCGGCGACCGGCGCTACCTGGACACGGCCCGCGCGGACGCCGACCACATGGCGGCCTACTGGGACGACACGTGCGGCGGCGGGGTGTGGTGGAGCACGGAGAAGACGTACAAGAACGCCATCCCCAACTCGCTCTACATCCAGCTCAACGCGGCACTGCACAACCGCATCGAGGGCGACGAGACGTATCTCGGGCGGGCGCGGGACGGCTGGTCATGGTTCCAGGGCACCGGCATGATCAACAGCGATCACCTGGTCAACGACGGCATCGACCTGTCCACCTGCCGCAACAACGGCGACACGGCCTGGACGTACAACCAGGGCATGCTCCTCGGCGCCCTCACCGAACTGCACCGCGCCACCGGCGACGACGCCCAGCTGGCCACCGCCCGCGAGATCGCCGACGCCGCGACGACCGCCCCCGGCCTGCACACGGCCGACGGCATCCTGCGCGAGCCGTGCGAGGACGGCGACTGCGGCGCCGACGGCCCGTCGTTCAAGGGCGCCCACGTCCGCGGCCTGGCGAAGCTCAACGCGGCGCTGCCGGACCACCCGTACACGGACTACCTCCGCCGCCAGGCGGACCGCGCCTACGCCGACGACCGCGACGCGAACGACCGCTACGGCCTGCGCTGGTACGGCCCGCTGGACCGCACGGACGCGGCCCGGCAGCAGAGCGCGCTGGACCTGATGAACGCGGCGCAGTGACTACAGGGTGAACCCACTCGGGAACGGGTCCGCGGGGTCCAGCAGGTACTGCCCCATCCCGGTGATCCAGGCGCTGCCGGTCACGGTCGGCACCTGGGCCGGGACGCCGCCGACCGTCGTCTCCGCGACCAGTCGTCCCGTGAAGCGGGTCCCCAGCAGTGACTCGTGCACGAAGTCCGTGTCGAGGGCCAGTTCGCCGCGCGCGTGCAGCTGCGCCAGCCGGGCGGAGGTGCCGGTGCCGCAGGGCGAGCGGTCGAACCAGCCGGGGTGGATGACCATCGCGTTGCGGGCGTCGCTGCCGTCCGTGCCCGGGGCGGTCAGCTGGACGTGCTTGCAGCCGGCGATGCCGGGGTCTGCCGGGTGCACCGGGCGGCGCTGCTCGTTGATCGCCGCCATGATGGCGAGGCCCTCGCCGATCATCCGTTCCTTGGCCGCCTTGTCCGTACGGTCGAAGGGGATGCCGAGGTCTGCGATCGGCAGGATGGCGTAGAAGTTGCCGCCATAGGCCATGTCGTACGTGACCGTGCCGATGCCGGGGACGTCCACCTTGGCGTCGAGCTCGAGCGCGAAGGACGGCACATTGCGGATCGTCACCGTCCGCGCGCGGCCGTCCGCCACCGCGACCTCGGCGGTCACCAGCCCGGCCGGGGTGTCGAGGCGGACCTCGGTGACCGGCTCGCGCACCTCGACCATGCCGGTCTCCACCAGCACGGTGGCGACCCCGATGGTGCCGTGTCCGCACATCGGCAGCAGCCCGGAGACCTCGATGAACAGCACGCCGTAGTCGGCGTCGGCACGGGTCGGCGGCTGCAGGATCGCGCCGCTCATGGCGGGGTGGCCGCGCGGTTCGTTGACCAGGAACTGCCGGATGTGGTCGAGGTGTTCGGCGAAGTAGGTGCGCCGCTCGGCCATCGTCGCCCCGGGGACGGTGCCGATGCCGCCGGTGATGACGCGGGTCGGCATGCCCTCGGTGTGCGAGTCGACCGCGGAGAAGTAGCGGGAGGCGCGCATCTCAGGCACCCGCCAGGTGGTCGACGGCCCGGCGCAGGTCGGCGTCCAGGGCGGCGAGCTGCTCGCTGCCGAGCGGGCCGCGCGGCGGGCGGCAGGGCCCGCCGTAGCGGCCGACGGCGTCCATGCCGCGCTTGATCGCCTGCACGAACTCGGTGCGCGAGTCCCAGCGGAAGGCCGCGACCAGCGGCTCGTACAGGGCCCGCGCCTCGTCCACCTTCCCGGCGCGCGCCAACTCGAAGAGGCGGACCGAGGCGGCGGGGAAGACGTTCGGGAAGCCGGCGAACCAGCCCATGGCGCCCATCAGCAGCGACTCCAGCACGACGTCGTCGGCGCCGGCGACGATGGTCAGCCCGGGGGCCCGCTCCCGTATCTCGGTCACCCGGCGGACATCCCCGGAGAACTCCTTCACCGCCACGATGTTGTCGATCTCCGCGATCTCGTCGAGCAGTTCAGGCGTCAGGTCGACCTTCGTGTCGAGCGGGTTGTTGTACGCCATCACCGGCAGCCCCGCGGCCGCCACCTGCTCGAAGTGGTGCACCACTTCGGCGGCGTTGGCCCGGTACATCGTCGGCGGCAGGCACAGCACGCCGTCCGCGCCGTCCTCCGCCGCCCGTTCCGCCCAGGCGCGGGCCTGGTGCGCCCCGACGCCGTGCACGCCGACGACGACGATCCCGTCGTCCCCGACCGCCTCGATCGCGGTACGGGCCACGGTCCGGCGCTCGTCGTCGGTGAGGGAGGAGTACTCGCCGAGCGAGCCGTTGGGGCCGACGCCGCGGCAGCCGTTGTCGATCAGCCAGCGGCAGTGCTCGGCATAGCGGTCGAGGTCGACGCGCAGCCCGGCGGGCGCGGCCGGGTCCTCCGCGTAGGGCAGCGCGGTGGCGACTACGACTCCGTCGAGCACCTCGGGCTTCTGGTGCGTCATGGCTGCTCCCTCTCGAGACGGGTGGGGTGTTGCTGCGGACCGGGCGAGGGCTCGGCGGGCTCGTCCGGTGGCGCTTCGGCCAGTTCGCCGAGGCGTACGGGGGCGGCGATCGGGCGGCGGGCGAATGCCGCTCCCGGGTCGTCCAGGCCTGCGAGTTCGGCCACGGCGCGGCCGCATACGCGGCCCTGGCAGAGCCCGAGCCCGGCCCGGCTGACGAGCTTCACCGAGCGCACGCCGACCGCGTCCCGCTCGGCGACCGCGCGGCGCAGCTCGCCGCAGGTGACCTCCTCGCAGCGGCACACGACGGTGTCGTCGCGCGGCCAGGTCCGCCAGCCGTCCCGTACGGGATACGCCCGCTCGAGCGCCGCCGCGAACCGCCGCCCCTCGCGCACCCGCCGCAGCGCCCGGACCGGCGCCGGGAGGCGCGCGCCGAGCAGTCGGGCGGCGGCCGCAGCACCCGCGAGCTCGCCCTCGGCGGCGGCGAGTTCCGCGCCTCCGATGCCGGTGAGCTCGCCGGCGGCGTACACGCCGGGAACGGATGTGGCCTGGGCGATGTCGACGGCGACGAAGCCCCCGGCGAGCGCGCACCGGGCCGCGACCGCGAGTTCGAGCTGCGGGGTGAAGCCGAAGCCCACGCAGACCGCGTCGGCAGCCACCCGCCGCTCGCTGCCGGGCAGCACGCGCCAGCGCGCGTCGAGCCGCGCGACGGTCACCGCCTCGACCCGGCCGGTGCCGTGCGTCTCGATGACCGTGCTGCGGTGGTGGTACGGAATGCGCCGGCGGGCGAGCAGCGCGGTATAGCGGGCCAGTTCGGCGAGCCGTCGGCGGCCGGCGACGACGCCGCCCGGCGCCGCGAGCCAGCCGGTCACCGGGTCCCCTGCCTCCAGGATGGCGGCGACCCGGGAGCCGACCGCGATCAGCGACTCGGCCACGGGCAGCAGGAACGGCCCGGTCCCGGCCAGCACCACCCGCTCCCCCACCGCCACGCCCTGCCCCTTGGCGAGCGCCTGCGCGGCCCCCGCGGTGAAGACGCCGGGCAGGTCCCAGCCGGGGAACGGCAGCGCCCGGTCGTAGGCCCCGGTGGCCAGCACCAGGGCCGCTGTGTCGACGGTGCGGCCCGCGCGCTCCGGGCTGTCGGCGGGGCCGGTGCGGATGTGCAGCCGGTGGCCGCCCGGCACCGGCTCGAGCGCCCACACCTGGGACTCGGCCAGGTGCTCGACGCCGGCCGGGAGCGTGAACTCCCGGCCGCCGTGGAGGGAGTTCTGTCGGTGGTACTGACCGCCGAGGGCCGCTCCGGAGTCGACCAGCAGCACGGCCGCACCCGCCGCGGCCGCGGCCCGCGCCGCCGCCATGCCGGCGGGCCCGCCGCCGACCACGACGACGGGGTGCGCGCCGGCCGGGCTCACGACGGCAGCTCCGCCCCGTGCTGGGTACGGATGTCGTCGCCGTCGCACACCAGCCGCTGGCAGGCGCGGACATCGGGGACGCCGTTGACCACCACGAGGCAGTCGTAACAGACCCCGATCCCGCAGAACACCCCGCGCGGACGCCCGCCCTCGCGCGTCGTACGCCACGCATTGCGCCCCTGCGCCAGCAGCAGCCCGGCCACCGTCCGCCCCGGCTCCGCCAGCACGGCGACGCCGTCGATCCGCACCCTCACGCGGCCGCCTCCCCGGGAACGATGCCGGGCCGGTCCACCCGGAACGGCTCCGGATCGACCTCGCGGGCCCGGCCGGTGTACAGGTCGGCGAGCAGCCGCCCGGTGGCCGCGGCGAGCCCGATTCCGGCGCCCTCGTGGCCCGTTGCGTGCCACAGTCCTGGCAGCCGCGGATCGGCGCCGATCACCGGGAGGTGGTCGGGCGCGTACGGCCGGAAGCCGCCGTAGGCGCGCATCACGGGGACGTGCGTCAACACCGGGAACAGCGCGGCGGCTTTGCGCGCCAGCTCGCGCAGCACGCGGACGCGCAGCGCCTCGTCGAAGCCGACCCGCTCCCGGCTGGAGCCGATGAGCACGGTGCCCGCCCGGGTCGACTCCACGACGGCGGAGGTCTGCAGGCCCGCGCCGCCGCCGGCGACCGCGCCGACGTAGTCGCCGTCGTAGACCTTGTGCCGTACGGTCCCGGCCGGCAGCGGGCCGGTGACCAGCACCATGCCCCGGCGCGGCTGCACGGCGACGGGCGCGCCGGCGCGCCTGGCGAAGTCGCCGGACCAGGGGCCGCAGGCGTTGACGACGGCGGCGCAGGGCAGGGTGCCGCGGTCGGTGCGGACGCCGGTGACGGCGCCACTGGTCCCTCTCGTCACACCTAGGGCGGTGACACCGGCCCGCACTTGCCCACCACGGGCCCGTACCGCCGCCAGCAGCGTGGTCGCGGCGAGCACGGGCTGCAGCTGGGCGTCCTCGGGGTAGTGGACCGCGCCGGCGACGTCCTTGGTGAGGTGCGGCTCGAGCTCGGCGGCCGCGGCCGGGCCGAGTTCGCGGGCGGTGACGCCGGCGGCGCGCTGGGCGGCGGCGAACTCCCGGAGCGGACGTATCCCGTCCACGCCGGTGACGACCACGAGGCCGCCCTTCGGCTCCCACTCCGCCTCGGCGCGGCGCGGGCCGAGCTCCGCGCGCAGCGCGTCGAGCAGCTCGGGCCAGCGGCGGCGGGAGGCCTGGGCGAGCCGCAGTTCGGGTCCTGGAGCCTTGTCGGATACGAGGACGTTGCCCTCGCCCGCGGCCGTGGTGCCGCTCGCGGGGGCGCCGCGGTCGAGGACGGTGACGGAGACGCCGGCGGCCGTGAGCGCCTCGGCGCAGGCGGCGCCGATGACGCCCGCCCCGACGACCACGACGTCCGAAGCTGCCTTCAACACCCCTCCGTTCACCGCACGGAATGATGTTGAACGTAAGAGGCCGCTCACGCCCGCGTCAACGGTCGCGCGCGCTCACTCCCAGGCGTAGAACCCCTGCCCGCTCTTCCGCCCCAGCTCTCCCCTGGCCACCTTGTCGCGCAGCAGCTGCGGCGGGGCGAAGCGTTCGCCGAGCGTGACCCGCAGATGCTCGGCGATGGCGAGGCGCACATCGAGCCCGACGAGGTCGGTCAGGCGCAGCGGGCCCATGGGGTGCTTGTACCCGAGCCGCATGGCGTCGTCGATCGCCTCGGCCTCGGCGACGCCCTCCTCGACCATGCGGATGGCCTCGAGTCCGAGCGCGACGCCGAGCCGGCTGCTGGCGAAGCCCGGGGAGTCCTTGACGACGACGTCCTTCTTGCCGAGCGCGTGGGTGTAGTCCAGCGCGGCCCGTACGGTCTCGTCGGCGGTCTCCGGCGCGACGACGATCTCGACGAGCTCGGAGACCGGGACCGGATTGAAGAAGTGCATGCCGACGAAGCGGGCGGGCCGGCGCAGTGCGGCGGCGAGGTCGCTGACGGACAGGGAGCTGGTGTTGGTGGCGAGCACGGTCGCGTCGCCGACGGCCGCCTCCGCCGCGGCGAGCACCCGGGCCTTGAGCGCGGCGTCCTCGGGCACGGCCTCGACGACCAGGTCGGCGTCGGTGGGCAGGCCCTGCGGGGAGTCGACGGTGTCGATGCGGGCGAGGATGTCCTCGGCCGGCTCCGCGAGATTCCCCCGCTCCCGGGCTCGCGAAAGGCCGGTGGCGACCCGCTCGACCGCGGCCGCCGCGGCGTCCTTGTCGCTCTCCACGACGGTGACCCGCGATCCGGCGGCGGCGAAGGACTGCACGATGCCGGCGCCCATCCGGCCGCCACCGATCACACCGACGATGGCGGGTGCGCTGGGGGTGCTCATAGGTGGGTCCAGCCCTTCTGCGGAGACTGTCAGCCGACGCGGTCGTCGGCGCACACCTTAAAGGCCTCCAGGCCGCGAGTCTCCAGCAGGTCGGCAATCAGCGCCTCGGTGCCGCCGATATAGGTGCTGACGAGATCCACATCGCCGCCGAGGCACCAGGCGCGGTCGTCCGGCCACCACAGATCGGGCAGCTCCACCCAGCCGGAGGCGTGCAGCGCCTCCGGCGAGTCGGCGTCGGCGAGCGGGCCGGACAGCAGCACCTCGTCCCGGCCGGGGGTCTTGAAGACGGGCACGCCGGTGAAGTCCCAGGTGCCGTAGCCGTGCCACACCCCGAACCAGCAGCGGTCGGCGGCAGCGGTGTGCCGGGCCAGTACCGGCATCAGCTGCCGCGCGAGCGCGGGCGGCGTGGGGCCCTCCACCGGATGCTCGTCCCAGACGCCGGGCAGGCCGTACTGCTGGGCGTTGACGTAGTCGCGGCCCATGCCGATCAGCTCGTGCCAGTTACTGAGGGCCGTCAGCGGTTTGCCGTACGCGGCCGCCACCTCCGCCCACGGCACCGGCCGCTCGTCCAGCGCGGCCGGGTGCAGCACGCGCGCGTAGGCGTCGAAGCCGGGCGCGCTCACGCCCGCTACGGTGCCGAACCCGTCCTCCGTCCTGCTCCGGATCAGCCACCTGGCCGGGCTGAGGTCGTCGGTTCGCACCTGCAGGCGCCCGTAGGAATGCATGGCGCCAAGTCTGCGGTACGCGCCCGCCCGGCGCCTCGTGGGAGGCGCCGGGCGGGGGCGGGTGTCACTCCGCTACGAGCGGTTGATCACGAAGCCCGAACCGGGTTCGACGACGACGCCGTCGGCGTCCTCGCAGTTGGTGATGTCCACGTTCGACAGCGTGGCGCTGCCGCGGGCGCCGCCCATGGCGAGAATGCCCGCGCCGCCGTTGTTGCACTTGTCGATGCGGACGTTCTCGATCTTGGCGCCCGGCACCGCGCCGCCTCCGTTCTTGAACTGGATGCCGTCGTACGTCGAGTCGTGGATCTCGGTGTCCTTGATCGTGACGCCCGGGATGTCCGGGCCCTGCGGGAAGAGCGTGATGGCGCCGAACTCCTGCGCCTCACCCCAGAAGGCGCCGCCGGTCCGGTAGAGACCGTTGCCCGAGATCAGCGTCTGGCCGGAGAACGGGACCGGGTCGTGGTCCGTGGCCAGCATGATGCCGGGGTAGGTCATCGTGTCGGAGATCAGGTTGTTCTCGATCGAGTTGTCCTTGCCTCCGTAGATCGCGATGCCGTTCGCCCGCCACGGCAGCTGGACGGTGTTGTTCTTGAAGCTGTTGTTACGGCCGATGTCCGTCGACGTGTCCTTGACGTGCTTGCTCGCCCATACGGCGAGGGCGTCGTCGCCCGTGTTGCGGAACGACGAGTTGTAGACCGTCGAGTGGTGGGTGCCGTTGGTGAAGTTCACGCCGTCCGCGTATGTGTTGCGGATGCGCATGCCGCTGAACTCCAGGTTCTCGCCCGGGCCCCACAGCGCCGGGATGTTGCCGTAGTCGCGGCCGACCCAGGCGCCGACGTTGGCGTGCTCGATCCAGACATTCTTGATCTTGGTGTCCTTGCCGAACCGGCCGCTGAGGCCGACGCCGCCCTCCGCGTTGCCGTCGCCGCCGCGGATCCGGCCGGAGCCGAAGATGGCGATGTCGGAGATCTGGGTGTTGTCGTCGATGTCGAAGCCGAAGTTGCCCTCGTGCGGGTGGTTGATGGTGCCCGCGTTCTGCGGCTCGGTGAGGGTGTAGAGCTGGGAGTGCCACATCCCGGCGCCCTTGACGGTGACATTGCGGATGCCGACCTGGTTGTACGGGTTGGCCGGGTACTTCGGGTCCTGGGTGAGGATCTTCCTCTCCTGCCGCCACTGACCCGCCGGGATCCAGACACAGCCGATGTCGCCGTTCTGGTCGGCGGTCACCGCCCGCTGGATGGCGTCGGTGTCGTCGATGCCGTCGTTCGGCACCGCCCCGTACTCGGTGATCGACGTGCAGCCGTCCGGCTTGGCCGCGGCGGGCGCGACCTGCTCCAGGTCGACCAGGTCGAGGACGTAGAACGCGGCCGTGTCGCCGCTGTCCCGCTGCAGCCGGAACTTGGTGCCCGCCGGATACGACTGGGCGAGCAGCGCGTGCGACTCGTCGAAGAGCCGGCGGGCGTCGCCGCCGGGCCGGTTGGTCAGCCCCTCCGGGTCGTCGGTGGTGCCGTACAGCCAGCTGTGCTTGGACGACAGGTCCAGCTTCCGTACGAACTTGCCGTCCGCGTACAGGCTGATGGTGGCGTCCTGGCCGCCGCCGCCCGGGGCGTCCGGGATGGAGTTGCGGACGACGATGGAGTTGGCCGACGCCTTGGAGGTGAACTCCACATATTCGCCGGTCTGGTTCAGCCGCACCGACGAGCGGCCCGAGGACTCGGTGTCGAAGTTGGTGTGCCCGAACTCGCGCTTGGCGTCGGCCTTCAGCAGCGTGCCCTTGTAGTCGCCGTCCTCGGCCTCGTACTCGGTGTACGGCACCGCGGCGCCGCGGCCGATGACGACGGAGCGGGTGAAGACGTTGTTGGTCTCGTCGGTCTCGGCGAGCGCGCCGGTCGCGTCCGCGTTCGCGGTGAGCGTGGCGCCGCCACTGGTGGCGGTCCAGTCGCCGGTGATGTCCACGGTGGCGGACCCGCCGGCGGGGACGGCCGGGGCGGTGCCCTGGAGGGCGCTGCCGTTCACCGTGAGGCGGGTGACCGTGCCGGCGGCGGCCTGGCTGGTGCCGTTGTTGCGTACGGACACCTTGAAGGTGACCTTGGTGCCGGTGGCCGGGTGCTCCGGGCTGGTGGTGATGCCGGTGGGCTCCAGGTCGGGGCCGGGACTGCGCTCCACGACGAGCTTGGCGTCGGCAGTGCGGCTGTTGTTGGTGTCGTCCGATTCGTCGATGGTGTCGTTGGGGTCGGCGACCGCGGAGACGGTGTAGCTGCCCGCCGGTCGTTTGCCGACGCGCACCTCGACGTCGGCGGTGGCGCCGGCGGCCAGAGCGGGTACGGAGGCGCTGCCGGCGACCGTGCCGCCCAGGCTGGCCTCCATGGCGGTGGCCTGCGAGGCGGCGTTGCCGGAGTTACGGACGGTCGCCTTCACCGTGATCTCGTCCTCCGCCGAGGGCTTCTCCGGCGTCCAGTCCAGCGTGGTCACCGTCAGGTCGGGCGCGGGCGCCGCGGCGCCGATGACCTGCAGCTCGGCGACCTGGCCGCCCGGGGCGCCGGAGTTGGCGTGGAACTGCAGCCGCACGTCCTCGTACACGCCGCTGACCGGTACGGACACGGTGTTCTGGTTCGAGGACGGGCTGAAGGCGTACGACTGCCGCGCCTTGATGGTCTTGAACTCGGCGCCGGACGACTCGCGGCCGAGGACCGTGAACTCCTGGGTGCGCGCCGACCAGGCCGGGTCGGGGTTGAGCTTGACCACGACGCCCTCGAGACTGGCGCTCGCGCCCAGCTTCACCGTGAGGCTCGCGGACTGGCCCGCCGCTTCCCAATAGGTCTTCACGTCATCGTCGTTGGCGCCCGCCGCCACATAGTTCTGGGTGTGGGACGAGGCCTCGATCGGCTTGCCGCGGGCCAGGTTCGTACCCTCCAGCGGCGGATCGCCCGGGCCGCCGCCCTCGCCGCGCACCTCCAGCTCGGAGAGCTGCGCCGCGTTCCAGCCCGTGTTCTTGGTGATGTTCACCCGTATATAGCGGGCCTTCGCGGCCGGGAAGCCGATGGTGACGCTGCCGGAGCGGTCCGGGCGGAACTCGTGGGCCGCGGCGGCGGAGAGCGTGGTGAACGTGTCGCCGTCCGTGCTGCCCTGGATGCTCAGGGTCTGGGTGCGCGCCTCCCAGGTGGTGGGCAGCTTGAGGACCACCTCGTCGACCGTCGCGGTGCTGCCCAGGTCGGTCTGCACCCAGCGCGGGAACTCACCCGCCGGGCCTTCCCAGTAGGTCTGCTGGCTGCCGTCCGTGATGTTGGGGGCCGGGTAGCCGGGGTGCGAGCCGCTGGCGCTCGCCGGCTTGCCCAGGGCCAGGTTCGGATCCTCGGCCGCGGCCTGCGCGACGCCGGGAGTGAGCCCCGTCGCCGCCAGGCCGGCCAGCAAGGTGCCGACCAGGCCGGATCTGATGCGTTGCTTCCATCTCATGCGGCTCATGCGGAGCCCTCCGCTGCAATCTGAAGTTGGGGAGCGATCATTCGCGTCTTGCGTGAAGCTGCCTGGATATTTCTGGCAGATGACCGCCGTGTCAACAGCTGAGCCCCTTTGAACCACCCTGGCAATCGATTTTTTGCAATGAATGCTCAACATCTTGCGGCCAGATGAGGCCGGTGGTTGAGTGGGCGCCGCTCGACTCCTGCCGGCCGGCGGTATACATCCCCGCGGCACCGCCACCGCAGGACAAAGCGGTCCGACTGCAGGTCCCCATGGGCCGGCGGCCGGACCGCACCCCCACGAAGAAGGGACTGTCATGCGCACGACATATCGTTCCCATCGCCGCCGCTCCCGGGCGTGGCGGCCCGCCCTGGCGGCAACGCTCGGGGCGGGCATGCTGCTGACCGGACTGCAGGTGATGACGGCCCAGGGCGCCGAGGACTCGGGCGCGCTGGAGCTGGAGATCACCGGCGAGGGGGCGGACCGCGCCCACGACGGCGACGCCGCCACGTACGCCACCGGCAGCAGCAAGCAGGGCTGGGTCACCGCGGACCTCGGCGCCACCCGCCGCCTGGACCGCGCCGAGGTGCGGCTGCCGGGCGCGGCGCAGACCGTACGCCTCGAGGGCTCGACGAACGGCGAGGACTTCAGCGAGCTCTCGGACCTCAAGTCCCGCAAGGGCAAGGCCACTTTCCCGCTGGACGGCGCCCCGGTGCGCTATCTGCGCGTCAACGGCGCCGAGAAGGTGGGCGAGCTGTCCGCCTACGCGGCCGACACCGGCGACGCCGCCCCGCCCGAGGCACCGGGCGGCACGGAGCTCAGGGGCCGCACGCTCAGCTGGGACCGCGCCGAGGGCGCCGTCGGGTACGACGTCTACGCCGACGGCGAGCTCCGGGCCAGCCTGCCCGCGAAGACCAGGACCTGGAAGGACACCACGGCCGCCGGCGCGGACGCCGCGAAGGTCGACTATGCGGTACGGGCCCGGGACAAGGCCGGCAACCAGTCCGCGGACAGCGACGCGGTCACCCGTACCGTCCGCGCCGGGGACGCGGGCTCCGGCGAGGCGGCCTTCACCCCGAAGAAGAGCGGGGCGCGGCTCGCGGCGAAGAGCGCGGACACCAAGGCCGCGGAGCGCGGTGCGACCATGCCGTACACGACGGTCGAGGCCGAGGCCGGCGACCCGGGCGGCGGCGCGGAGGTGGTCGGCCCGAACCGCAAGATCGGCGATCTCGCGGGTGAGGCGTCGGGGCGCAAGGCCGTCACGCTCAATGAGACCGGGCAGTACGTGGAGTTCACGACTCCCGTCGAGACCAACACGCTGGTGACCCGGTTCTCCATCCCGGACGGCACGGACGCCACCCTCAATGTCTACGTGGACGGCGAGAAGACCAAGGCGCTCGACCTGACCTCCAAGTACGCCTGGCTGTACGGCGCGGAGGCCTCCCCCGGCAATGACCCGGGCGCGGGCGACCCCCGGCACATCTACGACGAGGCGCACGTCGCCCTCGGCAAGACCGTCCCGGCGGGCGCGAAGATCCGGCTGCAGAAGGACGGCGACAACGCCGCGAAGTACGCCATCGACTTCGTCGACTTCGAGCAGGCCGCGGCCAAGGACAACCCGGACCCGGCGAAGTACGTCGAGCCGGCCGGCACCACCCACCAGGACGTCCAGAACGCCCTGGACAAGGCCCGCATGGAGGCCGGCGTCGAGGGCGTCTACCTGCCGCCGGGCGACTACGAGACCTCCAGTAAGTTCCAGGTCTTCGGCAAGCCGGTCAAGGTGATCGGCGCGGGCCCGTGGTTCACCCGCTTCCACGCGCCCTCGGGGCAGACCAACACCGACATCGGCTTCCGCGCCGACCAGGCCGCCAACGGCTCGGTCTTCTCCGGCTTCGCCTACTTCGGCAACTACAACTCCCGTATCGACGGCCCCGGCAAGGTCTTCGACTTCCAGAACACCTCGGGCATCACCATCGAGAACATCTGGGCCGAGCACATGCTCTGCCTCTACTGGGGCGCCAACACGGACAAGATGACGCTCAAGGACAACCGCATCCGCAACACCTTCGCGGACGGCCTGAACATGACCAACGGCTCCTCGGACAACCTGGTCTCCAACAACGAGACCCGCGCCACCGGCGACGACTCGTACGCCCTCTTCTCCGCGACCGACTCGGGCGGCGGCGACCAGACCGGCAATGTCTACGAGAACCTGACCAGCAAGCTCACCTGGCGGGCGGCGGGGCTCGCGGTGTACGGCGGCAACACCAACACCTTCCGTAACATCAAGATCGCCGACACGCTGGTCTACTCGGGCATCACCATCTCGTCGCTGGACTTCGGCTATCCGATGAACGGCTTCGGGCCCGGGGAGACGAACTTCTCGGACATCTCCGTCGACCGGGCGGGCGGCCACTTCTGGGGTGCGCAGACCTTCCCGGGCATCTGGATGTTCTCCGCGTCCAAGCCGTTCCGGGCCATCCGGGTGGACAACGTCGACATCAAGGACCCGACGTACAGCGGGATCATGTTCCAGACGAAGTACACGGGCTCGCAGCCGGAGAACCCGGTGGAGGACACGGTCCTGTCGAACGTCACGATCTCCGGGGCGAAGAAGTCCGGTGACGAGTTCGACGAGAAGTCGGGCTTCGGCATCTGGGCCAACCCGATGCCCGAGGCGGGCCAGGGCCCGGCGGTCGGCGAAGCCACCTTCAAGGGGCTGACCCTGTCGGACAACGCCGTGGACATCGAGAACAAGACCGAGACCTTCAAGATCATCCAGGAGTAGGCCAGGGGGATGCGAGGCAGGGCCGGTCCGTTGTCCCCGGACCGGCCCTGTCGCATGCGTGCGTCAGCTCGTGGCGGGCTCCCCCGTCACCGACAGACCGCGCAGCCTGCCGACGTTGTCGAACGAGCCGAAGCCCACCCGGCCGGACCCGAACGTCGTGTCCGTCGCCGTCATCAGCGGATCCTTCGCGCCGTCCACGTACACCCCGATCTCACCGGTGGCGGCGCAGTGCTTCACCGCCACGTCGTGCCACTCGGCATCGTCGATGGCCGGGTCCGCGCCGTGATAGCCGGTCCACTGGTGGTCGATGCGCTCCCGGTCGGCGTTGTTGACCTTGAAGATGCCGTTGTGCGGCAGGATCGTGTTGTCCTGCGAGAGATGCGCGTAATAGAACTCCGTGTCCGAGCGATAGCCGAAGATCACCACCACATCCCGGTTGGACACATCCACCGGCGTATCGAGCCGCACCTGCCCCCGCCATGTCATGGCGCCGAAGCGCGGCCCGGCGGTCAGCACCGCGTATTCGTACGGCCGGCGCGGGCCAGGCCGCTCGGCGCCCGCTTCGGCGAGGATGGCCTCGTCGCCCGGGAACTGCCACTTGGCCGGGGTGACCGGCGCCCAGTTCCCAGCGCCCATGACATCCGTGACCGTGGTGCCGCCGGTCTCGCAGCCGGCGAACTCGCGGGTGCCGGTGACCCGCCATACCTTCCCGTTCGCCTTGGCGATCAGAAAGAGCTCGCCCGCGGCGTCCTTGCCGAAGCGCAGGTCGACGCGCTTGTCCCCGGCCAGGTCCTGGGCGGTGACACGCTTGCCGGACGCCTTGTCGTAGAGCATCAGCTGGTGGATCTGCGCCATCTTCTCCGGGGCGGCGTCGCGGTCCATCTCGTCGGACTCGGTGTAGAAGACCCGGCCGTCGACGAGGTCGCCGAAGAGGTATTTGCCGCGCAGCTCCGGCGCCTTGTCGCCGCGGTAGACGAAGCCGCCGGAGATCGCCCGGCCGATGTCGGACTTGCAGTCCCAGCCGGGCGGCGGGTCGTGGTCGTACGCGGCGACCGGATACGTGTAGCCGTACTTCTCGTCGTCGGCCGGCAGCGGCTTGTACGTGTCGCAAGGGTCGGCCGGCGCCTTGTCGTAGACGAACGGGCCCTCCCGCTCGCTCCAGCCGAGGTTGTCCCCGGCCCGCACCTCGTACACCGACTCCACCGCGTGCTGCCCGATGTGTCCGAGGAACATCCGGTGCTGCCCGCCCGTATCCCAGCTGAAGCGGTGCGGGTCCCGCATCCCGTACGCGAAGATCTCGCCGAGCGCGCCGGGCTTCTGCGTGAACGGGTTGTCCGCCGGAACGCCGTACTTGCCGTTCGAGCTGTCGCTGCCGCGCGGGTCGATGCGGAGGATCTTGCCGTGCGGGAGGGCGAGATTCTGCGGGTCGGTGTTCTTGTAGCCGATGCCGCCGTCGCCGACAGCCGCGTAGAGCTTGCCGTGGTCGGCGGAGCCGGGCCTGGCGGTGGGGTTGAAGCCGATCTGCTGGATGCCGTGGATCTGGCCGTTGAAGCCGATCCTGAGCAGCTCGCGGCGGGTGCCGTCGAAGGTGTCCGCGGCGGGGTCCTTCGCGGTCCACTCGGTGATGATGCCCTGGTACTCGGCGTCCGGTTTCTGCGGCGTCAGATCGGGCTGCTTGCCGGACTTCGAGGCGAGCTCGGTGTGCACCGTGTAGAAGATGCCGTTCTGCTTGAAGTCCGGGTGGAAGGCCGCGTATCCGAAGCCCTGGCCCAGCCCACGCCCGGAGAAGAACGCCGGGGCGAAGGTCGCGCCGACGTCGAGGTAGGGTTGCGGCTTGCCGTCCTTGACCAGGTACAGCTTGCCGTTCAGATCGGGCACGGCCAGCCTGCCCGAGCCGTCCGGCAGCTCGTCCAGCGCGTTGATACGGGCGTGCCGCATCAGCCGCGGGTCGGTCGGCGGGGGCGTCGGCTCCGACTTCGGGAACTGGGCGTACTCCTCGACCTCCAGGCCGATGCCCGACTGGACGGGCTTCGGCAGGATCGGGTCGGCGGCCGCGGCCTGCGCCGGCGGCGCGGTCAGCAGGGCCGTGGGCAGGGCCAGGGCGAGCGCGAGGACGAGAGAACGCAGTCTCCCGCCAAGGCGTGAGGGCACGAGGGCACTCCGTTCATCGAGGGCTGTGACGGGGGTGGGGTGGGCCGCCGTCAGGGCTGCTGCGAGGTCATCATCCGGTGCTGCTGCCGGACCTCGGCCGCGGACACGGCGCGGTCCAGGAACATCAGGTCGTCCATGCGGCAGTTGCAGGGGTTCCGCTCGCGGGTGTTCTGCGGGAAGCTGCCGCCGATCTTGATGCCGGCGGGGTCGGTGGGCGAGGCGCGGTGGTCGCCAGGGCCCTCGACCTCCCACGGGTCGCCGGGCGTGGCGTAGAAGCCGTCCAGGCGCTCGCCGTTGCGGAAGAGCGCCATCGAGCCGTCGCTGTAGTCGAAGGTCGCGGCGAGGTGGACCCACTCGTCCTGCGGCAGCACGCTGCGCCAGTCGGCGGCGGCGGCGAAGGTCTGCGAGGCGCCGTCGTCGAGGCGGCGGCCGAGGGCCACCACACGGAGCTCGCCCTCGACCTCGATCAGCTCCAGCAGCGCGCGGACGCCGTGGCCGTCGGAGTTGCCGGCCAGGACGCCGGTGAGGCCGATGGCGCCGTAGCGGTCGTCGGGGTCGGGGGTGTTGGAGTCGGGGGCGGGGTTGTCGCCGGTCATCTTGAACCAGCCCATGACGGTGGTGCCCTTGGCCGCGTTGAAGGCGTTCAGGGTGGGCACTCCGCCGGGGGCGTAGAGACCGGCCTTCCAGTCGTCGTTCCCGGCGGCGCCGGGGTTGATCTGGGCGGTCTGCAGCGCGTTCCCCGCGCCCGGGTGGGCGGCGTCGGGCACGCGCATCGCCGGGCCGCCGCCGACGAGTTGGATGTCCGTACCGGAGAAGCCCTGGTCCTGCTCCTCGGCGGGGGCTCCCGGTACGGGATGCCCGAAGTCGTAGTGGGCGACGAGGTCCGGCTTCAGCCCGGGCAGCACGCGCTGCGTGCCCGCGCTGTCCGCCGCCTGGACCGGTCCCGCCAGCAGGGCGGTGACCAGCAGTGCCAGGCCCGCGGCCAGGCCGGTGGTGTGCTTCGGCATCCGTTCTCTCCTCTGTCCCAAGAGGGTTGGCGAACGTCCGGCAAGCGCTTTCTAACGTTGCACTGCCGCGGACCGTATCCGCGAGGGCATGACCACGTCAAGATCGCCGTCAGTACGACTTGTATACGGAAGTTCACGCATACATCGCGCCGCTTCGGAGAGCTATTGCCCCACTGGCACCGGCAGATCGGAGGCTCGTCATCACAGCGCAGACAGCGCAGACAGCTCAAGGGTTCGGGGGCAACCCCGTGGAGGTCAGGGAGACCGACCACTACGCACACGAGTACATACCGAGCTTCGTGGAGAAGTGGGACTCCCTCATCGACTGGGAGAAGAGAGCGGAGAGCGAGGGCAACTTCTTCATCGACCTGCTCCGCAAGCGCGGCGTCCGCAGTGTCCTGGACGTCGCGACCGGCACCGGCTATCACTCGGTGCAGTTACTTCAGGCGGGCTTCGAGACCGTCAGCGCCGACGGCAGCGCCAACATGCTGTCGATGGCCTTCGAGAACGGGCGGCAGCACGGCGGCCACATCCTGCGCGTCGTCCAGGCCGACTGGCGCTGGCTCAACCGGGATGTGCACGGCGAGTACGACGCGATCGTCTGCCTCGGCAACTCCTTCACGCACCTCTTCGACGAACGCGACCGCCGCAAGGCGCTCGCCGAGTTCTACGCGATGCTCAAGCACGACGGCATCCTGGTCCTCGACCAGCGCAATTACGACGCGATCCTGGACGACGGCTACAGCAGCAAGCACACGTACTACTACTGCGGCGAGGACGTCGCGGTGGCGCCCGAGTACGTCGACGACGGGCTGTGCCGGATGCGGTACCGGTTCCCGGACGAGTCGGTGTACCACCTCAACATGTATCCGCTGCGCAAGGACTACACCCGCCGGCTGATGCGCGAGGTGGGCTTCCAGCGGGTCGACACGTACGGCGACTTCCAGCACACCTACCGGGACGACCAGCCGGACTTCTTCGTCCACGTCGCCGAGAAGGAGTACCGCATGGAAGCCGATCAGTCGACGCAGCATGCGGGCGCGGCCGGGACGGCCCGCAGCTACTACAACTCCCCGGACGCCGACACGTTCTACGCCACCGTGTGGGGCGGCGAGGACATCCACATCGGCATCTACGAGAGCCCGGACGAACCCATCGCCGCCGCCAGCCGGCGCACCGTCGACCGCATGGCGGCCCGGCTGAAGCTCACCGAGGACAGCGTGGTCCTCGACCTCGGCGCCGGCTTCGGCGGCGCGGCGCGGCATCTGGCGGGCACGTACGGCTGCCAGGTGCGGGCACTCAACCTCAGCGAGGTGGAGAACCGGCGGCACCGCGAGCTGAACGCGGCGCGCGGCCTGACCGACCGTATCGAGGTGGTGGACGGGGCCTTCGAGGAGATCCCGTATCCGGACGGCAGCGTCGACGTCGTCTGGTCGCAGGACGCCTTCCTGCACAGCGGCGACCGCGAGCGGGTGCTGCGGGAGGCGGCGCGGGTGCTGCGGCCCGGCGGCAGCCTGGTCTTCACCGACCCGATGGCGACCGACGACTGCCCGCCGGGGGTGCTGCAGCCGATCCTCGACCGCATCCACCTCGACGACATGGGCTCGCCCGGCTTCTACCTCGGCCTGCTGCCGCAGCTCGGCTTCACGCTCGTCGGCGCCGGCTTCGAGGAGCACCGCGAGCAGCTCGTCGCGCATTACGGGCGGGTGCTGGAGGAAACGGAACGGCAGGAGGCGGAGGGCCTGAACCGCAAGGTCAGCTCCGACTACCTGACACAGATGAAGAAGGGCCTCGGACACTGGGTGGAAGGGGGCCGCAACGGGCATCTGACCTGGGGCGTCTTCCACTGCACCCGGGCCGGGTAGCGGACGGTGCCGCGGCCCGTCGCCCCCGGGGTGACGGGTCGCGGCCCGGCTGCGGGGACTCAGTTGACGCTGCGGATGATGTGCGCCTCCGCATCCGTGGCGTCGTGCGGGATCTGCGGGTCGTAACCCATCGGACCGTCGGTGTCCGACACCCGCTCCGCCTCGGGCTGGAAGCGGATCCAGCCGTCGCTCTCCTCGATGTGCGGCCGTCCCTTGCGGATCAGCCTGCGTTCCATGACTGCTGCGCCTCGATTCTGTGCTCGCGGCCGTGTCCGGCCTCTCTGTGCGACGGGTTCCCGGTAATGCGGGGATCAGTCCGCTTTTCGACTCCCCCGCGACGGGGGAGCCGGAAGGGAGCAGTCTGAGGCGAAGGAGGCGTGCGTGCCTCGCATACGGGAGGTGGCCGAGGTCCTCCTGCGGCGTCGCGAGCCGAGGGTGGTGCAGACGCTCCGGTCCACCGTCGCCGCGGTCATCGCCTACGTGATCGCGCTGCACCTCACCACCGGACCCGCCCCGCTCACCGCGCCGCTGACCGCGCTGCTCGTGGTCCAGGTGACGCTGTACGCGACGCTGACCACCGGCATCCGCAGGGTCAACGCCGTGGTGGCCGGGGTCCTGCTGGCCGTCGGCTTCAGCGCGCTGGTGGGGCTGACGTGGTGGAGCCTCGCGCTGATCATCCTCGCGTCACTGATCGTCGGGCACTACGTCCGGGTCAGCGAGTTCGTGCCGGAGGTGGCGATCAGCGCGATGCTGGTGCTCGGCGTGAGCCAGGTGACCAACACCGCGTGGAACCGGGTGGTGGAGACGCTCACCGGCGCCGTGGTCGGCCTGATCTTCAACTTCCTCATCGCCCCGCCGGTATGGACCCGCGACGCCGGCACCGCCATCACCGACCTGGCCGGCCGGATGCGCGCGCTCCTGCGGTCGATCGCCGCCGGGCTCGACGCGCCCCAGCCGGTCGCCGACGCCGCCGCCCGGCTGCACGAAGCCCGGCAACTCGACCACGAGGTCGCCGACGTGGACGCGGCCCTGCGCCGCGCGGAGGACAGCCTGCGGCTCAACCCCCGGGTCCGCGAGGGCCTGCTGCACCGCGTCGTGTTGCGCACCGGCCTGGACACCCTGGAGATCTGCACGGTGGTGCTGCGGGTCCTCGCCCGTACGATGACCGACCTGGCCCGGCAGCGCGGCGCCGAGCCGCTCTTCCCGCCGGACCTCGCGGCGGAGCAGCGGGAGCTGTACGAGCATCTCGCCGCCGCCATCGAGAACTTCGCGCTCCTGGTGACCACCCCCGCCACGCACAGCGCCGAGACCGCCGAGACCCGGCTCGCCGAGGAGCTGGCCGCGGCCGACGCCTGCCGCGCCCGGGTCGCCGGACTGCTGCTCGACCAGGCCAGGGACCATCCGCCGCACTGGCAGCTGTACGGCGCGCTGCTCACGGAGGTGGACCGGATCATCGACGAACTCGACCTGGAGCGCCGCTCCCAGCGCCTGCTGGACGGCCTGGACGCGGCGACCCGGAAGCGCGAGGAACGCTTCCACCGTCTGAAGGGGGTGGCGAGCAAGCTGTCACCGGTATCCTGACGGTATGTCAGATGCCGATGACAGCGCCCGGCCCCCGGCGGTACGGCGGGTGGGCCGGGGCAGCCGGCTGTTCCAGCGGCTGCTGCGGCTCGGCCCGCCGCTGACCAGGGATGTGGTGGTGCACCCCCATCTGCCGGTGCCGATGCCCGACGGGACCGTGCTGTACGCCGAGCGGTGGGCGCCGCGGCATGGCGGCGACGGGCTGCCGACCGCGCTGATCCGCACGCCGTACGGCCGCGGGCGCCGGTCGACGCTCGCCGCCCTGCCGCTGGCCGAGCGCGGCTTCCAGGTGGTCGTGCAGAGCGTCCGCGGCACCTTCGGCTCCGGCGGCGCCTTCAAGCCGATGCGCAACGAGCGCGAGGACGGCCTCGCCACGCTCGACTGGCTGGTGAAGCAGCCCTGGTGCGGCGACTCGGTCGTGCTCACCGGCAGCAGTTACCTCGGCTACGTCCAGTGGGCGGTCGCCGACCAACTGCCCCCGCAGGTGAGGGCCATGGTCCCGGTGGTCACCGAGGCGGCGCTGACCCTCGCGTTCCTGCGCGAGGACGCCTTCGAGCTGGAAACGCCGTTCGCCTGGGGCGTGATGGTGTCGGGGCAGGAGCGCAAGGGGGCCCTGCTCCGGCAGCTCCTCGGGGCGCGGCGGGCGCACCGGGCCCAGTTCACCACGCCGCTCGAGGAAGCCGACCGGGCGGCGATCGGCAGCCCCTCACCGTACATCCAGAACATCCTCAGCCATGGCGCCGAGGACCCGCACTGGGACGGGGTCGACCAGCAGGCGCGGGTGGCCGCCGCGAGCGTGCCGGTGAGCTCGGTGGCGGGCTGGTTCGACATCTTTCTGCCCGGTCAGCTGCGCGACTATCGGGCACTGCGCGCGGCGGGCCGCGAGGCGTGGCTGACGGTCGGCCCGTGGGCGCACACCGCCGTGGGCGTGCAGGCCGAAGGTGCGCGCCAGACCCTGGAGTTCGGGCTGCCGCACGCGCGCGGCGAGCGGCCACAGGAGCGCGAGCCGGTGCGCCTGTACGTGATGGGCGCGGAGGCGTGGCGGGGCTTCGAGAGCTGGCCGCCCGCCGGTTACGCCCCGCGGCGCTTCCACCTCCAGGAGGGCGGCGGGCTCGCCACCGCCGAGCCCGGCCCTTCAGGCCCGGACCGCTATCGCTACGACCCGGCGGACCCCACGCCCGCCGTCGGCGGCGTGCGCTTCGCCCCGGGCCGTGGCGGCCGGAAGGTCAACACGCGGCTGGAGGCGCGGGCGGACGTGCTGACGTACACGACGGCCGTGCTGGATGCGGACACGGAGGTGATCGGCGAGGTCGAGGCCGAGGTGTGGTTCCGCTCCAGCCTGCCGTACGCCGATGTCTTCGTCCGGCTGTGCGACGTGGACGCCAAGGGCCGCTCGCGCAATGTGTGCGACGGTCTGGTCGGCCTGTCCGGCGCCGACGAGATCACCCGCGCCTCGCTGCGGCTGTGGCCGACGGCCCATGTCTTCAAGCGCGGTCACCGCATCAGGGTCCAGGTGTCCAGCGGCGCCTTTCCCCGTTACAACCGCAATCCGGGCACCGGCGAGCCGCGCGCCACAGCGGTCACGCTGCGCGCGGCCGACCAGCGGGTGTTCCACGACCCGGAGCATCCGTCGGCGGTGGTGCTGCCGGTGCGGGCTACTTCAGCCGCGGGATGACGCCTTCGCCGAAGAGGGCGGCCTGGTCGAGGAAGGCGGCGCGGGTGGTGGCGGGGAGCGTGAGGGTGACGCCGGTGACGCCGGCGGCGGACTGCTCCGCGAGGTCCTCGACCACCGCGTCGGCGTCGATGCTCGCGCCGGAGAACATGTTCAGGCTGCGCGGCATGAAGGTGACGTCGACGGGGTCGGTCCGGCCCACCGATTCAGCGTATTCCCGCAGGTAGTCGAGCCGGGAGCGCAGGTCGTCCAGCGACTCGATGCCGGGCGTCTTCAGCGTCCTGGACGCCTTGGCGGGCGCCGGCATCGGCAGCCAGCCGTCGCCCAGGTCGACCACGCGGCGGATCGCGCGCTTGCTGTTGCCGCCGATCCAGACGGGGATACGGGGCTGCGCCGGCCGCGGCAGCATGGTGTTCCCGGCCGCCGCGTATCCGGACCCCTCGAACACCACGGACTCGCCGGTCCACGCGGCCCGCATGGCCCGCAGCGCCTCGTCGAGCCGGTCGTTACGGGCCGCGAAGTCCGCGCCGAGCGCCGCGAACTCCCCCTCCAGATAGCCCGCTCCCACACCCAGGATCACCCGCCCGCCGGACAGCGCGTCGAGCGACGAGATCGCCTTCGCGGCCGCGAACGGGTTCCGGTACGCGGGCACGAACAGGTTCGTGTGCAGCCGCAGCGTGGACGTCGCGGCGGCCGCGAAGGACAGCGACACCAGCGGGTCCACGGTGTGGTGCCCGCCGTGGGCCAGCCACCCGTCGTCGGGGAAGGGGTGGTCGGTGACGAACACCGCGTCGAACCCGGCCGCCTCGGCGGCGCGGGCCATCTCCATGACCGCCTCGGCACTGATCAGATCGGCGCCGGCGTCGACCAGGTGGGTGGGGAGCCCCAGCGAAAGGAACATGGCTCGGGCCGTCAGGCCACCAGGCCGTTCAGTTTGGTCAGCGACTCGTTCATGGCCGCGGTCGCGGACTCCTTGAGCTTGCCCGCCATCATCGCCACCGTGCCGCCGCTGAACTCGCCGTCGATGCGGACCGTGGTGGCCTCGCCGTCGGGCGTGAGCGTGTAGCGGTTCTTGATCTTGACGCCCATGGGGCCCTTCCCCGTGGTCGCGAAGGTGCGGCCCTCCACCAGCTCCGCCACGGTCCAGACGACGTCCGCGGGGAAGCCCATCAGCTTCATGCTCTCCGCGTATGTGTCGCCCTCCGCCAGGTCGGCGGGCACGCCCTTCGGGAACCCCGTGTGCGTCACGCTCCAGTCGGCGTACACGGAGAAGTCCGTGATCGTGCTCCAGACCTTCTCGGCGGGCGCCTCGATGCGTGCTTCGGCACTGACTTCGGCCATGACCGACCACCTCTCTCGACGGGACGCTGCGGAACGTAACCGGGGCGCCGGCAACTTACAAGACTGACGACCCGTCAGATTGAAGTAGGCCATTGACAGTAGTTACGGACCAGCATCAGACTCCTTGCCAATTAAGGTCCAGACCGAAACGTTGGACGGTGGACGCCGGGGTCGTCGCGGCGCGAGAGGGCGAGGAAGCAGACATGTGGCACAGAAAGGTGATAGCCGTCGGTGCGCTGGCGGTTGCGGGCACCCTGCTGGCCGGGTGTGGTGGCTCCGGAGGAGCCGGGGGCAAGTCCACGGTGACCATGTGGACGTATCCGGTGATCATCGACGAGAAGCAGCACCGCGCCTTCTGGGACGCGGCGGAGAAGGAGTTCGAGAAGGAGAACCCCAAGGTCGACGTCAAGGTCGAGATCCTGCCCTGGGCCAACCGCGATGAGAAGCTGACCACCGCGATGGCGGGCGGCAAGGGCCCCGACGTCGGCTATCTGATCCCCGACCAGCTCCCCAAGTACGCGCCGAACATCGAGCCGTACGACGAGCACATCTCCCCCGAGGCGAAGCAGGCGTACCGCCCCGCCGCCCTCAAGGCGGCCACCGTGGACGACCAGCTCATGGGCGCCCCGCTGCTGATGAGCAGCAACCCGCTGATCTGCAACAAGAAGGTCTTCGACGCGGTGGGCGAGAAGGACTTCCCCGCCACCTGGGACGACCTGCTGAAGCTGGCGCCGAAGTTCAAGGCCAAGGGCTTCGACATCATCACGTACAACGGCGACGCCACCGCCACCCTGAACATGACCTACTACCCGCTGCTGTGGCAGGCGGGCGGGGACGTCTTCAGCAAGGACGGCAAGTCCGTCGCGTTCAACAGCCCGCAGGGCGTCAAGGCCCTGAAGTTCCTGCGCACGCTCGCCGACGACGGCTACACCGAGAAGTCGGCGCTGACCAAGGCCAACCTCAACATCGAGCAGACCAGGATCGGCCGGAACAAGGTCGGCTGCACCTGGCAGCACGTCCCCATCGAGGTGGAGAAGTTCTGGGGCAAGGAGAACATTCACGTCGTCGGACCGCTGAAGGACGACCAGCAGGTGGCGTACGGCACCGTGGGCTCGCTGTCGATGTTCAAGAAGGCCGGGGACAAGGACGCGGCGGCGAAGTGGATCAACTTCGTCACGGCCAAGAAGACCATGGACGACTACGACAAGAAGTCCGGCTTCTTCTCCCCGCTCGACGGCAATGAGCTGTACGCCGGCGACCCGGTGAACGGGCAGATGGAGAAGTCCCTGAACAAGGTCAATGTCGGCCCGCTGTACGAGAAGGCCCGGGACGTGATGGGCGTGCTCTCCCCGGAGATCCAGGCAGCGCTCACCGGCAAGAAGTCGCCGGCGAAGGCCCTCGAGGACGCGGAGAAGGCCGCGAAGGGGATCACCGGCTGATGGCCACCCAGCTCACCGCACGCAAGCACGGATCGGCGCCGCCCCGCCGGCGCCGGTCCGTGCTCGCCCGCCACGACGCCATGGCGGGCCTGCTGTTCGTACTGCCGTGTCTCGTGCTCTTCCTCGTCTTCCGCTTCGGCCCCGCGGTGGCCGGCGGGGTGCTCGGGTTCTTCGACTACACCATCGGCGGCACCGCCGAGTGGAAGGGCCTCGACAACTTCCGCCGGCTGTGGGAGGACCCGGTCTTCTGGTCGGCCCTCCGGGTCACCCTGGTCTACTCGCTGATCGCGGTGCCGGTCACCGTCGCCGCCGCGCTCGGCATGGCGCTGCTGACGCGGCGCGCCTTCCGCGGGGTGCGGTTCTTCCGGTCCGTGTTCTTCCTGCCGGTGATCACCAGCCTGGTGCTGGCCGGCGCGATCTTCCGCTGGCTGTTCTCGGCCGAGGGGCCGTGGACCACCATGCTCGGCTGGATCGGCCTGGGCGGCACGCCCTGGCTGGAGAGCTCCACCATGGTCATCCCGGCACTGGCGCTGGTCGGGGTCTGGTCCCGGTTCGGCTACGGCATGCTGATCCTGCTCGCCGCGCTGCAGAACGTGCCGCGCGAGCTGGAGGAGGCCGCCACCGTCGACGGGGCCGGCGCCTGGCAGCGCTTCCGCCACGTGGTGCTGCCGCAGCTGCGCCCGGCGCTGTTCTTCCTCGCTGTGATCGAGACGACGATGTCCTTCCAGGCCTTCGACGCCATCTACACGATGACCGGCGGCGGTCCCGCGCACGCCAGCTTCACCCTCGTATTCGACCTCTACGAGCAGGGGTTCAAGTACTTCGACCTCGGCTATGCCGGTGCCATCGGCGTCGCGCTGTTCATCATGACGCTGGTGGTGGCGCTCATCCAGCGGCTGCTCCTGGGGAGGGACAAATGACCGTGACCACCGCATCCCGCCCCACGACGGTCGGGCAGGGCGTGGACAGCTCCGCCGACGCCGACCGCCGCCGGGCCCGGCGCGGGAAGCGACTGCGCACGACCGGCCGCGGCGTGCTGCTCACCCTCGGCTCGCTGGTCGCCGTCTTCCCTTTCTACGCGATGGTCGTGCTGTCGCTGAAGCCGGCGCAGGCGATCAGCTTCCCGGGCAGCCTCACCCCCTGGGACCTGGACGGCGGCGCGTACTCCGACATCCTCGGCGCCCAGGACATCCTGCGCTGGACGCTGAACACCGCCGTGTACTCGGTGGTCTCCGTGGTGCTGGTGCTGCTGCTCGCCTCGATGGCCGGCTATGCCTTCGCCAAGAAGCGCTTCCCCGGCAAGGAGCCGCTCTTCTGGTCCTTCATCGCGATGGTGATGGTGCCGTACCACGTCACGCTGGTGCCCACCTTCATCCTGATCGCCGAGGCCGGCGGCGTGGACACGTACTGGGGTCTGATCGTGCCGACCCTCGCCAACGCCCAGGCCGTTTTCCTGATGCGGCAGTTCATCCAGGCGCTGCCGGACGAGCTCTTCGAGGCAGCCCGCCTCGACGGCTGCTCGGAGTGGCGGGTCTACGTGTCCATCGTGCTGCCGCTCACCAAGCCGATCCTCGCCACCCTCGGGATCTTCGTCTTCCTGTGGCACTGGAACGACTTCCTGTGGCCGCTGGTCATCGCGCAGGGCACGGACATGCGTACGCTGACCACCGGCATCGCCTCGCTGAACCAGCAACAGGTGCCACTCAACCAGCTGTTGGCCGGATCCGTGGTCGCGCTTGTGCCCATCTTCTTCGCCTATCTGGTCGGTCAGCGGTACGTTCAGGAAGGCGTCGTCATGTCTGGGATCAAGGGGTGAGCGTGCTCACGGTGGGGGTGGTCGGTCCCGAGGACCTCGTGCAGAAGGTCCTGGCCGTCGGGGCCGCCGGCACGGAGCGGCTGGTGCCGTGGCCGTACCGGCATGAGGACGACGCCGTCGAGGTGGTGCGCAAGGCCAGGTCGGACGCCGACGCGCTGCTGTTCACCGGCGTCGTGCCGCACTCCCGCGCGGCGGCGGAGGGGCTGCTGGACCGCCCCGCGATGTATGTCCCGTACAGCGGCGCCACCTTGCTGCGCGCGCTGGTGGAGCTGCTGCGGCTCGGCCACGACGTCTCCCGCATCTCCATCGACACGCTGCTGCGGTCCGAGGTGATGGAGACGCTGACCGAGGCCAAGCTGCCGACGGAGCATGTGCACGTGCAGCCGTACCGTCCCGGTCTCACCGGGGACGATCTGGTCGAATTCCACCGCGGCGCCCGGGAGAAGAAGCGCACCCAGGTGGCGGTCACCTGCCTCGGCTCGGCCTTCCACACCCTCGACAGCGAGATGCACACGGTGCGCCTCGCGCCCTCCCGGCACTCCATCCGCGCCACCCTGCAGGCGCTGGTGCTCGCCGCGTCGGCCGCGCACAGCGGCGACGCGCAGGTGGCGCTGGGCATCATCGACATCCCGGCCGCCGATACCGAACTCGCCGCGGACCTGGCGGTGCTGGGCGGCAGCCTCGCCGACCTCCCGGACGGCCAGCGGCTGGTCGTCACCACCCGCGGCGTGCTGGAGAACGCCAGCGAACGCTTCACCCGGCTGCCGCTGCTCGACGCGCTCGCCGCCCGGCACGACACCGCGCATGTGGGCTTCGGCCTGGGACGTACGGCCGCGGAGGCCGAGTCCCTCGCCCGACGGGCGGTGAACCGGGCCCGCTCGGTCGGCGCCGTCGCCGGCGTGGTGTCGATGCAGGACGACGTCGACATCGTCATCGAGGCGGAGAGCGGCGGCCCGGGCGACCGCCCGGCGCCGGGCCCCGAAAGCCTCGCGATGCTCGCCCGCCGCGTCGGCCTGAACGCCCAGACCCTCGGCCGCCTGCGCGAACTGGTCGAGGACACCGGCTCCGAGGACGGAGTCACGGCCCAGGCCGTAGCCGAGCACCTGTCGGTGCAGCAACGCACCGCCCGCCGCATCCTCAAGCGGCTGGAACGGGCGGGCGTCGCCGTCCCCGTGGGCAGCGCCCGCCAGGAGCCGGTCGGCCGCCCGCGGACGGTGTATCGCGTGCAGCTGTGAGCGGGCGGCTGGTCGACGGCTGACTACTCCGGGTTGCACTGGGCCAGGATCGTGCCCGGGTAGCTGATGTCGGGGCGCCAGTCCTCGATGTTCCAGGTGTTGCCCGCGAAGGCGGCGAACTGGTGGTGGCAGAGGAACTGGTCCCACAGGCCGCCGTGGTTGCGGTGGATGCCGAGCGGCTGCTGGTACTTCGCCAGCAGCTCCTCCCAGGCGGCCTGGGCGATGAAGTAGTCGGACTGCTGCGCCCGCATGAAGTTGGTGGGCGTGATCTGCAGCGTGAACTTCTGCACGGCGTGCACCCACACCAGCTTGGCGTCCTGGATCAGATCCTGGCCCATCCACGGGTCGGCGACCACGGGATAGGCGGCGCCCCGGTGCCGTACGGTCTGGATCAGCCGGTCGCCCTCGACGCGGTATTCGGTGGGCACCGCCTTGCCGTCGGCGTCCTTGGCCCACGGCGCCTCGATCCCGCCCACCGGCTTGCCGCGGGCGTCCAGCACCGCGACGCTGCCGTCCTTGCCGGGGGCGAGCCGGCCGCCGTCCGGCACGTCCACCGGGAAGGTGAACTCCTCGGGCGCCCCAGCGCTCTTGAGCACCGTCTGCACCCGCGCGCTGCGCTCCATCGGCTGCACGGCCAGGTCGGTGTGCGGCAGCGCGTCGGGGTAGGCGACGGTGCCGTCGTCCGCGACCTGCGCGGGACGCTGCTCCGCCTCCTGGGGCATGCCGAGCGCCAGCTTCGCGCCACCGGTCCCCGGGCGGGCGAGCGTGAGGGTGCCCCGGCTGTGGTCGGGCAGATCGATGTTCAGGCCGTCGCCGCGCGCCGCCAGCCCCCGGCCCGCTTCCGTACGGGCCCCGAGGAGGTCCTGGCCGGCCTCGGGCGCGACCCGCTCGATCCGCTCGGCGATGCGCTCCACCCCGTCCGTATCGCCGCCGTCGGCCTGGGCCGGTGCCGTCCCTGCCCAGCCCAGCAGCACCGCCGCGCTCGCGGTGGTGGCCAGGGCACGCTTCATCACGGGCATACGAAATTTCCCCCTGTCTCGTCTGATCACTGCGCCGGTGATCACCATGGAAACAAGCGGAACTCGCACAGGTCGATGGGGTGTTGCGCCACGTGGCTTGTGAACGGTCCGGGCGGGGCCGGTGAGGGCCCGGCGACCACCGCGTCACCGCGAGGTGGAGGCAGCAGCGCACGGCCCGCGCCGGAAGCGGCGGCCGGCACCGCTCCCCCGCGGACCCGCGTGGCTGAAAGCCATCGCTCCCCAGCCCAGCTCGTGCCCTAGCCCAGCTCGTGCCCGAGCCCGGCCCCCGTCGGCACCTTCACCCACCCGCCGGTCGCGGCGGCGAACGCGGTCGGGGCGAGCGGCTCCTGGTCCACCAGCAGCGGGCCCACCAGGTCGGCGGGGACGGTCGCGTGCGGGAGGGCGGCCGCGAGGTGCACCGCGGCGAGGGTGGCGATGCCCAGTTCCGGCATGGTGCCGATCTTCACGGCCAGGCCTGCGGCTTCGGCCAGGGCGGCGATCTGGCGGGCCCGGTAGAGGCCGCCGACCTTGAGGATCTTGATGTTCAGGACGTCCACCGCGTCCCGGCGGATGAGCTCCAGCGCGTCGTGCGGCGACTGCATGCTCTCGTCCGCCATCACCCGCACCCCGGTCTGGCCGCGCAGCCGGGCGAGGCCGGCCACGTCCCAGTGCGGCAGCGGCTGCTCGATCAGGTCGAGGCCCGCGTCCGCCATCGCCCGAAGGGTGCGGGCGGCGGTGCCGTAGTCATAGCCCTCGTTGGCGTCGAGGGAGAGCTCCACGCCCGCGGGCAGCCCGTCGCGTACGGCCCGTACCAACTCCACGTCCAGCGCCGGGTCCACACCGCCCTTCACCTTGATGTGCGTGAAGCCCTTGCCCGCGTACTCGACGGCCTCCGCCGTCATCTCCTCCAGCGTCCCGAGGCCCACCACCCACGCGGTCGGCACGCTCTCCCTGACCCGTCCGCCGAGCAGCAGGTGCACCGGCCACCCCGTGCTGCGTCCGGCCAGGTCGTGCAGCGCCATGTCGAGCGCGGATTTGGCCAGGTGCTGGCCGCGTATCGCCGCGTCCATCGCGGCATGCGCGCCCGCCAGATCGCGGGGGTCGAGGCCGGTCAGCGCGGGGGCCAGATGGTCGTCGATGGCCGCCCGCAGCCCGGCCATGGTGTCGCCGGTGAACGCGGTCATCGGCGAGGCCTCGCCGAAACCCGAGAGGCCGTCCGCGCTCTCCACCTCGACGACGAGGCTGACGAGTTGCGGACTGGTGCCGCTGCTGATGACAAAGGGACGCAGATACGGCGCCGAAACGACGCGCGTACGGACCGAGGCGATTCTCAAGCGCGGCTCCTGACACTGCGGCCGGGGGTGCATAGCCCGGCCCGATGACCTAGTTACGGCCTAGACCGTAACTGGCGGAACCTGCGGTAACAAGGGCCGGATGCTCATCTCGGCGCGAAGAAGCGGGGTTTGGGCAGCTGAGACGCGAGAGACGGGCGATCGAGACCTTGACGGTCCGCAACCACGGCGCTTACTTTTCGGTCCAGGCCATAATCGCGCCGCGTCGAGAGGACCTGCCGCCATGCCCGTACGGGACACGCCACTGCCCACGGTGCTCGAACCCGGAGGCCGGACGATCGGCGCCGAGGAGCGCGCGGCCGTGCTCCGGGTGCTCGACTCCGGCGTGCTGTGCAGCACGTTCGGCGGGGAGGGCCGGGCGCTGGAGGAGGAGATGGCGCAGCTCTACGGGCGGCAGGCCGCGGTGGCGTGCAGCTCCGGCACCGCCGCGCTGCACCTGGCCGTCGCCGCCGCCCGGATCGGCCCCGGCGACGAGGTCATCACCACCCCCATCTCGGACTTCGGCACGGTCGGCCCGGTGCTGGCTCAGGGTGGCCGGGTGGTCTTCGCCGACGTACGGGCGGAGGACGGCAATCTCGACCCGGAGGCCGTCGAGGCGGCGATCACCCCACGCACCCGCGCCGTCATCGCCGTGCACCTCTTCGGCGGCGCCGCGGACACCGCCCGGCTGCGGCAGATCTGCGACGCGCATGGGCTGCTGCTCATCGAGGACTGCGCGCAGGCGTGGCTGGGCGAGGACGGGGACGGCCGGCTCCTCGGCACCACGGGCGACATCGCCTGCTTCTCGCTGCAGCAGTACAAGCACATCACCGCGGGCGACGGCGGCCTCGCCATCACGGACGACCCCGAACTCGCCCGCCGGATGCGGCTCTTCGCCGACAAGGGCTGGGACCGCACCGAGGGCCGTATCCACCGCGAGCCCGGCCTGAACTACCGGATCACCGAGCTCGCCGCGGCGGTGGCGCGGGCGCAGCTCGGCAAGGTCGCCGAGGTGGTCCGGGTGCGGCGTGAGCGCGCCGAACAGCTCGCCGCCGCCCTGGCCGACCTGGACGGCGTGACCCTGCCGCCGCGCCCCGACGGCCACGCGTGGTGGCTCTTCCCGCTCCTGGTCGACGACAACGCCCGCTGGGCGAAGGGCCTCGCCGCCGAGGGCGTACCCGCCATGCCGGGCTATCTGGAGCGGCCGCTGTACGCGAACCCGGTCTTCAGCGGCTACCCGGACGGGCTCTGCCCGCAGGCCGAGCGGCTGATCGACCGGACGCTGCTGGTCCTGCCCTGGAACGAGGCCTACACCCCCGACGACGTGGCGGACATCGCCGAGGCGATCCGCCGGGTGCACGCCGCATGACCGCCTACCCGTGGCTCACACCGAGCCCCGAGGAGCACGTCCGCTTCGACGTCGACGTCCTCTACGGCCCCTGGCCCCGCCACCCGTACGACCTGGACCTCGCTGCCGTCCGCGACCGCCTGGCCCACTCCCCCGTCGAGCGCGGCCTCGCCCTCTCCACCCGCGGCGCCCTCTTCGACGCGGCCGCGGGCAACGCGCAGACGCTCAAGGACCTCGCCGGCCACCCGGACCTGCTCCCCGTCGGCACCGTCGACCTGCGCGACGCCCTCGCCGCCGAGCCGCAGCTCGACGCGCTCGCGGCCGCGGGGGTGCGCTTCCTGCGGCTGTTCACGGCGGAACAGGGCGCTCCGGAGCCCGACTCCCCCGGCTACCGGCACGTCGTCGAGCTGGCCGTCGCGCGCGGCCTGGTGCTGCTGCACGACGGCGATGTGCGCCGTTACGGCCCGGCGCTGGCGGACCGCGGCGCGCAGGTGGTCTTCCTCGACCTGCACGCCTACTTCCTCGCCGACTTCCTGCTGCTCGCCCGCCGCGAGCCGGGCTTCCGCGCGACGACGCGGATGCTCTCCGCACCCGACTCGGTGGAGCGCGTGGTGGAGAGCGTGGGCGCGCGGCACCTGGTCTTCGGATCCCGTACGCCCTTCATGGACATCTCGCCGCAGACGCTGCGGCTGCGCTACGCCCGTATCTCCGCGGCCGACCGCGCGGCGATCGCGGGCGGCAACGTCGAGGAGCTGCTCGCCTGATGCCGATCATCGATGTGCACGCGCACTGGGGCCCGTGGCCGTTCCACATGGACGTGGCCGGGGCCCGGCTGAATCTCGAGCTGATGGACCGCTACGGCATCGACCTGCAGGTGGTGTCGGCCTCGGAGGCGGTGACGTACGACGCGGTGGGCGGCAACGCGGCGCTGCGCGAGGTGCTGGCCGGCGAGCCGCGGCTGCGTGGCTACGCGGTGGTCAACCCGAACCGGATCGAGGAGAGCGCGGCGGACCTGCGGCGCTGCCTGGACACGGGACGCTTCGTCGGGGCGAAGATCCACACCACCTACCCGGGCCGGGCGATCGGCTCACCGCAGATGCGCGAGGCCTTCGCCATGCTCGACGAGGCGGGGGTGCCGCTGCTGCTGCACACGTGGGGCACCGATGTGGCGCTGCTGCCAGGCCTGCTCGCGGACCTGCCGCGGCTGCGGATCATCGTCGGCCACGCGGGCGGCGACGCCTGGCAGGAGGCGGCGCACGCGGCGGCGGACTGCGATCAGCTGTATCTGGAGCACTGCCGCACGGTCGCTGACGCCGGGCGGGTGGCGTACGCCCGTAAGGCCGGAGTCCCGGTGGAGCGGCTGCTCTTCGGCACGGACTCGACGCTGGTCGACCCGTGCGTGGCGCTGGGCGTGGTCCGGGACGCGGACTTCACGCCGGCGGAGCTGGAGCGGGTGCTGTGGCGGAACGCGGCGGAGTTGTTCGGGCTGCCCGTGTCGGAGTGAACGAGGACCGGGACTGTCCGCAAACGGTGGCAGGCTGAGACCAGGCCAGAAACCCGCTGCGAACGGAGCATCCGATGAGCCGCCACGTCCAGATCACCTTCGACGCCCACGACCCGGCGGCCCTGTCGAGATTCTGGCGCGATGCGCTGGATTACGTCATCCCAGGGCCGCCCGGCGTCGACCTGCCCGAGGGCGCCGACCCGCTGGCCGCCTGGAACGACTTCCTCGCCAAGATGGGCGTCCCCGAGGGCCGGCGCAACACCCGCTCGGCCGTCGAGGACCCGGAAGGCCAGGGCCCGCGGCTGTTCTTCCAGCAGGTCCCGGAGGACAAGACCGCCAAGAACCGCGTACACCTCGACGTCCGCGCCGCCCCCGGCCTGCAGGGCGAGGAGCGGATGGCGGCGCTGGAGGCCGAGTGCGACCGCCTCGTCGCCCTGGGCGCGAAGCGGGTCCGGCGCTACGAGCCGGAGCCGCCGCTGGGCGCGGGGCACATCTGGATGACCGACCCCGAGGGCAACGAATTCTGCCTGGACTGACCCCGGGAGGCCACCCCTCACGCCTCCTTCGCCAGCTCCTCCAGTACGTCCACCACCCGCTGCCGCTCCCCCGCCGCGGGGCGCGGGCCGTACGGGTCGTGCGCCGCCGCCTCCGGGATCAGGCCCTCCCACACCGCCGCCCACAGCATCCGCTGCACATAGCCCTCGATCGGGGCGTAGAAGGTGGCCTCCGCGAAGCGGTCCAGGCGGTTCGACGCTCGTGCGAAGCCGGTGTCGTCGCGTGCCGTCCAGGCGTCCAGCACCGCCGTCGTCAGCTCCACCTGCGCCGCCGCGATGCCGACCAGCGCGGTGTCGGCGCCCCACATCAGCGACGGGCCGAACATCCGGTCCTCGCCGGTCACGACGAGGCGCCCGGTGGGCTCCGCGGCGCGGATCGCGTCCTGGCAGGCCATGGCCCGGTCCAGGGTGGCGAGTTTGACGCCGAGGGCGCTCGGGAGGGTGAGCAGGTCGTGGATGAGCTCGGGCGGGTACGCGTAGCCGCCCGCCTCGCCGTGCAGATAGAAGCCCAGCACCGGCAGTCCGCTCTCGGCGGCGACCCGCTCGTGCAGCGCGACCGCGCGCTCGTGGCCGTCGGCGAGCGCGGTGAAGGAGGCGAGCGGGTAGACCATCACAGCGTCCGCGCCCAGCGCCGCCGCGGACACCGCCATCCGCACCGTGGCCTCGACCGACTCCTCGATGGCGGACTCGGCGGAGTCCGCGGACGGCCGCGCGTCCCGCGGCACCCCGACGCCGGCGATCACCGGGCGGGTGGTCGCCGCCCGCCAGGCGCGCAACACCGTGGCCCGGTCGCTCTCGCTCAGGTACAGGCCGCGGCCGGTGTGCGCCCATACCGCCACGCCGCCGATGGGCTTGGCCGCGAGGGCGGCCGCGTACGCGTCGAGGGCGTCGAAGTCGACGGCGCCGTCCGCGCGCATCGGCGTGAGCACCGCGGGCAGCGTCGTGCCGCGCAGCCGGCTGATCAGTTCCTGTGCCATGCGCCCGTCCCTTTTCCGATCTCCGCCCAAAGGCTCTTCCTCAACTGCCCCCCGCACGCTAGCCTTTTCGGCCCGGACCGTAAAGAGAAAGGCGCCCACCACATGCGACTCGGCCTGTATGTGAACCTCTACGCCGACCAGTCCGACCGACCCCAGCTGGCCGACGCGGTGGAGCAGGCCAGGCTGGCGGAGGAGGCGGGCTTCGACTGGGTGGTGCTCGGCGAGCGCCACCTGCACCGCCCCGGCTACCACGAGGCGCTGACCTCGCTCACCTGGCTGGCGGCCCACACCGACCGCATCGGCCTGGCGACGGCCGGGCTGATCGCCCCGGTCTACCACCCGGCCTGGCTGGCCGAGACCCTCGCCCACATCGACGTGCTCTCCGGCGGCCGCCTCACGGCCGGCTTCGTGCTGGGCTACCGCCCGGAGGAGTTCGCGCTGTACGGCACCGAGCCGCGCGACCGCGTCGCCCGCTTCACGGAGTGCCTCGACCTGGTCAAGCGGCTGTGGACCGAGGAGTCGGTCAGCCACGAAGGCCGCTTCACCACGCTCACCGACGCCTTCCTCTCGCCCCGCCCGGCCCAGTCCCCGCGCCCGCGGATCTGGAACGGCGGCCGGGTCTCCGCCGCCCTCGCCCGCACGGCGCGAATGTGCGACGGCTGGACGACCTCGTTCAACGAGCTCGACGCCGAACTTCCCGAGAAGATCGCCGAGTACCGCGGCTACGAGCGCGGCCCCGACACCCTCGGCGCCGAGGTGATCGTCTGCCGCGAGGGGTACGCCGCCCCGACCTCGCAGGACGCCCGTAAGGCCCTGGAGGAGCCGCTGCGCGGGCTCTACGACGCGTACGGCGACTGGAAGCGCACGTCGGCGGACGCCGCGCGCTATGCCCAGCAGTGGGACGACATCGAGGCCCGCGGCGTGATCGGCTCGCCGGACGAGTGCGCCGAACGCCTCGGCGGCTACGCGGACATGGGCGCGGACGGCGTCATCCTGCGCATCCAGCCGCCGGGCATGCCGCAGGCCGACGCCCTGCGCGCGATCGAGACCTTCGGCAAGGACGTGCTCCCGCGCCTCACGCGCTGAAGCCCGTCTCCCGCCTCCCTTGACGTGATCCCCCGGCCACCCTATTTTCTTTCGGAATTACGGTCCGGTCCGTAATAGTGGAAGACGCTGGGAGCGCCCACATGAGGACGGCACTGATCAGGGCTTCACTGGCTGGTGCGCTGGCACTTGCCGTATCGATGTCGATGGCGCCGGGCGACGCCCGGGCCGCAGCCGCCGTGCCGATCTCGGCGCCCGGCCGCTACGCGAGCGACCCGTCCAGCACCCCGTCCGGCGCCAAGACCACCCGCTCCCTGGGCGGCCAGGTCACGGTGCCGGCGGGGTCGACCCGCTATCTGAGCAGCAAGCTGCACGTGGACGACGCGGCGCAGGTCACCGAGGTCTCGCACATGATCTACTGCCGGCGGCCCGGCGAGACCACGAACCACGCCCAACTGGTCAGCGGCCAGAACGTGCTCGCGAACACCCGCACCGCCATGCTCACCCGCGGCTTCGTCACCGCGCCCGCCGACACGGCGCTGACCTGCTCCGTGTACGCGCAGTTCGTCAACCACGCCGCCGACGCCGCCGGGGCGATCACGGTGCTGGCGGCCTCGTATCTGCAGGACGTCAACGACGACATCGCCGCCGTCCAGCAGACCTTCAGCACCAGCCAACTGGTCAACAGCTCGGTGAACGCGAACCCCGTCTCCTTCACCGCGCCTACCTCGGCGACGAAGGTCCAGGCGATCGGGGATGTCAGCATCACCGTCTGCTACGGCCCCGACAAGGGCCTCTGCTCACGGTCCCTGGGCGCCCGGATGGACGGCACCCGGTCCTACGTAGGCACGCAGCTGGTGCTCAACCAGCTCAAGGCCGACGGCTCGGTCTGCCGCACCACCACCAACGGTCCGCTGGCCGGGACCACCGTCACCACCACCGTGCATCACTACCGCATCAACACCTGGCTGACCGACGTCCCCGTCGACACGTCCTGCGGCTCGCGCGACTTCGTCTCGTACACCCGGACCACGGCGAACGCGGACTTCAACTCCTTCAAGATCGAGGCCAATAACCAGAGCGTGGGTGCGGTGTTCGTTCCGTAAATCGGAGACTCCCGGAGGAATCATGAAAACGCACGCCCGGTTCAGACGGCTCGTGGTGGCCTCGACCGCCGCCCTCGCCGCGTTCGCCGGCGTCCTGATGGGCACCGGCACGGCCGACGCCGCCACCTCGCAGGACTTCGGCCCGACCGTGATCATGGACATCCCGAAGGCGCCTCCGGTGGGGACGCCCGCGACCCAGAAGGTCGTCCCGATGGCGACCATCAGCACCACCGTGACCGCGGGCCAGACGGCCTACGTGTACTCGGAGTTGCGCGCCTACGCCGCCGACCAGGTCAACCTCGTCGACAACGAGGTCCGCTGCTCGGGCGCCGGCAGCTCGAACGTCGTGATGGGCGAGAACGTACTCCCGTCGACCGGCGACCCGGCCCACCGGGACATCAACATCATCACCCGCTTCCTGGTCTCCGCGACCAGTTCAGGCACCCTGAACTGCACGCTCTACCTGCGCACCGCGTCGACCTCCGCCTACGTGGCCAAGGAGACCGTCTCGGGCAATCTGCGCTTCGCCGACACCTCGGTCGGCGAGGACGCGAGCGGCCTCGCCCTGCAGAAGTCCCTCCCCGAGGGCAACCTCCCGGTCACCGGCACCACCACCGCGCCGGTCCTCGACCGCACCCTGCCGCCGGGCTACTCCAAGCTCGCCGTCATCGCCGACGTGGAGTACCACCGCTGCGCGGGCACGGAGCCGTGCACCGCCAACTACTCCGCGGCCAAGTTCACGCTCACCGCCACCACGTCGGGCGGTACGGGCTGCGGGAGCGCCCCCGCCGCGACCACGACGGAGTCGGTGCCCCGCGGCGTGAACCACGCCGCCATCCCGCTCTACACGATCGTGACGCTGGCCCCCGGCTGCGACAAGGTGCACGCCCAGGTGACGACCACCCACACCGGCGGCGACATCGGCTCGGTCGGCGGCGCGGCGTCCGGGCTCACCGACTCCACCGGCCAGTCCGGCGACACCCCCAACCACACCTCGGCGATGACGCATCTCTTCGCCGTCCCCAGCTGACCCACGCCAGTACCCCCCCCATTGAGAGAGGAAGCCCTGTGCGGCAACCGAGAACGATGCTCCTGGCGGTGATCGCGGCGCTGGTCGCCGTGCTCGCCGCGACCGGCCTGCAGTCCGCATCCGCCGGCGACGCCGCGGCCCCCGAAGGCCCGCGTTCCCTGGGGACGCCGCTGAAGGACGTCCTCCACCTGGGCGGCACCGTCGGCACGATGGCCGACGGCAAGAAGGTGATCTGGACGGCCACCTCCGGCACCCCCGCTTCCCTCAGCGCGGTCGACCCCACCTCGGGCAAGCCGCTGCTGAACGTGCCGCTCCCCGGCTCCTCCGGGGCGTACGGCGTGGAGCAGGCGAAGGACGGCACGGTCTACGCGGGCACGTACGGCGACGGCAAGCTCTTCCGGCTGGCGCCGGGCGCCACCAAGGCCGAGGACCTGGGCGTCCCGATCGCGGGCGAGACCTACGTGTGGGGCATCGTCATCGCACCGGACGGCACCGTCTACGGCGGCACCTCGCCCGGCGGCAAGGTCTTCAGCTGGAACCCGGAGACGAAGCAGTTCAAGGACTTCGGCGCCATGGCGGCGGGCGAGACCTATGTGAAGAGCATCGCGTACGCGAACGGCAAGATCTACGCGGGCGCGTACTCCTCCTGGAAGGTCACCGAACTCGACCCGGCCACCGGCGCGAAGCGCCAGCTGCCCGCGCCGCCCGGGATGACGGAGCCCAAGGGGAAGATCGTCAACGACCTGCGCGCCCACGGCAACTTCCTCTACGCCCGCGAAGGCACCTTCCCAGGACCGCTGCGGGTCTACGACCTCACCAAGGGCGCCTGGACGGACACGGTGGAGGGCGCGGCAGGCCTCGACGTCTCCCCGCCGGGCCCGGACGGACGGGTCTGGTTCTACCGGCAGTTCGAGGCGGGCTCCGCGGAGCTCATCGGCTACAACCCCGAGACGCAGGCCCAGCAGCGCACCGGCCTGAAGTCGTACGGCCGGATCGTGAACACCCGCGGCATCGGCTGGGCGCCGGTCGAGGGCGACGGCTTCCCGGGCGACAGCATCGTCGGGCTGACGTGGCGCGGCCTGATGTTCCGCTACAACCCAGAGACCGGGAAGTCCGCAACGGTGCGCAGCAGCGTGCCAGGGCAGCCGACCCAGATCCTCGCGCTCGCCTCCGCGGGCAAGGGCAAGGTCTACGCGGGCGGGTTCCTGCAGGGCGGCCTCGCGACCGTATCGACGGCGGACGGCAAGGCGACGTACGAGCGCTTCAGCCAGATCGAGTCGCTGCTGCCGACCTCGAACGGCCTGCTCATCGGCGCCTACCCCGACGCCCGGGTCTACCGTCACGACCCGGCAAAGCCCTGGTACAGCTCGGAGTACAGCGATGAGCCGCCGAGCGGCACGGAGAACCCGGCCAAGCTCCTCGACCTGCACTCCCACACCCAGAGCCGGCTGCAGGGCCTGGCGGTGACCGCGGGGAAGATCGTGACCGGGTCCACCCCCTCCGGCGACACCCTGGGCGGCAGCCTCGCCGTGCTGGACGAGAAGACCGGCAAGCAGGAGAAGGTCCTCGACCAGTTCGTCAAGGACGAGGGCATCACCTCCCTCACCGCGGGCGACGGCGTCGTCTACGGCACCACCACGGTCGCCGGCGGCATCTCGACCACCCCGCCCACCCAGGACAAGGCCACCGTCTTCGCCTACGACGTGGCCACCGGCAAGAAGCTCTGGGAGGTCAACCCGTCGGCGAAGGCCAAGACCATCTCGGCCATCACCCGGGACGAGGCCGGCCGCCTCTGGGCGATCGTGGACGGCGACGTGCTGCGGCTCGACCCGGAGACGGGCCGCACGCTGCACACCCTCAACACCACCGAGGGCGACGGCGGCGGCGCCGGCCAGCTCGCCCTGGCCGACGACGGCAGCACGCTGTACGCGCACGTCGGCGGGAAGCACGTGATCAAGGTGGACACCAACAGCCGCAAGTGGCAGCCGCTGTTCGACCAGCCCGCCCTGCGGATGGTCTACAACGCGGGCGAGCTGCTCTTCGCCAAGGACGCCGAACTGCTGGCGTGGAAGGTGGCGTAGCGGCTGATGCCGATGCTCGACCTGCCCCTGGACCAGCTGGAACGCTACCGTCCCGCGCTCACCCACGAGCCGGACTTCGACGCGTTCTGGGCCAAGACCCTGGACGCGGCCCGTACGGTCACCGACCCGCCGAAGGCCGTCCGCGTCGACGTAGGCGTCCGCGCCGTCGACACGTACGACGTGACCTTCGCCGGGTGGGCGGGCGAGCCGGTCCGGGGCTGGCTGGTGCTGCCGCGGGGGCGGGCGGCCCGCTGGTGCGTGGTGGAGTTCCAGGGGTACGGCGTGGGCCGCGGCCGCGTACACGAGCATCTGCTGTACGCGGCCTGCGGGCTCGCGCACTTCGTGGTCGACGCGCGCGGGCACTCCCGCGGGGACACGGGGGACATCTCCCCCGTGTCCTCCGGGCCGCACGAGCCCGGGTTCATGACGCAGGGCGCGCACGATCCGGAGGCGCACTATCTGCGGCGTCTGATCACCGATGCGGTACGGGCGGTGGACGCGGCCCGCGACCTGGTGGGCGCGGAGCTGCTCGCGGCGGCGGGACCGAGCCAGGGCGGCGGTCTGGCGCTGGCGGTGTCCGGGCTGGTGGCGGGGCTGGACGCGGTGCTCCCCGATGTGCCGTTCCTGTGCGACCACCGGCGCGGGGCGCTGGTCTCCGACCGGGTGCCGTTCCTTGAGGTGGCCCAGTTCCTGCGCAAGCGGCCGGAGTTGGCGGAGGAGACGTTCCGGACGCTGAGCTATTTCGACGGCATGAACTTCGCGGCGCGGGCGACGGCGCCGGCGTTGTTCTCGGTGGCGCTGATGGACCCGGTGGTCCCGCCGTCGACGGTGTACGCGGCGTACCACCACTACGCCGGGCCGGCGGACATCCGGGTCTACCCCTTCAACGAGCACGAGGGCGGCGGGGCGCTCCACGCCATGGAGCGGATCGATTTCCTGCGCGGGCTCGGCGACTTCTGAGTTTTCCGACTTCTTCGGCTTCTCATTCCAGGATGGAGCGAACGATGATCCGGTGGCGACGATTGCTCATCGTGATGACGATGCTGGTGGCAGCACTCGCCGTCACCGGCGTCGGGGCACCACCCCCGGCCTCGGCGGCGGCGCCCGAAACGTGGGACCGCGGCGAGATCCCGCTCACCTCCACCACCGCGGCGGGCGGCGAGACCGCCCGGATGCCGGATGGCTCGGTGCGGACCTATCTCACGGTGAGCGGCAAGCCCGCCTATCTCGCGGAGATCGACACGTTCTCCTCGAAGGTCCTGCGCATGATCCCGCTCCACGTCCCCGACTCCTCCTCGACCGAGCAGCCGCCGGACACCGGCGCCCAGGGCGCGTGGGGCGTGTCCGTCGACAAGCGGGGCACGGTGTTCGTCAGCTCGTACGGCTTCGGCCACGTCTACCGGCTGCCCTGGCAGGCAGAGAAGATCGAGGACCTGGGACGGCCGTCCCCGCGGACCAGCTTCACCTGGGAGGGCGACACCGACGAACAGGGCGTCTTCTACTTCGGGACCAGCGAGTTCTTCGGTCCGGCGCCGCTGCCGGGCGGGAAGCTCTTCTCGTGGGACCCGAGCACCCGGAAGTACCGCGACTACGGGGACTGGGGCGCGAAGTACGGCTACGTACGCTCCGTGGAACACGCGGAGGGCAAGATCTACGCGGGCCTGGGCCCGAACACCGCCCTGTGGCAGGTCGACCCGAAGAGCGGAAAGCGCGTCGAGATCCCGCCGCCACCGGGCATGCCCACCGACAAGTACGCCTACCAGCTCGAGAACGAGGGCGGCTATCTCTACGTCCTCTTCTCCGGCGGCACCTCCGCCTCGGTCGGGTGGGTGCTCAACCTCAAGACCCTGGAGTGGGAGCACAAGATCGCGGGCTACGGCGGCCAGACGATCACCTCCGCGGATGATCAGGGCCAGGTATACCTCGTCGACTCGGGCGAGCTGAAGCGCTACGACCCGAAGCGCGGTGTCCTGACCGGGACCGGCTTCAAGGGCGGCACCGAACAGGCCGACAAGGGCGGCCTCGGCGCCGGAAAGGGCCTGGGCCGGGTGACCGATCCGGCGACCGGCCACGAGACCATCGTCGGCGCCACGTCGGGCGGCGATCTCTGGCGCTACGACACCGTGACGAAGACCGGCACCTTCGGCCATCTGGATGGCCTGAGGGGGACGCCGACCGCACCACGGTCCCTCGCGAAGGGCCCGGACGGGCGGATCTACGCGGGCGGCTACTTCCAGGGCGGCCTGGCCGTGTACGACCCGGCGACCACCAAGTGGCAGACCCACCCGTACGCCCACCAGATCGAGGGGATGGGCGCGCACGACGGGAAGATGTACTTCGGGGTCTACCCGAACGCCCAGCTCTGGGAGTACGACCCGGCCAAGCCTTACGGGGCCACCAACCCCAAGCTCCTGTTTGACCTCAAGTCCGAGGGCCAGGAACGACCATGGACGGTCGTCAGCGCCGGCCGCTACGTCGCCGTGGGCACCTCCCCCAAGAACAGCCAGGCCAACGGCGCGGTCACCCTCTACGACCCGGCGACGGGCGAGAAGCGCACCTGGACCTCGGGCCTGGCCACGGGCGCGAACCAGATCTCCGCGCTGACCTACCGCGACGGCACCGTCTACGGCGGCACCCTCGGCTGCTGCAACGCCGACGGCTCCAAGCACCCCGGCCAGGCCTTCGCCCTGGACGCGGCATCCGGCGAGGTCCGCTGGCGGTCCACGCCACTCCCGAAGGAGCAGGGCATCGCCGGCCTCACCTTCGACGGCCAGGGCCGGCTCTTCGGCCAGTCCTACGGCACGGTCTTCGAGCTGGACCCGGCCTCCGGGAAACTGCTCCGCTCGGTGGAGCAGTTCCCGTACGCCTGGGACACCGTGACCAACTTCCAGCCGCGAGCGGTGAACATGGCGTACGACCCCGGCGACAACGCCATCTACACGACCAACGGGATGACGAGGCGCATCGATCCGGACACCCTCACCGACACGGGCCCGAACTACAAAACGTCCTTCGCGGCCGTGTCACCGGGACCGAACAAGTTCTACGTCCAGGGCGGGAAGCTGCTCGAGGTGAAGTGGTACTAGCTGGCGCTGCGGCGGCGGTGAAGCAGAAGGCGGCGGCCCCGCGCATCCGCGGCAGCCCTCGATACCCCGGGGTCGCCGGCGCCCGGACGGGGGGGGGGGAGTTCAGTGGCCGGCCGCCCCCACGAGGTCAGCGAAGGCCGGGCCGGGGCCGTTCGTGGCGAGCAGCATGGCGCCGGCGAGGGCGTCGGCGTGGGGGGCGGCCACGGTGAGGCCCAACTCGGTGGCCCGCCGGGTGAAGGCGGCGGCGAGCGCCTCGCTGCGCATGAGACGTCCTACGGCGCAGCACCGCGGGCGCGCGGGTGCGGGGTCGGCGGCCAGGCCGGGCTCCGCGGCCAGTGCCGCGCTGGTGGCGAGAGCGTCGGCGGCGCGGGCGGCGATCTCGGCGGCCACCGCGTCGCCTTCCCCGGCGGCGCGTAGCACGGCGATCGCGAAGGCCGAGACGAGTTCGGTGGGGCTGGAGGACGCGTGCAGCCGCCGGGCGCCGTCCAGGCCGAGCCCGCCTAGGTGCTGCCGCGCCGGCTCCACCAGGGCGGTCGCGGGGCCGCGGCCCTCGGCGGCGGAGAAGGCCGCGCGCAGGCCGGCGCGCCCGATGTCCGCACCACTGCCGTGATCCCCCAGAATCGGACCCAACCCGTCCACGCGGACGCACCGTTGGCCGTCCGACCACATCGCAACGGCGCCCGTCCCGGCGGACACCACGACCCCGGGCGCCCCGCCGAGGGCGCCGAGATGGGCCGTAACGGAATCCTCGGCGACGAGGACCCGGCGCGCGCCCAGCCTGTGCCGTAGCAGCCGGGCCAGCTCGCCGCGCTCGTCAGGACCCGCGGGTGCCGCAGTGGTGCCGACGGCCACCACGTCGGGTGGACGACGCGGAAGCCGAAGCCCCGCGACCGCGGCGACAACGCCGTGGACCCCGGTGGTGCCGGGCTCAGCGCCGGCGGCAACAGCCTGGCGACGCTCGCCGTCACCTGCGCAAGCAGCGGCGCGCGTACCCGACTTGCCCTGGTCGACGGCGACTACGATCCTTTCGTCCACCAGCGCTCAGGCCTCGACCGGCCGCAGCCGCCCGGCCCACGCGCGCTCCGCCTCCGCGTTCGGGGCGTCGGCGCCGCTGGTGTTCATCGAGCGGTAGACGGGGATGTGCACGCCCTTCCGCTCGAGCTCCTCGATCGCGCGGGCGACCAGCAACTGGGCGGCAAGCACAGCGCTCAGCGTCGACGTACCGCAGGCGTACCCGCCGCTCGGCAGAGGGACGACCGCGTCCCCCGCCGGCGTGAGGGTGTCCACGACGACATCCGCATTGTCGAAGAGCGACGTCCCCGAAGCATCCCGACTGGCCATCGTCCGGCTGTGCTCGACCGAGCCGATGGCGATCACCGGCACCGACCGGTCCCGCACCAGCCGCGCCATCTCGACAATGGCGGGGTTGAGCCCGGAGTTGGACGCGATGACCATGACATCGCCTGCCCGCACGTCGTGCAGACCGAGCACGGCCTCGGCGACGCCGGATTCGCGCTCCAGCTTCGGATCGCGGATCGATTCCGGCGGCCGGTCGCCCCACAGCACCAGGTCCTTGATGGCGAGCAGATTGGTGGGGATCAGGCCGCCGGCCCGCGCGACCAGCTCAAGTGCCACGCTGCGCGAGTGCCCCGTCCCGTACGCATGCAGGATGCCGCCCGAGGCAAGGGCCCCGGCGATGGCCGCTCCCCCGGCGGCGATGGCGTCGCGCTGCAGCTCGACCACGCGGCCGAGCTGGGCCAGCGCGGTCGCGGCATAGGTGTCGGCCAAGTCCGCTGCGGCAGTCGTCTCTTCGATCACTCGACACCCCTCGCGCTTAATTTCGGCTAGGACCGTAATTAGCCAACACGCGGCACGCAGTGAAGTCAAGATCTAAAGATGCAGCCGGTACGTAACCAGCGGACGGCCGCTGCCCTCGAGGCCCTGCCGCCCGGTCGGACGGGCGGCACCCGCCCGCTCCAGGCGATTGAGCAGCCGGCGCGCGGTCCGCTGCTGTACGCCCAGCGCGGCGGCGACCGAGCGGGTGGTGACCGTCGGTTCGTCCTGCGCGGCGAGCATCTCCTGCAGCCGCACGAGGGTGGCCTTCGACAGTCCCGCGCGCTCACTCAGCAGCGACAGGGAGGGCCGTTTCTGGGAACGCGCGGCGGCGCCCGACAGCGTGAGGTCGATGTCGTTGCGCAGCGAGACCACCGCCGCCGACCTCTCCAGGCTCCCGGCCCGGCCGAGCGCGCGCCGGGCTAGCGTCTCGGCCTCGGCTGCCGTAGCCCCGACCCCGAAGCCGAGCCGGATCCGCCCGTGGGCCGCGCCGAGTTGCGCGACCATCGGCAGTTCCGTGAAGCCCGCGGCCGCGGCCTCCAGCGGCCCCCGGGTGGTGAAGATCAGGAATCGGCCGTCCCCCGCGGGCACCACGGTCCCGCCGAGCCCGGCCGCCTCGCGCCGCAGATCCTCCTCGGCCCCCGCCGGCGCCTCGCACAGCCCGACCGCCACCTGCGCGTCGCCGGAGCGCGCCTCGCCCACCGCGACGAGCAGCTGCTGCAGCGCGTAGCGGACCGAGTGGATCGACGGCGCCAGCCGGATCGCCGTGGTCTCGTTCCGCAGCGTGCCGTAGGCGGACCGCAGACACGTGATGGCGGCCCCGGCACCGTCCGCCGCGCACTCCCGGTGGAACGCCACGATGTCGGCGGCGGTCAGCCCGCGGCGATACGGCAGGACGCGGACGCCCGCCGTGCCGATGCCCGCCTCCTTCAGGGTCTCCTCCACCTGCGCGGCTTCGAGGATGTCGATGCTGAATGAGGACGGGTCGAGACCGTCCCGCATCAGCTGAATGACCGCGTTGAGGAGGGTCGCGCCCGAGTAGGCGACGTAAGCGGCCGGCCGGTCGAGCAGCCCGGCCGCCGCTGCCGCCTCGTACGGCATGACGCCCGTGAACAGCCACACGTCCACATCCGCCGGTGCATCGCGTACGACGTCCGCGGCCTGCGTCTCCGCGCGGTACGGGAGGGCGACGGGCGTGACGCCGGGCGTGGCCTCCACAACCTTGCAGGTCGACGCCGTCAGGTCGTGCGGCCCGACGACACCCACGGTGACCATGCGGAATCTCTCCAGCGGACGACGATGACCTTGCAGCGGATCATCCTAGCCGCGGCCGGTCGCGGACCGCTCGCTCCAGCAGCGCCGTCGCGGCGGCGACCAGCCGCTCGCCGGCCTCGGGGGTGAAGAGACTGCTCAGGGCCTCGTACGTATCCAGCTCGTGCGCTTCCGGCTCGGTCACGTAACCGAAATAGCCGTCGCTGTAGCCCACCACGCGCGTGCCGGCGGCCGGGTCGCCGGCCTTGAGGATGCGTTCGGCGAGGGCGGCGGTCAGCTCCACCGGCAGGTGCACCCAGGCGAGGCCGCCGAAGGTGACCACGCTGATCGGCAGCTCAAGCGTGTCCGGCAGCTCCGCCTCCGCCATGCGGACCTGGCGGCGGGCGCCGTCCAGCCGGGTGGCCGCGATCCGTGCGGCCGGCGTCTGGGGAGTGTCGGCCAGGGGCTGGAACCCGGCCTCGGCGGTGGCGAGTTCGCGCGCGGCGTCGGCGGCGGTGGGACGAGGGCGCACGGGCAGTTCGACGGTGTCGCGCAGCACCTGCGGAGCCGCCCCGGGCGGCAGCGGCCGGGCGTCGTCGTGCAGGGCGCGCAGGATCGGCCCGGCCAGCACCGCGCCGAACCGCGCCACCTCGGCGAAGTCCCGCGCACGGCGCAGCGAACGGGGGCTGGCGTCGCCGGCCGGGCCCTGAAGGAAGCCGATCACGGGCGGGGCGGACGGCACGGGCGGGATGGTCGTCGCGCCCGGCGCGCTCCGGGCGCCCGGTGCGCCCGCAGGACCCCCAACACCCGCAGCGCCCGCAATACCC
>NZ_JAAKZV010000189.1 GCF_011044975.1 Streptomyces coryli | reverse complement strand
GGATGCTCCCGCTCACCCCCGCCCGTATCACCCGCGGCAGGTGAGGCAGTGCGGCGCCCCGGCCGGAAGGCTGCGTCTGCAGCAGCGGCAGCGCAGTCAACCGGCAGGAGGACGCCGATGAACGCGCAGAAGAAGCCCCGGACGGAACACCAGCGCACCGCACTGACCGGCCGGGAAGGCGAGGCGTGGCGGCGCTGGGGGCCGTATCTCAGCGAGCGCCAGTGGGGCACCGTCCGCGAGGACTACAGCGAAGGCGGCGACGCCTGGGCCTACTTCCCGCACGATCACGCGCGCTCCCGCGCGTACCGCTGGGGTGAGGACGGCCTGGGCGGTATCAGCGACGACAAGCAGCGGCTGTGCTTCGCCCTGGCGCTGTGGAACGGACGCGACCCGATCCTGAAGGAGCGGGCGTTCGGGCTCACCAACGGCGAGGGGAACCACGGCGAGGACGTCAAGGAGTACTACTTCTACGTCGACAGCACGCCGACCCACTCGTATATGCGCTACCAGTACAAGTACCCGCAGGGGGAGTTCCCGTACAACGATCTCCTGGAGACCAACGGAGCCCGAGGCCGCGAGGATTTCGAGTACGAGCTGCTCGACACCGGGATCTTCGACGCCGACCGCTACTTCGACGTGACCGCCGAATACGCCAAGGCGAGCCCCGACGACGTACTGATGAAGATCACCGTCGAGAACCGCGGCCCCGACGAAGCCGAACTCCATCTGCTGCCGACCCTCTGGTTCCGCAACACCTGGTCCTGGACTGACGACGCGCCCGCCGCGACCAAGCCGACCCTGGCCGCCATCCCAGCCACCAAGGACACCGCGGTCATACGCGCGACCCACCCCGAACTCGGCACCCACGACCTGCACTTACAGGGCAACACCCCCCTCCTCTTCACCGAGAACGAGACCAACCGCGAGCGCATCTTCGGCTCCGCCAACGCCTCGCCCTACGTCAAGGACGGCATCGGCCGCTGCGTCGTCAACGGCGAAACCGGCGCGGTGAACCCCGAGCGCACCGGCACCAAGGCCGCCGCCCACTACACCCTCACGGTGCCCGCCGGCGGTTCGGCATCCATACGCCTGCGGCTCGCCCCCGAGGGGGCGGACGCCGCCCTGGGCCGCGGCTTCGAGACGATCCTGGGGAACCGCCGCAAGGAGGCCGACGCCTTCTACGCCGACCTGACCCCGCCGGCGCTCGGCGAGGACCAGGCCCGCGTGCTGCGCCAGGCGCTCGCCGGTATGCTCTGGAGCAAGCAGTACTACTACTTCGACCTGGAGCAGTGGCTGGCCGAGCACGGCCTCGACCCGTGGAGCCCGGAGGCCACCGACGTCCGCAACCGCGAGTGGTTCCACATGGTCAGCGACTCCATCCTGTCCATGCCGGACAAGTGGGAGTACCCGTGGTTCGCGGCCTGGGACCTGGCGTTCCACACGGTCGCGCTCGCCGTGGTCGATACGGGCTTCGCAAAGCAGCAGCTCGAACTGCTCCTCAACGACGCCTATCTGCACCCCAACGGGCAGATCCCGGCGTACGAGTGGAACTTCGGCGACGTCAACCCGCCCGTCCACGCCTGGGCCGCGTACTTCGTCCACATGATCGAGGAGCGCCTGACTGGCCACTCCGACGAGGCCTTCCTGGAGCGCACCTTCCAGAAGCTGCTCACCAACTTCACCTGGTGGGTCAACCGCAAGGACCCGAACGGCCACAACGTCTTCCAGGGCGGCTTCCTCGGCCTCGACAACATCGGCGTCTTCGACCGCAGCGCGGCCCTGCCCACCGGCGGCCAGCTGGAGCAGGCCGACGGCACCGCGTGGATGGCGCTCTACTGCCAGACCATGCTGCAGATCGCCGGGCGGCTGGCCCAGCACAATCCCTCGTACGAGGGCCTCATGGTCAAGTTCGCCGAGCACTTCATGTGGATCTCCGCGTCCATGGACCGGATCGGCGAGCGCGGCGACGAACTCTGGGACGAGGAGGACGGCTTCTTCTACGACGTGCTGCGGCTGCCCGACGGCCAGGCGACGCGGCTCAAGGTCCGCTCCATGGTGGGCCTGCTGCCGCTGTGCGCGTCGACCGTGTTCCGGTCCGACCAGCTCGCCGGCATGCCGCATCTCATCGAACGCCTCAAGGAGTTCGGGCACCGGCACCCCTCGCTGAACGCGACCCTCGCGGCGGCCCAGTCGGGCAAGGCGGGCGGCCCGCGGCTGCTGTCGGTCGTGGACGAGAAGAAGCTGATCCGCGTCCTCGGCCATCTCCTCGACGAGGGGGAGTTCCTCAGCCCGTACGGCATCAGGGCCCTGTCCCGGCACCACGCGGAGCACCCCTACAGCTTCTACGTGAACGGCGAGGAGCTGCGCGTCGGCTACCTCCCCGCCGAGTCGGACTCCGGCATGTTCGGCGGCAACTCCAACTGGCGCGGCCCGGTGTGGTTCCCGATGAACGCCCTGGTCATCCGCGCCCTGCTCAACCTCTACGCCTTCTACGGCGACGACTTCACCGTCGAGTGCCCCACCGGTTCCGGCACCCGGATGAACCTCTTCGAGGTCGCCAACGAGATCTCCGACCGGCTCGGCCGCATCTTCCTGCGCGACGACGACGGGCGCCGCCCGGTCTACGGAGGCCAGGAGAAGTTCCAGAGCGACCCGAACTGGCGCGACCTGATCTCCTTCCACGAGTACTTCCACGGCGACAACGGCGCGGGCATCGGCGCCGCCCACCAGACCGGCTGGACCGGCCTGGTCGCCACCCTGATGGTCTTCTTCGGGCGGGTGTCGCCCGAGGACTACCTCACCCGGCCCGGAGGGCGGACATCATGAGCACGCTGCCACCGCAACCGGTGATCCATGAGGTCAACACGTGGGTGTGGCTGGGCGAGCTGGCCCGCCGCACCGGCCGCCCGGTGGGCCTGGGCGACGTATCGAAGGACGCCTGGGACGAGATCACCCCGCACGGCGTCGACGCCGTCTGGCTGATGGGCGTATGGGAACGCAGCGCCGAAGGGCTGGGCATCGCGCTGGCCGACCCGGCCCTGCGCGCCGCGTTCACCGGCGCGCTGCCGGACGCGGGCGAGGCGGACATCGCCGGATCGCCGTACTGCATCCGCCGCTACGCCGTCGACGAGCGCATCGGCGGCGCCGCGGGCCTCGCCGTGGCGCGGGCGGAACTCGACCGGCGCGGCGTCGGCCTGCTCCTCGACTACGTGCCCAACCACGTGGCCCCTGACAGCCCCTGGCTCGCCGAGCACCCCGGCTACTTCGTCCGCGGCGACCGGGACGACCTGGAGCGGGACCCGGCCGCGTACTACGAGAAGGGCGGCCAGGTGTACGCGCGGGGCCGCGACCCCTACTTCGCGCCCTGGCCCGATGTGGTCCAGCTCAACGCGTACAGCGAGTCGCTGCGTACGGCGACCGCCGACGTCCTGCGGGACATCGGCGACATGTGCGACGGGGTCCGCTGCGACATGGCGATGCTGATGATCAACGACGTCTTCGGCAGGACCTGGGGTGAGCGGGCCGGGCCGGTCCCGGAGCGGGACTTCTGGCCGACGGTCCTTGCCGCCGTACGCGAGCGGCACCCCGGCATGACCTTCGTCGCCGAGGCGTACTGGGACCTCGAATGGGACCTGCAGCAGCAGGGCTTCGACTTCTGCTACGACAAGCGCCTCTACGACCGGCTGGTCAACGAGAGCCCCGCGTCGGTGCGCGGCCATCTCCAGGCGGACACCGGCTACCAGCGCCATCTGGTCCGCTTCCTGGAAAACCACGACGAACCCCGCGCCGCCACGACCCTGGGCGCCGCAAAGGAGCGGGCCGCGGCCACGCTCATCGCCACCCTGCCGGGGGCCACGCTGTGGCACGAGGGCCAGTTCACCGGGCGCCGCACGCAGCTGCCCGTCTTCCTGACCCGGCGTCCCGACGAGGCGCCGGACGAGGCGCAGCGGGTCTTCCACGAGCGGCTCCTCGCCCGCGTCCACGAGAGCCGGATGCGCACGGGCGACTGGCAGCTCCTCGGCTGCGACGGCTGGCCCGATAACCCCACGCACGAGTCGCTGCTCGCCTGGTGCTGGTCGGGGGAGGCGGGCCGGCATGTGATCGTGGTCAACCTGTCCGGCGGGCGGGCCCAGGCCATGGTCCGGCTGCCCTGGGAGGAACTGACCGGCACATCCTGGCAGTTGACCGACCTCGTGGACGGGGCACGGTACGAGCGTGGCGGCGATGAACTGCTCGCCTCCGGCCTCTACACCGACCTCGACGCCTGGGGCAGCCATATCTTCTCGTTCGAGGCCGACCGTGGCTGAGCGGGCGGTCCCGGGACGGGAGCGGTGGCTGGCGCGCGCCTCGCTGGCCGCCGCCGCGGGGGCGTTCGCGGTGCCGGTGGTCTTCGCCGGCCTGCGGACCTTCGGCCTGCTGGCCGTCGGACTCGCGGGGCTCGCGGTCACCGCCGTGGCGGTCTGGTGGATCCTCACGCGACGGGGCGTGCTGCGGTGGCTGGCCGCGGTCCTCGCCCTCGCCGCCCCGGCCTGGATCGTGCTGGAGTACACCCGGGCCCATCTGGCGTGGGTGGTCGCCGTGTCGGGCGGGCTGTGGCTGGTCGCGGCCGGCGCCGGCCGCGCCGCGCTCATGCGGCGGGAGGACGCCGCCGCGGCCGCGCGGGAGGGCTCGGCGGCTCCGATGGCCGAGCATCCGCCGCCCGGGATCCGGCACCCCTTCCTGATCATGAATCCCCGCTCCGGCGGCGGGAAGGTCGAGCGGTTCGCGCTGCGGGACAAGGCCGCGGCCCTGGGCGCCGAGGTCCTGCTCCTCGAAGGCCCGGAGCACATCGACGTGGCCGAGACGGCCCGCAAGGCCGCAGCGCAGGGCGCGGACCTGCTCGGGGTCGCCGGAGGCGACGGCACCCAGGCGCTGGTCGCCGACGTCGCCGCCGACCTGGGCCTGCCCTTCCTGGTGATCCCGGCCGGTACGCGCAACCACTTCGCGCTCGACCTGGGCCTCGACCGGGACGACCCGGCCGCGGCCCTCGACGCCCTGCGGGACGGCGTGGAACTCCACGTCGACCTCGGCCGGGCGGCCGGCAGGCCGTTCGTCAACAACGTGTCGTTCGGGGCCTACGCCGAGGTGGTGCAGAGCCCCGCGTACCGCGACGGCAAGACCCGCACCACCCTGGAACTGCTCCCCGACATGCTCGTGGGGCGCGAAGGCGCGGTGCTCACCGCCCGCGCAGGCCCGCACACGTACGACGCCCCGCAGGCCCTGCTGGTGAGCAACAACCCGTACGGGACAGGCGACATCGCAGGCCTGGGCCGCCGCGCGCGACTGGACGGCGGCGAACTGGGATGCGTGGGAGTGAACGTTTCCAACGCGGCTCAGGCCGCGGGCCTGCTACGGGGCCGCCGGTCCACCGGCACGACCCGGACGACCGCGGCGGACGTGGTCGTCGACGCCGACCGGGACGTGATTCCGGTCGGCGTGGACGGCGAGGCGCTCCAGCTGCGGGTGCCCGTTCGCTGCGAGATCCGCCCCCTGGCCCTGCGTGTGCTCGTGCCCCGGCACCGCCCGGGCGTGCGCCGGGCCCGCCCCCCGCTGGACTGGCGGCAGCTCGGCCGCCTCACCTACAGGGGCGCCCCGTAAGCCTTGTGCGCCTCCCGGTGTCCGTACGTCGCCAGCGACCAGATCACCAGGACGTCGAGAACGATGACGATCGCGGACCAGAACGGGTGGTGCGGTACGAAGAGGAAGTTCTCCAGTGCGCTGAGCACGGCGACCCCGATGCCGACGGCGCGCGCCCAGGTGCGGCCGCTGAAGATGAGGAACGCCGCCGCGAGAATGACGACGCCGGAGATCATCTGGATCCAGCCGCGCCATGCGACATCGAAGTCGAGGGCGTAATCCTCCTGTTCTGGGGTGTAGTTGCTGTCGAGGATCGTGGCGAGCCCGGCGATCATGTGGAAGGCGCCGACGATCGTCAGGATCAGGACGGCGAAGACCACACCTCCAAGGCTGACCACACTCATGTGGGGCTTCGGTTCCGGGGCGCCGGAGCCGCTCTGCCCCGGGTTGGTTTGCTGATCGGTCATGTCCGGGCCTCCTCCTGCGAGTCGCTTGGACGGGGACAGAGCATCCCGTCATGCCGTACGGTCCGGCTCACCCCCAGCGGATGATTCGGCGACGCTCCACTCCGTGTCCGCCCCCGCCCGATAGGCCGTGACGGCCGCTTCGACGGTGGGGAAGAAGTGGTCCGGATCGATGGTGCGGGTGAGCTCGTAGCGTTCGACCTTGCGTCGCACCGGGTCCTTGAGCTCGGCGAACACCAGGCTGATGCCGAGCTCGTTGAGGGTCCGGTCGAGTTCCTCCAGGACATCGGCCGCCGTGGTGTCCACGTCGGTGATGGGCTCGGCCGCGATCAGGATCCAGCGGGGCTGCGGCTCGTCCCGGGCCAGGCGCATCACCTCGCCGCGGAAGGACTTGGCGTTGGCGAAGAACAGCGGGGCGTCGAAGCGGAGGATCACCAGGCCCGGCAGCCGCCCGGCTTCCGGGTAGGAGCGGATGTCGTGGTAGCCCTCGAGGCCCGGCACCCGGCCGAGCACCGCGTTGTACGGCCACCAGGCCCGCCGGAAGACGTTGAGGATGGAGAGGCCGACCGCGATCGCGATCCCGGGCAGCACACCGAGCAGCGCCACGCCGAGGAAGGCCGCGACGGACAGCAGGAACTCCGCCTTGCGCTGGCGCCACAGCCGCCGCGTCCCCGCGAAGTCGGCCAGCGACAGCGACGCCGTGATGACCACGGCGGCGAGCGCCGGCTGCGGCAGGCTGCGGAAGAGCCCGGGCACGAACACCAGCATCAGGACGATCAGCAGGGCCCCGACCACCCCGGTGATCTGGGACTTCGCGCCCGCCCGTTCGGCCACCGCGGTCCGCGACCCGCTGGTGCTGACCGGAAAGCCCTGGAACAGCCCGGCCGCCAGATTCGCGGAGCCGATCGCGACCATCTCGTCGCTGCCGCGCACCTGCTGGCCGGTACGGGCGGCGAACGCCGACGCGTTCGAGATCGTGTCGGCGAGGGACACCAGGGCGATGCCGAGCGCCCCGATGAACAGCGGCGCGAGGTCGTCGAAGCGGATGTCGGGGATGGTGAACGGCGGCAGCCCTTCGGGTAGTTCGCCCACCAGCTTGACGTCGTGCTCGCCGAGGTCGAAGACCGCCGACGCGGCCATCGCGAGGACCACCATCACGAGCACCGCCGGCACCTTGGCCAGCCAGCGCTGCACGGCCAGGACCAGCACGATCCCGCCCGCCCCGACCGCGAGGGCGGCGGGCACGGTCTTCCCGTCGGCCAGCCCGGTCGCGAAGTCGGCGATCTCCTCGAGCAGCCCGTCGGCGTCCGTGCTGAAGCCGAACAGCTTCGGCAGCTGGCCGATCAGAATGGTCAGCGCCAGCCCGTTCATGTAGCCGATCATGGTCGGCTTGGAGATCAGATCGGCGATGAAGCCGAGCTTCGCGACCCCGGCCAGCAGCGTGATCGCCCCGACCATCAGGGCGAGCATCGAGGCGAGCGCGACCGCCCGTTCGGGATCCCCGTCGGCGACGACCAGCGGCAGCACCGTCGCCGCGATCATCGGACCGAGCGAGGAGTCCGGGCCGAGCACCAGGATCCGGGACGGGCCGAAGACCGCGTAGGCCAGCAGGCACAGCACCGAGGTGTACAGGCCGGTGATCGGCGGCAGCCCCGCCAGCTCCGCGTACGCCATGCCCTGCGGCACCAGCAGCGTGGTGAGGACGACCCCCGCGACGACGTCCTTGGCGAGCCACGCACGTCGGTAACCCGAGAGCGTCCGCAGTCCGGGCGGTGTGCCGCGCACGCTGGCCATGGCAGGACCTCCGTATCCGGATCGGGTGCCGTGACGCACAGCTAGGCCCGAGGATCCCGTCCCGGACCGCCTCCGTCGTCACCCGCAGCGGGTGACGACGGCGGCCGCCCGGCTCGCAAGGATGGGCGGAATTCGGCTCAGGAGATGAGGTGAGGGCCGGTGTCGGCCAAGCCCACCGCAGCAAGCGGCTCAGCGCGTACGCCGAGCACGGCCCGGCAGGTGCTCGCGCCGCTCGCCCTCGCCCAGTTCATCTGCAGCTTCGCCGGCTCCAACATGAACGTGATGATCAACGACATCAGCAAGGACCTCGACACCACCGTGCAAGGGGTGCAGGTCGCGATCACCATCTTCCTGCTGGTGATGGCGGCGCTGATGATTCCCGGCGGCAAGCTGACCGACCGCTACGGCCGTAAGCGCTGCCTCATGGCAGGCCTCATCGTGTACGGCATCGGCGCCCTGATCAGCGCGGCCGCCCCCGGCCTGGGCATCCTCATCCTCGGCAACTCGATCCTGGAGGGCATCGGCACGGCCCTGCTGATCCCGCCCGTCTACATCCTCGCCACGGTGCTGTTCACGGATGTCGCGTCCCGCGCCAAGGCGTTCGGCGCCATCATGGCGCTGGGCGGCATCGGCGCCGCCGCGGGCCCGCTGATCGGCGGACTCATCAGCTCGGCGCTGAGCTGGCGGTGGGCCTTTGTCTTCCAGGCGCTCGTGATCGTGGTCATCATCCTGCTCACCCGCCGGATCGAGGACCCGCTGCCCGCGGACCCGACGCGCTCCTTCGACACCGGTGGCGCGATCCTCTCGGCGGTCGGCCTCGTCTGCCTCGTCATGGGCATCCTCGCCGCCGACGACAACGTCTGGGTCATGGCCGGGCTGCTGCTGGCCGGTGCCCTGATGCTGCTGTGGTTCTTCCTGTGGATACGGGCCAAGGAGCGCTCCGGCGTGGAACCGCTCCTGTCCACCAGTCTGTTCCGCGATGTGACGTCCAATCTCGGCCTCGTCACCCAGCACGTGCAGTGGCTGGTTCTCCTGGGGACGTCCTTCGTGGTGTCGGCCTATCTGCAGGTGGTGCGCGGCTACGACGCGATCCACACCGGGGCGATCTTCACGGCGGCCACCGTCGGTCTCCTCGTGACCTCGCTCTGCGCCGAGCGCTTCGCGAAGCGCTACGCGCAGCGGACCCTGATCATGGCGGGCTTCGCCGGCACCCTCGGCGGCATCGTCGTCCTGCTCGTCCTGGCGAGCGGTTCGGAGAGCGTCTGGGCGATGCTGCCGGGACTGCTGCTGATCGGCCTGGGCATCGGCGCCATGCTGACCCCGTCGGTCAATGTGGTGCAGTCCAGCTTCCCCGAGGACGAGCAGAGCGAGATCTCCGGCCTGTCCCGCAGCGTGTCCAACCTCGGGTCCGCGCTCGGCACGGCGATCGCCGGCACCGTCATCGTCGCCGACCCGAAGGTCGGCGCGTATATGGGAGCCATGATCGTGCTCGCCGTCATCGGCCTGGGCGGCCTCGTCGCGGCGGCCTTCCTTCCCCGGAAGACGGAACTCCGCTAGAGCCCGACATCCTTTTGGGATACCAAATGTGAGTCTCATCTCATTGACCCATCCGTTCGTACGCCCGTAGCGTCCCGGTCACCCCTCCTTGGAAACGCGATTTCGGATACCGAAATCAGGAAGGTGGTCGAGGATGACCACAGCGCAGGAAGCGGTGCGTACGGACGGGACGCCGCCGCACGTCAGCCCGCGGCTGTACAGCCCGGACCTGGCCCCCACCAAGAAGGCCGGCCGCAACTGGAGCGGCTACAACGTCTTCACGCTGTGGGCCAACGACGTGCACAGCCTCGGCAACTACGCCTTCGCCATCGGCCTGTTCGCGCTCGGCATGGGCGTCTGGGACATCCTGGCGGCCTTCGTCCTCGCCTCCGTCTTCCTCTTCGCGCTGCTGAGCCTCTCCGGCTACATGGGCTCGAAGACCGGCGTCCCCTTCCCGGTGATGAGCCGCATCGCCTTCGGCGTCCGCGGCGCGCAGATACCCGCGGTGATCCGCGGCGGCGTCGCGATCGCCTGGTTCGGCATCCAGACCTACCTAGCCGCGCTGGTGCTGTCCGCGCTGCTCGTGGACCTGATGCCGGGCCTCGCCTCCTGGCAGGACACCTCGATCCTCGGCCTCGACGGCCTCGGCTGGGTGTCCTTCCTGGCCCTCTGGATCGTCCAGGTGCTGATCGTCAGCTACGGCATGGACGTGATCCGCAAGTACGTCGCCATCGCCGCGCCCGCCGTCCTGATCACCTTCGTGGCGCTCGCCGTATGGATGCTCAGCCGGGTCGACTGGTCGATCGCGATGGACGCCGGCGACCCGTACACGGGCGGCGCCCGCATCGTGCACATCCTGGAGGCCGCCGCGCTGTGGGTGGTCATCTACGGCACCTTCGTGCTCAACTTCTGCGACTTCACCCGGTCCGCGAAGAGCAACCGGTCGATCCTGGTGGGCAATCTCATCGGCATCCCGGTGAACATGCTGTTCTTCGCCGGCATCGTGGTCGTGCTCTCCGGCGCCCAGTTCCGGCTCGACGGCAAGGTGATCACCGACCCGGCCGACATCGTGCAGCAGATCCCGAACACGCCGCTGCTGGCGCTCGCCTCGCTCGCCCTCATCCTGCTGACCGTCGCGGTCAACCTGATGGCGAACTTCGTGGCGCCGGTCTACTCGCTGGTCAACCTCTTCCCGCGCAAGCTGGACTTCCGCAAGGCAGCGATCGTCAGCGCCGTCATCGGGCTGCTCATCCTGCCCTGGAACCTCTACAACAGCCCGGTCGTCGTCGACTACTTCCTCGGCGGCCTCGGCGCCCTCCTCGGCCCGGCCTTCGGCATCGTGATGGCCGACTACTGGCTGCTGCGCCGGACCAAGGTGCACGTCCCCGACCTCTACAGCGAGGACCCGGAGGCGTCGTACGCGTACCGGAAGGGCGTGAACCCGCGCGCGGTGACGGCGCTGGTGCCGTCGGCGTCCATCGCCGTGGTGATCGCGCTCGTGCCCTACTTCGAGGACATGGCCGGCTTCTCCTGGTTCATCGGCGCGATCCTCGCCGGGGTGCTCTACCTGGTGCTCCCGGGGCGCAGCGCTATGCCCGCCGACGACGTCGACGGCGAGCACATCGCCGTACCCAGCGTGAAGTCCGCCCACTGAACGAGCAGAAACAGGTACCCCCGCAATGCGCATCCTCGTCGTCAACGTCAACACCACCGAGTCGATGACGAAGACCATCGGCGAGCAGGCGACGGCCACCGCCTCGCCCGGCACCGAGATCGTGCCGCTCACCCCGCTCTTCGGCGCCGACTCGGTCGAGGGCAACTACGAGAGCCACCTGGCCGCGATCGCCGTCATGGAGACCGTCCGGGCCTACGCCGAGCCCTTCGACGCGGTGATCCAGGCGGGATACGGCGAGCACGGCCGCGAGGGACTGCAGGAACTCCTCGACGTCCCGGTCGTCGACATCACGGAAGCGGCCGCCTCCACCGCCCAGTTCCTCGGCCGCAGCTACTCGGTGGTGACAACGCTCGACCGGGCGGTGCCGCTCATCGAGGACCGCCTCGCCCTCGCGGGCTTGGCCGACCGCTGCGCATCCGTACGGGCCAGCGGCCTGCCCGTGCTGGAGCTCGAGCGCGACCCCGCGGCCGCGGTCAAGGCGATCGCCGAGGAGGCGGCGCGCGCCGTGGAACAGGACCGCGCCGAGGTCGTCTGCCTGGGCTGCGGCGGGATGTCAGGCCTGACCGAGGCGGTGGTCGAACGCACCGGCGTCCCCGTCGTGGACGGGGTCGCCGCCGCGGTCACGATCGCGGAATCGCTGGTCCGGATGGGCCTGACGACCTCGAAGATACGGACGTACGCGCCGCCGCGGCCGAAGCACTTCCGCGCCTGGCCGCCGGCGGCGCTCACCTAGAGTCCTTCGAGCTCCTCCGCGGTGAGCAGCCGCGAACGGATCAGGAACCGCACGCCCTCCGGCGCCTCCAGCGAAAAGCCGGAGCCACGCCCCGGGACGACATCGAGCGTCAGGTGCGTATGCCGCCACCGCTCGAACTGCTCGGCCGACATCCAGAACCCGACCGGCTCGTCCACCCCGTCCACGGCCAGCTCCCCGACGAGCACGTCGCCCTCGCCGGTGACGAGTTCACCCTCCGGGAAGCACATCGGCGCACTGCCGTCGCAGCAGCCACCGGACTGATGGAACATCACCGCCCCGTGCACGCCGCGCAGCTGACGGATCAGCTGCGCGGCGGCGGGGGTGAGCGTGACGCGGCTCGGGCCCGTACCCATCAGAAGAAGCCGACCTTCTTGGGGGAGTAGCTGACCAGCAGGTTCTTGGTCTGCTGGTAGTGATCGAGCATCATCTTGTGGTTCTCGCGGCCGATCCCCGAGGACTTGTAGCCACCGAAGGCGGCATGCGCCGGATAGGCGTGGTAGCAGTTCGTCCAGACCCGTCCCGCCTGGATGGCGCGCCCGGCCCGGTAGGCGGTGCTGCCGTCCCGGGTCCAGACACCGGCGCCCAGCCCGTAAAGGGTGTCATTGGCAAGGGAGATGGCGTCGTCGAAGCCGTCGAACCCCGTCACGGCGACGACCGGACCGAAGATCTCCTCCTGGAAGACCCGCATGTCATTGCGCCCTTCGAGGATCGTCGGCCGGACGTAGTAGCCGCCCGCCAACTCCCCGCCCAGCTCTGCCCGCTCGCCGCCGGTGAGCACCTCGGCACCCTCCTGGCGGCCGATGTCGAGGTAGGAAAGGATCTTCTCCAGCTGGTCGTTGGAGGCCTGCGCGCCGATCATCGTGGCCGGGTCCAGCGGATGCCCCTGGACGATCTTCTCGGTCCGGTTGACGGCGGCGTCGAGGAACTCGCGGTAGTGACCCCGCTGGATGAGCGCCCGCGACGGGCAGGTGCAGACCTCGCCCTGATTGAGCGCGAACATGGTGAAGCCCTCAAGGGCCTTGTCATAGAAGTCGTCATCGGCGCTCGACACGTCGTCGAAGAAGATGTTCGGGCTCTTCCCGCCCAGCTCCAGCGTGACCGGCTTCAGGTGCTGCGAGGCGTACTGCATGATCAGCCGCCCCGTCGTCGTCTCACCCGTGAACGCGACCTTGGCCACCCGCGGACTGGACGCGAGCGGCTTCCCGGCCTCCACCCCGAAGCCGTTGACCACATTGACGACCCCCGGCGGCAGCAGATCGGCGACCAGGCTCAGCCAGAAGTGGATCGAGGCCGGCGTCTGCTCGGCAGGCTTGATGACGACCGCGTTCCCGGCGGCGAGCGCCGGAGCGAGCTTCCAGACGGCCATCAGGATGGGGAAGTTCCAGGGAATGATCTGCGCGACGACACCGAGCGGCTCATGGAAGTGATACGCGACGGTGTCACTGTCGATCTCCGCGAGCCCACCCTCCTGGGCGCGGATGGCACCGGCGAAATACCGGAAGTGATCGATGGCAAGCGGGATATCGGCGGCAAGCGTCTCGCGAACAGGCTTCCCGTTCTCCCACGACTCGGCGACAGCAAGCGCCTCGGCGTTCTCCTCCATCCGATCCGCGAGCTTATTGAGAATCCCGGCCCGCTCGGCGGCGGAGGTGCGCCCCCACGCGGGTGCGGCGGCGTGCGCGGCATCGAGCGCGCGCTCAACGTCCTCGGCGGTACCGCGGGCGATGCTGGTGAACGGCTGCCCGTTGACGGGCGTCGGATTCTCGAAGTACTGACCCTTGGCCGGCGGCACATACTCCCCGCCGATCCAGTGGTCATACCGGCTCTCGTACGCCATGATCGCGCCATCGGAACCGGGGTTGGCATAACGGGTCATGGGGCGGCCCTCCCGTGGTGGGTGTGAGAGCCGCGACGCTAGGGCGGGGAACGTTGCGTCCGGGTTGCGACATCCGATGCCGGCTCACCCGCCGGCCTGCTCCCGCTCCACCGGCAGCCACAGCTCGGCATCCGCCTCACTCCCACCCCCCGCCATCCGCGTCCGCAGGATCTCCGGCCCCACCCGGCTCCGATACGGATTCGACGGGAACCACTCCATGAACACATCCCGCCACAGCCGCTGAATCGCCTCCGGCACCGGCCCCGACACCGAGAAAACCGCCCAAGTCCCCGCCGCGACAGGCAACATGCCCATCCCCTCAGGCACCTCCGCCGACGAGATCACCCCGTAGTAATAGTCGAACTCCGTCCCCTCAGCCCGACTGGGATCCAGCCCATCGCACACCGCGAGAATCCCCTCCGGCTCACCATCCGACAGCCCCTCCAGCCGCTCCCTGACCGGCTCCCCAACCCCGCGAATGAACTCGACCATCGCCTCATTCGGCCCCAAGTGCACCAACGGCAACCGCGCCTTCGCCCCCACCACCGTGAAGCCCGCCTTCTCCACCACGCGATACCGCATGCTGCCGCCACCCCCCTCCACGACAAGCCGAAAGCTCATCCGCGGCTGCGAGCTCAGCTCCGCCCCCGTACGCCGCGCCTCACCCGGCCCGACCCCATGCACCGCCCGGAACGCCCGCGCAAAGGCCTCACCCGACCCGTACCCGTATCGCACCGCGATCTCCAGCAGCGTCGCGTCCCCGCCCAGCACCTCCGCCCCCGCCACGGTCAGCCGCCGCCGCCGGATGTACTCCGACAGCGGCATCCCGGCCAGCGCCGAGAACATCCGCCGCAGGTGATACTCCGAGGTGGCCGCCACCCGCGCCAGCTCACCCACATCGATGGCGCCGCCGGAGGCGAGCTGCCCCTCGATGTGCTCCATGGCCTGATTGAGCCGCTCCAGCACGCCACTCGCCTCCAAGATCCCGTCCCGGCGATTCAACCAGGAACGACCCCACCCCCCACACCTGAGAAAACCGGTGCGGAAAGTGTCGGGTCCCCGCCCCCCACCCCACCGCACGATGGAGCCATGTACGACGACACAACCCTGGTGACCCGCTTCCTCCGCGACGGCTACGTCAAGCTCGAAGCCGCCGTCGCCCCCCGCGTGGCCGAGCACTGCACCCGCCTGCTCTGGCGCGAGACCGGCTGCGACCCGGACGACCCCGCCACCTGGACGCAGCCTGTGCACTGGGTGCCCGAGATGGCGCAGGGCCCGTTCGCCGCCGCCCCCAACTCCCCGGATCTGCACCGCGCGTACGACCTGCTCGCCGGCGCCGGCCGCTGGGAGGCGCGCTACTCGCTCGGCACCTTCCCGCTCCGCTTCCCGCACCCCGAAGAGCCTGACGACGCCGGCTGGCACATCGAGGGAAGCTACGCGGTGGAGGGCGAGGACTGGCCCTTCACCAATCTCCGCTCCCGCGGGCGGGCGCTGCTGATGCTGTTCCTCTTCAGCGAGGTAGGGGAGGAGGACGCCCCGACCCGGATCCGGGTCGGCTCCCACCTCGACGTGCCGAAGGTGCTGGAGCCGTACGGGGAGGAGGGCGCGAGCGGCCTGGCCATCGCGCCGGACCTGGTGGCGGCGTCCGACCACCGCCCGGTCGCCCTGGCCACCGGCTCTCCCGGCGACGTCTACCTCTGCCACCCGTTCCTGGTGCACGCGGCCCAGCCGCACCACGGCACCCGCCCGCGCTTCATGGCCCAGCCACCCCTGATGCCGGCCGCACCGTACGAACTGGACCGGGCCGACGGCGACGGCGCGTACTCACCCGTGGAGATCGCGATCAGGCGGGGCCTGGGACTGCCCACCCCTGCATAGGAGGGCCGCCACTGCAGCGTTCGTGTGAGCTTCCGTGTGCCTGCCCGGTCCATCGCCCCAGCGGACCTAGCCTCCGGTCAGTGGCCTTCCGTTCCGTGAAAGAAAAGATCATCCGGCGCAGCGCCGCCGCGCTCGTCGCCGCGCTCGCCGTACTGCCCGTCCCCGCGGCGCACGCCGCACCCGCGCCGCCCGTCGGCGTAGCGGGTCAGGACATCCCGGACGGCGACCGGTGGCTCGGCCCGCGGCCGAAGGCGCCCTGGACGAAGCCGGTGCTGACCGGCGAGATCAGCGCCCGTTACGGCCAGCCGGGGACGCTGTGGCTCGCCGGGCACCACACCGGTGTCGACGTGGCCGTGCCGACGGGGACACCGGTCCAGTCCGTCGGGCCCGGCCAGGTGCACGAGGTGTCGACCTGGGGCTCGTACGGCCATCACATCAAGGTGCGGATGGACGACGGCCGATACGTGCTCTACGCCCACCTCTCCCGGATGGACGTCTCCCACGGCGACTGGGTCGGCCCGGGCACCCGCCTCGGCCTCTCCGGCGCCACCGGCAATGCCACAGGCCCGCACCTGCACTTCGAGGTGCGCACGACCCCCGACTACGGCTCCGACATCGACCCGGTGGCGTACCTCCAGAAGCACGGCGTCGTCCTCCGGACCAACACCCGGGCACCGGGCGTACCGATGCACTGGCTCTAGGCCAGGCCCGTCACGCCACCAGCCCGCCCGCCAGCGTGCCCGCAGGCGGATATGTCCCCCGTACGCCACGACCACCATGCGAACC